>NZ_JAXBLY010000017.1:0-117740 GCF_033963925.1 Rossellomorea sp. YZS02 | reverse complement strand
TTTTACTTTTTGTAAAATTTCACCGGCTTTTTCATTTCAGAGGAGGGTTTTGTCCCAGCCTCTTACCTATACCCACGTAAACATATAATTTGGATCTTCGACATCCTTTGCTTTCTTTACGATCTTCAACGGCTTAAAGGTATCGATCATCACGGCGAGTTCCAAGGTTTCTTTTTTTCCGATGCTCGCTTCCGTCGTTCCTGGATGAGGACCGTGTGGAATACCGCTCGGATGAAGGGTGATCGATCCTTCCTTGATTCCCTTTCTGCTCATGAAGTTTCCTTCCACATAGTACAGAAGCTCATCACTGTTCACATTGCTGTGATTATAAGGAGCAGGGATCGATTCCGGATGGTAATCATATAATCTCGGCACGAATGAGCACACAACAAAGTTATGCCCTTCAAACGTTTGATGAACAGGCGGCGGCTGATGGACACGGCCTGTGATCGGCTCGAAATCTTCAATGTTGAATACCCACGGATACAAATATCCATCCCATCCGACTACGTCCAATGGATGATGATCCAAGACATGGGAATGAAGGGCACCCCTGGATTTAGTGATCACCTCGAATTCTCCCTCTTCATCCATGGTTGCAAGAGTCTCAGGCCCACGTATATCACGTTCACAAAATGGACTATGCTCCAATAGCTGTCCATACTCATTGCGATAGCGGCGTGGCGTTGTGATCTGACTGAAGGACTCGACAATCAGCATCTTCGTTTCTTCTTCGGGAACGACACGATAGATCGTTCCAATCGGAATCACCACGTAATCCCCTTTTCCATACGTGATCGTTCCGAACATGGTTTCCACTTTCCCTTTCCCAAAATGGATATAAAGCATTTCATCCCCATCACCATTCCGGTAAAAGCTTGTCATCTCTTCCGTGACATAAGCCGTTCCGATCAGCAGATCCGAATTTCCGAGTAAATACTCACGACTCTTCAATGCGCATCCTTTTTTCTCGACTCTGTCTGTAAAGAAATGTCGGTGGCGCAAAGCCCCCTCTTCTTCAAACTCCGGCATATAACTCCCTAAATACTCTGTTTTCGCCACTGCCGTCGGCAAATGATGATGATACAAAATGGACTGTGTCCCTGAGAACCCTTTCGTTCCCATGACCTGCTCCCTGTAAAGCGTGCCATCATCCTTTTTAAACATGGTGTGACGTTTATGAGGTATGTTCCCCAGTTGACGATAGTACATGCTCTTCCTCCTCTCTTCTCATGGCAATCGTATTCTGCAAAACTCCCAGTCCCGTAATCTCTAATTCCACCACATCCCCGGGCTTCAACCACGGGTGTGTTTCAGGCCCAAGCTCTAAGATACATCCTGTACCTACAGTACCGGATCCGATGATCTCACCTGGGTACAGGGTGACGTCTTTGGAGGCACGCTCGATCATGTCCAGAAACGTATAATGAATATCTTGATAATTCCCCTCGGATAGGAGTCTCCCGTTCACCTTCGCCGTCATGGACAGGTCCAAACGGTCACCGTTGCGATAGACTTCCAGTTCATCCTTTGTCACCAGATACGGGCCGATGGATGTAGCAAAATCCTTTCCTTTCGCTGGACCAAGCCCGACTTTCATTTCATGCTTCTGAATGTCTCTGGCACTCCAGTCATTCATGACGACATATCCATAAATATGGTCTTCCGCCTTGTCCCTGGAAATGTTCCTGCCTTTTTTCCCGATGACGCAGGCGATTTCCAGTTCATAATCGAGCCACTCACAGCCTGTAGGAATTTCGATGGAATCGAGAGGACCCTTCACAGCCAAGTGGTTCGTGAAATAGAAGACGGGGATGTCATACCACTCTGGAACCACATCCAGCCCCCTTCGTTTTCGGGCCGTTTTCACATGCTCTTCAAATGCATAGAAATCCCTTATGCTGACAGGTCTTGGAATCGGCGACTTGAGTGCGACTTCACGTAATGAATACACTCCCTCGTTCTCCGCTGAAAATGTGCCAAGCTCCTTCATTCGTTTCAGGCCTTCATCTCCAAGATCGATGATGGATAACAAATCTTTAGGAAGACACTTTCCACTTACAACATGGATGTCTACAACCAGTTCACCCTGGAGGAAGCCTGCCCGTACTTCTCCTTCTTTCTCAAAACTAACCAGTTTCACGTGTCATCACCTTTTTCGAATCAATTCAAATGAATCGGATAGTGGCTTCGTATACATCTGGCCGGCAAGCCTTCCGACCGGTTTGAGTTTCTCTGAATCTATCTTTCCATCGTAATAAAGCTCATCATTGATCCTCACACATTCGACCTTCCCGATGACAAGGCTCCCTGCACCAGGGTGATCGCCGAAGTGAAGGACCTCATGAAGAACGCATTCCAATTGGACCTTGCTTTCAGAGACTCCCGGAGGCTGTACCGTAATGGACTCTTTCTTCGTGAGCCCGACCTGTTCGAATTCATCAATGCCTCTATCGAACTCTATGGCACAGTTGTTCATTTCCTCTACAAACTCTTCACTGACGATATTGATGACAAACTCCTTCGTGCTTTCGATATTTTCAAGCGTATCCTTTTTGCTGCCATCCTTTCCCCTCCTCATGGGAGAGAAGCAGAGAAGCATAGGATCTGCACAGATAGCAGTGAAGAAGCTGTAAGGTGCAAGATTCGCATTCCCTTCTTTATCAAGGGACGATACAAAAGCGATCGGTCTTGGCAAAATCGATCCGATCATCAATTTATAGGCTGACTGCCATTCGAGTGTCTCTGGTTTGATATCCATTCAGTTCACCCCTTCATTTCGTAAAATGGCTTCCAGCGCATGGATGAACCGTTTATTATCCTCTTCTGTTCCGATTGTGACCCGAACCGTTGTCGGATACCCGAGAAGCGTTCCGGAACGGACGACGAGTCCCTTTTTCACCAGCTCATAGGAGACTGTGTCTCCATTCAATCCTGTATCGACCATGATAAAGTTTGATTGGGACGGGAAGTAGGAAATACCCATACGGTCAAATTCAGATTCCAAATATAGACGTCCCTGTTCATTCTTATGAGTACACTCTCTAATGAACGCTTGATCTTCGAGTGCGATGATCGCAGACTTCTGGGCTACCGTATTCACATTGAAGACATCCTTCACTTTACGTAGCTGTTCGGCTACTTCTTCATTCATGACACCGAATCCGACCCTTAGTCCTGCAAGGCCATATATTTTTGAAAATGTCCTCAGGACGATCAAATTTTCGAATGAGGCCAGAAGAGGCAAGGTTTCTAGGTAGTCATCAGTTGTGACGTATTCCATATAAGCTTCATCCACCACCACTAATATATGTGAAGGTACGCTTTCGATAAATTGCAGGAGCTCTTTTTTTCCAACAATCGTGCCAGTCGGGTTATTCGGGTTACACACAAAGATCAGCTTCGTATTGGAAGTGATATGGTCATGCATACTCTGTAAATCATGTGTTCCATTCACAAGAGGGACAATGACTGGTGTGCCTCCTTCCAACAACACATTGGTCTGATATCTCGGAAACGTAACATCAGCCATAATGGCTTCATCTCCAGGGCTTACATAAGCTCTCGTCAGCAGGCGGATCACTTCGTCAGATCCATTTCCAAATACGAGCTGTTCTTTCGGAACCCCTAAAAATGTGGAAACCTTATGACTAAGATCGACAGCTGCTCCGTCCGGATATAAAAATAGGTCGCTTCCGTTCTCTTTGAACCACTGCTTCACTTTTGGGGAGCAGCCATATATATTTTCATTCTCCGACAGCTTTCTGATCGAGCTTAAGTTATGCTCCTTCTGTAAATCCCCAAGTGTCTTTCCCAGCACATATGGAGCGATATGCGTGACCGCTTCTCTTGTTTTGAACTTTAACGTCATACATGGATCCCCGCTTTCCTCATGGATGAAGGGGGTCGACTCACGTGTTAGCTCATCTTCACGTTTTATGATCGTATATGTAATCTGTACGATCGTAAGCGTAGAAGCGGCTCTCCATGAGTTAACCCCCTGACCGGTCCTTTGACCCCCGTTATCTATTCTCTATCTATCTATTTTTTATTGTTTATAGATTTCCTCTGCGTTCCTGCTCGCGCTCGATGGATTCGAAAAGTGCTTTGAAGTTTCCTTCCCCGAATCCTCTTGCCCCTTTACGTTGAATCACTTCGATGAATAATGTAGGACGATCCACGATAGGCTTCGTGAAAATTTGAAGGAGGTATCCTTCGTCATCGCGGTCTACTAAAATATTCAATTCTTTGATTTTCGAAATCTCTTCATCGATTTCCCCGACACGCTCTGAAAGCATTTCGTAATAGGAATCAGGAGTGTTGAGGAACTCCACGCCATTTTCTTTCAAGATACCGACTGTTTTCACGATATCTTCCGTTAAGATCGCGATGTGCTGAACTCCCGGTCCACCGTAGAACTCAAGATATTCCTGAATTTGCGATTTGCGTTTTCCTTCAGCCGGCTCATTGATCGGGAATTTGATGCGGCCGCCATTATGCATAACCTTGGACATAAGCGCTGAGTATTCGGTTGTAATGTCTTCGTTTGTGAAATGACGCATTTCCTTGAAGCCCATCACTTTCTCGTAATACTCTACCCACTCTTCCATGCTTTCAACGTTTCCAACGACGTGATCGACAGCGATGATACCGGCATCTTCATGTTTAAGAGCTGAATCATATTTTTCAAATCCAGGCATGAAGATCCCTTTATAGTCTTTACGTTCCACCAGGGTATGAATCGTATCCCCATATGTACCAATGATGGCTTTTTTCACTTTTCCGTTATCATCTTCAAGGGTGGAAGGGGGCATGATTTCAATCGCACCGCGGGATACCGCACCCGTGTAAGCCTTTTCAACATCATCCACTACAAGGGCGATGTCTTTGATTCCGTCTCCGTGATGCTTCACGAATTGGGACACTCGGCTTCCTTCGTGCAGGCTGCCTGTAATCACCAAACGGACTTTGTTTTGTTGCAGTACATAGGATACTGTGTCACGATTCCCCGTTTCCAGTCCTGAGTAGGCAACCGTCTTAAAGCCGAATGCTGTACAGAAGAAATGAGCGGCCTGTTTCGCATTACCTGTATAATACTCTAAATAGTCCACATCTCTTACCGGGAATACATCTTCTACTTTCACCTGTT
Source organism: Rossellomorea sp. YZS02 (assembly GCF_033963925.1). Classification (NCBI taxonomy): domain Bacteria; kingdom Bacillati; phylum Bacillota; class Bacilli; order Caryophanales; family Bacillaceae; genus Rossellomorea; species Rossellomorea sp. YZS02. Next base: position 112,591 of record NZ_JAXBLY010000017.1, on the reverse strand, counting down.
TTTTTGCTACATTTTCTTGCATCCTAATCCCTCCACTAAACGTTAGTATATTCTGAATATTATATTAAATAGTTTCACAGAACTTCTCAAGAGCGGCTAGTAAAGCTTAAACGCTTCTCTGTGATGAAGTCCGTCCCTCAATTACCTGGCAAGCTCTTTTTTTCGGGGAGGCATGTGCACGGCATCATCCTTTAACCCCTCGACTGCTTCAAGTAGACTTTCATTCATACTCGGGTGGGGATAGAGTGGAAAACGGTAGTCTTCATCCCGCGCTGCCATCTCAAGGCCAAGGACACCGGTAGTGATCAGCTCGACTGCTCCCATTCCCATCATATGAATACCAAGGACCACATCCGTTTCAATGTCTGACACGACTTTCACGAATCCATCCTTTTCTTCTGTGAGTTGTGCGTACCCATTTCCTCTGACTGGATTTTCACTCACGGTGACGGAATAGCCTTCCTTCCGTGCTTCCTCCTCGGTAAGTCCCGCGTACGCAATCGGAGGGCTCATCTGCACCACCGTCGGCACAAACTGCAGATCCACTTCCACCTTGAGGCCAGCCATCGCCTCAGCTGCAACCTTCCCCTGCTTGATCGCCTTCACTGCGAGGGACGGACCTTCCGTCGCATCCCCGATCGCCCAAATATGCGGAATGGAGGTCCGTCCCTCTCGATCTGTCCGGATATACCCCTGCTCTGTTATTTCCAATGGGAGGCGGTCGAGTCCAAGTTCGGATAGGTTTGGCCTTACTTGGCCGCTCATGACAAAGTGAGAGCCTTCGATTGAAATCGTTTCTCCGATTTCTTTTTCCAGCTCTACCATGAGGTGTCCGTCCCTCTCAATGACCGCTCGCAGCTGGGAATCCTTGATTACATTGATTTTCTGTTTTTTCAGCTGCCGGGACAGTTCTTTGGTGATGGCGGAGTCAAATGAAAACTCCCCATCCAATACAAGGGTGACACGGCTTCCCAGTATGGAGAATACAGAAGCAGTTTCCAGTGAAATATAATCGGCCCCATATATGATCAGTTCCTCTGGGATGTCCTTCAATTGAAAGATCTCTCTTTCCTTCAGGATCCGGTCAGAATCAAACTTGATTCCTTCTGGATAATAAAAATCACCGCCCGTTGCCACGATCGCCTCTTTGAAATTGAAGAGGGAAAACTCATGACCGTTTTCAACCCCGATACGGGATTCAGACAGGAAGGAAGCCGACCCTTTGACGACCTCAACCTTATTCGCTTTGCACAATGATTCCACACCTGTTCGCAGCTGGGATATTTTTTTATTTTTATAGTGTTGAAGGGTAGAGAGATTCGCCTCCACTTCTCCAAACTCCATCCCCATTTCTTTCAGGTGCTTCATTTTCTTAAATTCCTGGGCAAAATGCGTGAATACCTTTGAAGGGATACACCCTTTATTCAAGCAGGTCCCTCCAAGATCCTCCCGTTCGATCAATGTTACCTGTCTACCGAGGCGAGCTGCCCTGATGGCTGCGTGATAGCCCCCGGGACCTCCTCCGATAACGACAACATCTTTATCTTCCGTAATTTCTCCCACTACCATTTACATCAACTCCAGAAGCATGGATTGAGGGTGTTCAATCAGATCGCTTAATCGATTTGTAAACTTCACGGCTGTCCCGCCGTCTACCACTCTATGATCAAAGGACATGGATAGATTCATCATGGATCGGATGACAATTTCATCCTTTTCATTCACCATGGGACGCTTCTTCGTCTTATGAAACGCAAGCAGGGCAACTTCCGGCTCGTTAATGATCGGAGTCGCTCCTATCGATCCGTTCAACGGGCCTACATTACTCACCGTAAAGGTTCCGCCTTTGATTTCTTTCATCGTTAACTTGCCATCTTGAGCTTTGATGGTCAGGTCCTTCATTTCAGCGTGAATGTCCTTCATCGTCTTCCTTTCGACTTGCTTGATGACAGGAACGATCAATCCCTCTTCTGTGTCGACTGCAATCCCAATATTATGATGCGCTTGAAGCTCGACACACTCTTCCTCTTCATTGAGGCGGGCATTGAAGATCGGAAACTCTTTTAAACAAACAGAAATAGCTTTGATAAAATATGCTCCCATCGAGATGGAGCCACCACTTGCCTTCATCGTATCTTTCCAGGCTAGTAGATTCGTAACATCTATTTCTTCAAAATGGGTACAGTGCGGGATCGTTATGAGCGACTGCGACATTTTGGATGCGATTTGTTTGCGTCTGCCCCTGAATGGGATGGTATGCCCAGCAGATTCTACTGAAACTGGAGAGGCAGCCGTTTGTCGCTCTTCTGCCTGCCTTGGGGTTGTCGCGCTTTCGCCTTTCATATAAAGGAGAACATCCTCATCAACGATTCTTCCCCCGGCTCCTGACCCCTTCACTTCTTCGATGTTGACACCATTTTCCCTCGCTATTTTCCTTGTATAAGGGGAAGCAAGGATTCTTTTTTTCGTTACGATTTGAGTGGTTTCAGGAACAATCCGCCGGCTGCCAGTCGACACACCTTGTTCTTTCTCCATCCGCAGGACCGTCGACCCTACTGGGATCGTCTCCCCTTCATTCACCGTAAATTCCTTGATTACACCTGAAAATGGCGCAGGGATCTCCGCCGTCATTTTATCTGTTTGAACCTCCACAAGTGGTTGATCCGCTTTCACGATATCCCCCACTTTCACAAGAAAGTGATTGATATTGGCTTCGGTCATTCCTTCCCCAATATCATGAAGCTTGACTTCCATGGACTCCCTCCTTGTCTAATAACGTGCCACTTTTTCCACTGCAGCAAGCACACGTTTACTGTCAGGTAAATAGAAATCTTCAAATCCGAAATAAGGAACAGGCGTATCGAATCCCGTTACGCGCTCAGTCGGCGCTTTCTGATATAAAAAGGATGTGTCATTGATGATCGCAAGTACATCATTCCCGACTCCGCCTGTGGCATGGGCTTCATGGACAACCACTGTTCTTCCCGTCTTCTGGACAGAATTTGAGATGAGGTCCTTATCAAGGGGATAAAGTGTTCTAAGGTCAAGGACCTCACACGAGATACCTTTGTCCGCCGCTTCCCTGGCTGCATCCTCCGCTACCTTCACCATCGCACCCCAGGCAATGATCGTGACATCCTCCCCTTCTTTGACCACCTTGCCCTTCCCGATTTCAACGGTGTACTTCTCTTCCGGCACTTCTTCTTTAGACGACCGGTAGCACCTCATCGGCTCAAGGAAAAGGACGGGATCGGGATCTTCAATGGCGGCAATCAAGAGTCCCTTAGCGTCATATGGAGTTGCAGGACAAACCACTTTGATACCCGGCATATGGGTAAACAGTGCCTCTGTACTATCTGAATGGATTTCAGGTGCCCTTACACCAGCCCCATAGGGAGCCCTGATCACAAGCGGACAGCTAAAATGCCCAAGGGTACGGGCACGGATTCTGGAAGCATGAGTCATGATCTGCTCGTAAGCAGGATAAATGAACCCCAAGAACTGGACCTCCGCTACGGGACGAAAACCATTCAACCCCATCCCGATGGCCGCGCCGATAAACCCTGCTTCACTTAAAGGTGTATCAAGAACACGATCTTCACCGAATTCCTGCTGCAGTCCGTCAGTCGCCCGGAATACTCCACCATTCGTCCCAATATCCTCACCCATCAACAGAACATCTTCGTTTTCCTGAAGCATCACTCTCATTGCATCCGTTATGGCCTGGACCATCGTCAATGTCTTCATTTTCGTTAAGGTGCTCATTCTATTCACCTCTCAATTGCTCAAGGAGCTTTTCTTTTTGTTCCTGAATCGTCCACGTAGGAGTGGCAAACACATAATCGAAGATCACACCCGGGTCAGCCGCGGGATAGGCTTCCAACTCCTCAACGGCCAGGTCCACTTCCTTCGCATATTCCCTTTGAACACTATTCATCCATTCCTCGTCCAACCATCCTCTTTCTTTCATGAAGTGTGTTAAACGTTCAAGAGGATCGTTATCCTTGCGACGGCTCTCGCTTTCCTCTTGATCACGATATTTCGTCGGATCGTCGGCCGTCGTATGGGCCCCATACCTCCATGTCACAGACTCGATCAAGGTAGGTCCGTCCCCGTTTCTCGCTCTTTCCAACGCTTTCAATGTTTCAAAATAAACAGCAAAAACATCATTGCCGTCGATGCGTACACTTGGAATGTCATAGGCTAGTGCTTTCTGGGCAATGGTTTTCGTTTTCATTTGCTTATGAATGGGAACCGAGATGGCATATTGATTATTTTGATTAAAAAAGACGACGGGAGCCTCCCAAACGCTAGCCAGATTCAATCCTTCATGAAAGTCGCCTTCCGAAGTGGCGCCGTCACCAAAATACACAATTGCTGCATTTCGGGTACCCTTTCTTTTTTCAGCGTAAGCAGCCCCTACCGCATGGGGTAGCTGGGTGGCAATCGGGATCCCAGGAGTGAAGATGTTCTTCCCTTCAGGAGGCACGCATCCTTCATTTCGACCTTTCCAGAAAAGAAGAATATGAAGGAGGGAATGACCGAACGTCATGGTGGCCCCGTGATCTCGGTAGGACGGGAACAGCCAGTCTTTCTCTTGAAGGGCTAGTGCACTCCCCACCTGGGATGCCTCCTGTCCTTCATAGGGCGCGTACGTCCCGATGCGTCCCTGCCTTTGGAGACTTACCGCTTTGCGATCAAAGATGCGGATCCTGGTGAGATGCCGGTGAAAATTTCTGGCCAATTCTTCTGAAATGTCTTTTTCATACTCGCTTTGAATGAGTTGTCCTTGTCGATCCATGACCTGGACCAGTTGAAATTCCTCGATCATTTCATCACCTCTTGTGGTGCTTTATTGGTGGTGCGTGACATTCTTATTGAAAAATAACTGGAATTTAGCTTTTCCTGTGGCAATTTAGACGTAAAGTTGTATAGGTAATGCCAACAGAGCTCTTTAAGAATGAAAAATGCATTGCATTATTATGAATTGATTATTCCGTGGAGTAACTTGTGCCACTTTTAGAGTTTGTTGTGCCACTTTAACTGTTTGTTGTCCCAAATGGTGAACGTTCCCAGCATGTTAGTTTGCAAATTGTTATGTTCTAACCGACCACTTCGGCCGCTTCGCATGAGAGAAGAAGCTGTTCCTTCGCGTACGCGCGTGGATCCGGTCCTCGCAGAACCGATTGGCGGCTTCCACCGTGGTCATATGCTCATTCTCTGATTGCAGATAAATATTCTGAAGGCTGTTATAGATGGCGCTTGTCTTTTGCAGTACACGTTCTTTGTTCGGTTCGTATAATTCATCAGCTACCTGGATCAATCCTCCGGCATTTACAATGTAATCAGGAGCGTAGAGGATCCCTTTTTCATGAAGCTTCATCCCATGGGAGAGATCCAATAGCTGGTTATTGGCTGATCCCACTACTGCTTTCACTTTCAGCTGATCTACCGTGTGATCATTGATGATTCCACCGATGGCACAAGGAACGAAGACATCAGCATCGACAGAGTAGATCTCTTCACCTGATACGACCTTGAGGGCAGCTCCCATGCTCTTCGCTTTCGCAACCAGCTGATCGATGGACCTTTGGCTGATATCCGTTACATAAAGGTCTGCTCCCTCTTCCAAAAGGCGCTCAGCTACTTTAAAACCTACTTTTCCCAACCCTTGAATGGCGTAGCTTTTCCCATGAAGATCTTTCGAACCCCATACGTTCCGGTTTGTAGCTTGCAAGCCATAGATGACTCCCATGGCAGTCGGAATGGATGAATCTCCGCTTCCACCGTACTCTTCATTGACTCCAACGATACAATTTGTTTCCTTCAGGGCGAAAACAAAATCTTCAGGGGTGGTCCCCATGTCGGTTCCTGTATAGAAACGTCCGTTAAGGGATTCGACGAATTGACCGAAGGCACGGAACAGCTCCGGATGTCTGTCTGTTTCCGGATCGCCGATGATGACCGCCTTCCCCCCGCCGAAGTCCACATCTGCTGCAGCACATTTATAGGTCATTCCTTTCGATAAGCGGAGGACATCCTCAAGAGCTTCATCGACTGATGCATAAGGTCTCATCCGACATCCGCCAAGCGCCGGTCCCAGAGTGGTGTTATGTATGGCAATGATCGCTTTAAGGCCGGTTTCTTCATCATTACAGAATACAACCTGTTCATGGTTTTGTATCTTTTGGAACATATCCATGTCATTTCCCCCTGTAAACTCTCTCTTTGTAACCGCTTTCACTTTTGTCGATACATTTGTCACTGATCTTCCTCCTTCTACTGCTTGATTAAAAAGTGGATCAATACTAGTTTTCTTCTATTCTTTCTTTGATTTTCTCTTTTGGGAGCACCACTTGTTTCACTTCACCTTTTCCAATGATTCTGCCATTCTCTTTATCTATGACAGTCACTTCGGTCAGGATGATATTGCGTTCATATTTTATGACGTTCGCTTTAATATCAAGAGAGGAACCCAACTTCGCTGGAGCCATATGCTCCACGCTCACCTTTGCCCCCATCCCTTCTTCATGATCTTCCAAATAGGGTAGAATAATCTTTCTGGATGCCCATTCCATGTGATATACCATTGAAACCGTTGAATATACAGGGTGTACCACGTTCCCTTCAAACTGGGCATACATGCCGGGGGTTACCTCTGCCGATACAACGGCGGTACGTCCTATTACTAATCCAGACTTCATCGCTTTCCCCCTTTAAACCAACGAATCATATATTTTTATATAACGTTAATTCAACGATATAATAACATTTTGTTTTATAAATAGTCAATAAATTGTTATAATATTTAAAATATTATATTAATATAAGTTATGCAGAGGGACGGACCTATACCTAAAGCGGAGGCGGCTCGTTCAGCCCTGACAAGCATAAGATGAATGAGCCATGAAGGCGCTCTTTGCCTTCGTGGCTCATTTAGCTTATGACCTCGAGGGGCTAGCCGCCGGAGCTGGATGATACCTAAAGCGGAGGCGGCTCGCCCAGAGGCGACAAGCATAAGGCGAACAGGCCGGAAAGGCGTTTTTTGCCTTTTTGGACTGTTTGACTTATGACCTCGAGCCTCTAGCCGCCGGAGCTGGACGATACCTAATGCGGAGGTCCGTCCCTCCTTTTACGCAAAAAAGCAACGGAACCAAAGTCCCGTTGCTTTTTACTGAAGGTTGTTTATTCTTTTTACCGATACTATGAAAGAAGCGCGCGGTCACTTGCCAACTTACTGCCGCGGATCCGCTGGAATTCGTGGAGAAGTCCCTCGACGGTGAGGTGCTTCTTCTCTTCTTCATTCACTTCCAATATGATCTGTCCTTTATCCATCATGATAAGCCGGTTCCCAAGATCCAGTGCCTGCTGCATATTATGGGTAACCATCAAAGTAGTAAGCTTATATTTCTCGACAATCTCCTTCGTCAGGTTCGTAATCAGGTCTGCCCTGGCTGGATCCAACGCTGCCGTATGTTCATCCAGAAGTAAGATCGACGGCTCGGTGAAGGTAGCCATCAAAAGGGAGAGGGCCTGCCGCTCACCACCTGATAACAACCCCACCTTTGCGTTCAAGCGATTCTCAAGTCCCAGGTGGAGGGATTCAAGTACTTCTTTAAAGAAGAGCTTCCGCTTTTTGGTGACCCCCATTTTGAAGGTTCGGGTCCGGTTCCGCGAATACGCCATCGCCAGATTTTCTTCGATGGTCATGGATGGCGCCGTGCCTGCCATGGGATCCTGGAAAACGCGGCCGATCAGCTTAGACCGTTTATACTCAGAAACCTTTGATACATCGTGATCATCAATCAAAACATTCCCGATATCAGGAAGCAGGACACCTGAAACGATATTCATCAGTGTAGATTTCCCCGCGCCGTTACTGCCGATGACCGTGACGAAATCCCCTGGTTTCAGAGAGAGCTGGATATCATCGAGGGCGATTTTTTCATCTGGTGTCCCTTCATTGAATACCTTATGAATTCGATTTAACTGTAACACCGCCATCACCCTTTCTCTCCGATATCGTGGCTTTAGTTACCCGTTCTGCCATTCGATCCGCCTTTCGTTTCTTATCCTTGTAACGCTCCATCACTTTAGGCATGACAAGGGCAAGGATGACGATGGTCGCCGTGATCAGTTTCATATCCCCTGTTTCGAGGAAATCCACCCTGAGCGCCATGGATACGACTAATCGATAGATAATCGCTCCCCCTATGACGGCTAAGGTCGTGCGGGCGATGGACTTGGTTCCGAATAACGCCTCACCGATGATGACAGAAGCAAGTCCGATGATGATCATCCCGATCCCCATTCCGACATCTGCAAATCGGCTGTACTGAGCGATCAAAGCACCGGATAATGCGACCATCCCATTCGAAATTCCCAATCCAAGAATGATCATCAGATTGGTATTGGCAGAGAAGCTGCGGATCATCCGCTGATTATCCCCAGTCGCCCTAAGCGCCAATCCGATTTCCGTTTTCAGGAATGCATCTGTCAAAAACTTGATCACAAGCGTGATGATCGTCATGATGAATAAAATGCTCCATGTCCCAGGAACAGGTTCCCCGAGACCCACGGCAACCCATAACTTGTTTAGGGCAGCATCGATTCCAAGAGGGGACCAAAACCCTTCTACTCCTGTAAACGCAGTGTCCTGACTAAGCAAAGGGACATTCGATCTCCCCATGATCCTGAGATTGATGGAATAGAGGGCAATCATCATTAAAATACCTGATAATAAGGCATTGATCTTACCAAACGTATGAAGTAATCCTGTTATACACCCTGCTACAAATCCGATCACTATCGCTGTAAGAGTTGCGATAACGGGGTTTACGCCACTGACGATCATGGTTGCAGCGACAGCGGCTCCGGTTACGAAGCTGCCGTCGACTGTTAAATCAGGAAAATCCAAGATCCGAAAGGACAGGTAGACTCCGAGGGCCATAATAGCGTAAATGATTCCAGATTCAAAGGATGCGAATATAGCTGTTGGCACGAATCATCATCCCTTCCTATTGTTCTTCTATAAACTTTCCAAGATCTGACCAGGTTTCCTGTACTTCCACACCTTGTTCTTCAGCTGCTGCTTTATTGAACATCAGCTCGAAGTTTTCCGGAGCCTGTACAGGGATTTCAGAAGGTTTTTTCTCACCCTTCAAAATCTTCACTGCCATTAATCCTGTTTGGTAACCAAGATCTTCATAGTTGAATCCACTTGCTGCAATCGCACCTTTTTTCAATGAATCGAGTTCCCCGACAAAAAGAGGAATATCTTTGTCGTTTGCCACCGTAATGACGGACTCAAGTGCTGAAACGACTGTATTATCTTTAGGGATGTAAATGGCATCGACTCTTCCAACAAGGGATTCCGTCGCCTGTTTGACATCAGCTGACGTTGAAACCGTAGCCTCTGCCACTTCTACACCTGCTTCTTTAGCAAGCTTATTCACTTCAGCTACTTGAACAACAGCATTTTGTTCCCCGGAATTATACACAATCCCGATTTTCTTCGCTTTCATTTCATCCGTAATAAAGTGAAGTGTTTTTGAAATGGCTTCTGGATGAGTATCCGTCGTCCCGGTAATGTTCTCACCTGGTTCATCAAAGGACTTTACCAGTTCAGCCCCAACCGGATCTGTAACAGACGTGAAAACGATCGGAATATCTTTCGTTGCATTCAGTGCAGTCTGTGCACTTGGGGTTGAGTTTGCAAAGATGAGGTCTACACTGTCCCCGACAAAGTTCTTTGCGATACTTTGTGAGTTACTTTGATCCCCTTGAGCGATTTGAACATCGTATTTAACGTTTTCACCTTCTTTGAAACCGTTTTCAGACAAAGCCTTCTTAAAACCTTCAAACGCAGCATCTAAAGACGGGTGTTCCACGATTTGGGTTACCCCGATCACGTATTGCTTCTCACCATCTCCATCGCCGGAGCTCTTATCACTACCACATCCTGATAGAATCAGCATTCCAAATAACATAGAGATAACAACAAGTAATAAACTCTTCTTCTTCACAGAAATCCCCCTTTTTCTCTTCCTGAGATATATGATCAGTAGTCTGCAAGACTAGCAAATCCAGGTATGATAAAAATACCATTCAACGTAAATACAACGTTATAGTATCACTCCTGTCACAAAATAGTCAATAATATTCGGAAAATTTAAAAATTAATACTAGTATAGACGGTCCGGAGGGGAATATCTAGAGGAAGTTGAGGAAAATTTGGCGTGGAATGGATGTTGGTGTGGCGTCATAGCTTTTGACTAGCTTTGTCTAGTGATCTTTGAGTCGCAAATTTTATCGTCTTACCTATCGCGAAGAGGCCAAAAATTTGCGATTCCGACTTATTTAATAGTTTTGTGCTATAGCTTTCTGACTTGAACGTAGGATTTGTGAAGAAAATTGTTGAACTTGTGTGGGTTTGTGAACTCAACCAAAAAAAGCACTCTCCCAACAAGGAGTAGCGCTTTGGAAACTTCCATCTATTAAAATCGCATAGCATTAGTTGAAAGCTCTCTAAAAATCCCTTTTACATCGCTCACCATTCTCTCCAGTAGCTCTGCTACCGTTGGAATATCGGATACAAGTCCGGACACCTGCCCGCCGTTTATAAAGCCCTGATCCAACTTCCCTTCAAGCGCACCGATACGATGATATTCCTCAGAAGTCATCACACTGAAGTCTTCAAGAGCCACACCCTCCTGCTCTTTTTGAAGCAATCCTGCTGCGTATGGCGTCTTCATCACCCGTCTCACCCTGCCGACGGAACGTCCCACGATGACGGTGCTATCGTCCTTTGCATCCACAAGGGTAGATTTATAGTTTTCATGAAAAGGAGCTTCCTGTGTCGCAATGAAACGTGTCCCCATCTGCACCCCACTGGCACCAAGGGCAAGCATAGAGGCCAGTCCACGGCCATCACCGATCCCCCCTGCTGCCACTACTGGAATCTTCACCGTATCGACGAGTTGAGGAATGAGCGCCAATGTTGTCGTTTCTAGATTTGAATTAATCCCGGCAGCTTCATATCCTTCCGCCACAATCACATCTGCTCCTGCATCTTCCGCTTTCTTCCCCTGCTTTTTCGAAGCAACGACGCAAATCACCTTTACGTTGTGTTCGTGGAAATAAGGAATGAATGGAGCCGGGTTCCCTGCGGATAAGGATACGACCGGTATCCCGTGTTTCACGACGAGCCTGATCATATCCTTCAGGTGAGGAGTGATGGCAACCGGTATGTTCAGTGCGAAAGGCAGGCCGGTTCTCTTTTTCGTATCTATAACGATTTCTTCTACTTCTTCCACACTCATCGTTCCAACACCGATTGTACCCAATGCCCCCGCCTCAGAGATAGCCGCAGTCAACGGAGCATTACTGATATTCCCCATGCCGCCCTGGATGATTGGATATTTTATATGTAGTATGTCCGTTAAGTTATTCATGAAAATCCCCCTTCGTTAAATTAATGTTATACTTTTTGGAATTGTTCGACAAGTGACTTATCAAATTATTGAGGTCCGCCCATCAAAAAACACCTGCCAATATTGAGGTGCTACTTTAAGAATATGTGCCGAAATGACAGTGTTAGTAGCATCAATATGGTATATAAAAAAGGAAAACTCGCCGTAGTAAATTTGGCGAGTTTCTTTAATAGGATTACAAAATCCTTATTTAAATACTTTTGATATGGATCATCGTAGTTTTTTAACTAAGATGTCTTAGAACCAGCAAAAATAAGCGGAGATTTTCCGGTAAGTCCAGTATTGAACTTGTGTTGGGGATAAATAGGCGGAGGTTTTCCGCTTATGCACAGAAAAATCACCCATTTTTGTATTTTACGGGTCAATAGGCGGAATCTTTCCGGCTATTTCATCCTTTTTTAATCGTCATGATGAATTAAGCGGAATTCTTCCGGTTATTTATCAGCTCTGGTACTTAACCTGATCTCCCAACTGATAAGTGCGCTCTCTCTTGAACCTGGATACTCTAATTGACCAGCTTATATCAACCTATAAAATCAAAACGGGATTGCAAATGCCAGTAGTTTTGCCACTCTATTTAATACTGTGTCTAAAAATGCAACGGAATTCAATCCAGCAATAACGGATGAGTCATCACATTATAGCTCCGATCTTTGTTTTTCAGTTCGTTGCCGTCTTCGAATACACTTTCGAAGAATCGGGATGCCGGTTCTGCAAGTTCTTTGTAGTAATCAGCAAATAGATTGGCTGCGTGGGCTCCCATCCATTTTTCGGGAAGAAGCTCTTCCGGCAGACCCGGATCGACGAAGAGGAATTTCCGGTATTCGTGGACGAGCTTCGTTCTTTCCACGAAGCACTCGGCATCGCTCATTTGCCCTTTCCCGATTTTACTCTTATCAATCATATATTGTTGACTGTAGTGTGAGATGAATTCCTGATAGCGCTCATTGATTTCGTTCAGATCCCAGCTCTTTTCAATCAACCGCTGATTTTCATTGGGACCTTCATACTCTGCGATGAAGAAATCGACGTATTCTTTAATATCATATTTGCCGATCAGGGACTGCACCTGCTTCTCCAGGTTGTTAGGTGAAATCCATGTACTCGTCGACAGGGTTCCGAAACCGCTCCATACGAGTTCCTTTCTCAGCTCATCCCGTATGCTCCTGATTTCTTCGGGAATCGAATACATCAGAATCCTCCATTTACCGTCCCATTGCTCGGGCTTCAACTTGAAAATCCTGTTTGCCGCTTCTTCCATTCGGATCTCACCACGTTCAGTCAGGGAGTAATAGCTTTTGTTTCCCTGTTTCTCCGCCTGGACCCATCCCTGCTTATTCATCCGTGAAATCGCGGCTCGGACGGCCTGGTCATTATGACCAAATTCATTCAGCAGGCGAATCAAACTGCCTATCCAGATTTTATTTCCGTAATGCCGAATATAGTCCCCATATAGTGTAAAGATCATTGATCTTGTATTCATGGCTGCCTCTCCTTTTGTTCTATCGCGTTCTTTTTATAACGTTATTTTTACGATTAGTTAATATAATATCATAAATATTCAAGGGGAATAAATGAATATTCTTGAATTTGAGTAGTTAAATAAAAAACCAGGCTCATCCCATAGAGCCTGATCCTCAATGATACACCCTCAACATCTCCAGCATTTTCACAAAATCATACGTATTCACGACCTTCTCCTTGGACCAGTTCGCCTCGATCCAATTCACAAGCTCCTCCTGGCTATTGAACACTTCCCCGCTTGTATCGGCTTTCCTGATCATAAATCGGCCGTTATCCTCATCTGCGACGACAAGGCAAGGGATCTCACTTTCGACTGTCATGATTTCAAATTCCATCTCTATCACCTCACGTCTATCCTTTCTAAAAAAGAATCGTCTTAATCACAAAAAGCCCTGCAATGACAGGGCAATTACGAATCTATGTTTTCCACCAGGGTCGCGATTCCCTGGCCGACACCTATACACATGGTGGACAGACCGTAGCGAACCTTCCTCTTCTTCATTTCATACAGGAGGGTGGTGAGGATACGGGCTCCACTGGCTCCGAGTGGATGACCGAATGCGATGGCACCGCCATTGACGTTGACGATTTCTTCACTCAGTCCAAGTTCACGGATGCAGGCAATGGACTGGGCAGCGAAGGCTTCGTTCAGCTCGACTAAGCCAATTTGATCAAGGGCGAGGCCTGAACGCTTCAGGACCTTCTGTGTGGCATAAATCGGACCCAGTCCCATGACAGAAGGTTCAAGGCCCGCAGTGGCAGACGTCACATAGCGGGCAAGGGGGGTGACGCCTAATTCTTCGGCCTTCTCCCTGCTCATAAGTAAAAGGGCAGATGCCCCGTCATTGACTCCGGAAGCATTCCCCGCCGTCACGGTCCCCCCTTGGAACAGAGGCTTTAGTTTTTGCAGCTTTTCACTGTTGGTTTCCGGTCTTGGGTGTTCATCCATCATAAAGGTAGAGACATTGCCTCTCTTATCCTTTAACTCTACCGGTACAATCTCTTCTTTGAAACGTTCTTCATCCATGGCACGTTTCGCCTTCATTTGGCTCCAATAAGAAAAGTGATCCTGCTCTTCACGTGAAATGCCGAACTGCTTCGCCACGTTTTCAGCCGTTTCCGGCATGGAATCGGTCCCGTATTTATCCTTCAGACGGGAATTGACGAAGCGCCAGCCGATCGTCGTATCGAACATTTCCATATTTCCTCTTGGAAAATCCTTTGAAGGTTTTGCCATGACGTACGGGGCACGGGTCATGCTCTCGGTACCGCCGGCAATAAAGACCTCCCCTTCTCCTGCTAAAATGGCCCTTGCTGCATAGTTCACAGCGTCCAGTCCAGAACCGCATAGACGGTTGATGGTGGTTGCTCCGACTTCAACAGGAAGTCCTGCCAGAAGAGTCGACATCCGGGCGACATTCCGATTGTCCTCCCCGGCACCGTTTGCGTTTCCAAGTACAACTTCTTCAATGGTATCTACATGAACGAGAGGGTTCCGTTCCACCAGGGCTTTTATGACATGAGCTCCCAAATCATCAGGGCGGACCTCTTTCAACGCACCTTTATATCTTCCGATCGGAGTACGGACAGCATCGACAATGACCACTTCTCTCATGACTGATGCTCCTTTTCCTTCGCTTCTGAATAATCATAGACCCCTTTGCCTGATTTTCTGCCCAGGCGTCCGGCCTTTACGTATTTCTCTAATAATGGAGCAGGACGATACTTCTCCCCGAGCTTTTCGTGAAGGTACTTGAGATTGTTCAAGCGTGTGTCCAATCCGACTAAATCACCCAATTCAAAGGGTCCCATCGGATAATTCAGGCCGAGCTTGATCGCTTTATCAATTTCCTCAGGAGAGCCAAGACCTTCCTGAAGCATATAAAAAGCTTCATTCCCGACAAGTGCAGAAATTCTGCTTGTGACAAAACCAGGGAACTCATTGATGACCACCGTTTCTTTCCCCATCATGCGGGCTACCTGACTGATGACCTCCGCCGTTTCATCGCTTGTTTCCAATCCCTTCACGATTTCAACGAGGGGCATCTTATGTACAGGATTGAAAAAGTGCATCGCAATCACTTTGTCGGGTCGCTTCGTAAAGGAGCCGATCTCAGTCGGACTCATGGTAGAGGTATTGGTCGCCAAATAACAATATTCAGGGGCATGGGCATCGAGCACTTCGAATACGCCACGCTTGATGTCTGTTTTTTCCGGAACGGCTTCGATGACCACATCGGCATCCCTCACGGCAATGGACAGATTCGTTGAATAACTCATACGCTCTTTTGCTTCTATATACTCCTGCTGAGTGAGCTTGTTTCGTTCGATTCCCTTTTGGAAAATGAGCCCGATTTCATTTCTGGCATGCTCCAACTGTTCTTGATTAATATCAACCAGTGTGGTGCGGAAGCCTCCTGTGGCACTTACATAAGCAATCCCTCTTCCCATCACACCGGAGCCTACGACGACGATATGCTGTGTCATGTCTGGTTTCCCCTTTCTCGCAATAAGGGGTTGACCCTGATTGGGCAACCCCTTGCTTGATTATGTCTTCTTATACACCAAACGGATTTAACGGGCGGTTACCGAAGTAAGAAATGATACTCTTTGTTTCTGTATACAGGTCCAGCGTCTCCACGCAAAGCTCACGGCCGAATCCGGATTGCTTGTAACCACCGAATGGAGTACCAGGGAACGCAGAGAACGGACAGTTCACCATGACGATTCCTGCCTGGATCGCTTTCGATACTCTTGTGGCACGACCATGGTTTTGAGTCCATACGGCAGAACCTAATCCATATTCGCTGTCGTTTGCCAGTTTGATCGCTTCTTTTTCATCCTTGAACTTCATCACGACCACGACCGGTCCGAAGATCTCTTCTTTCACAACCTTCATATCATGATTCACATCTGTGATGATGGTTGGCTCATACCAGTAGCCATTTTCGAACCCTTCCACTTTGGCAGGACTTCCTCCAGCTAAGATTGTCGCTCCTTCTTCTTTGGCAGACTGAACATATCCATCGATCGTATCTAGCTGATCCTGGTTGATGATGGCCCCGATGTGAGTGCCTTTGTCATGGGGATCGGCCAGTTTCAGCTTCTTCGTCTTTTCAACGAATTTTTCCATGAACTCATCGTAAATATCTTCGTGCACATATAATCTGGAACGGGCTTCACAGGATTGACCTGTATTATAGAAGATTCCGAACAGGGAACCGTCGACGGCTGCATCCACATCGGCGTCTTCAAAGACGATATTAGGAGATTTCCCTCCTAATTCAAGCGTGACTCTCTTTAATGTTTGAGACGCTTTTTCCATAATGTTTTTACCGATCGGAGTGGAACCAGTGAAGGCCACTTTATCCACCTTTTCATGCTCCACTAAGTAATTACCTACTGAAGAACCAGCACCCGGGATGATGTTGACAATCCCTTCAGGCACTCCCGCTTCAATGCAGATTTCCCCAAGTACGATGGCTGTCAGAGGTGTAAGCGTCGCTGGTTTCACGACAACCGAACAGCCCGCTGCAATTGCAGGTGCAATCTTCCACGCCGCCATCATCAACGGATAATTCCAAGGGATGATCTGGGCACAAACTCCGACGGGTTCTTTCTCTGCAACGTTCGTAAATTGACCCGGTACGTTATTGACGGTCCCACGGTGACCCACGATCGCTCCTGCATAAAATTCGAAGTCTTCGATTGCCTGCATCACTTGGCCTTGTGCCGCGGATAGCGATTTCCCACTGTCCATGATTTCAAGGGAAACAAGCTCATTGAAACGGGATCTCATAATGCCTGCAATTTTGTTAAGCACACGTGAACGTTTATTGATCGGGAACTTCTTCCATTTACCGTAATCAAATGCGTTTCTGGCTGCTTCAACCGCTTTTTCAGCATCTTCAACTGATGCAAGTGAAACGGTGGCGATGGCTTCACCTGTTGCCGGGTTGTACGTCGTGAACGTTTCTCCCGTCGTACTTTCCATACGTTGACCGTTGATCACCAATGAATAATGCTCTCTTTTCATTTCAAGGACTTCAAAGCTTTGCTCTTTTACTGTAGACATAACTCCATCTCCTTTTTGATTGAATTATTTTCCGTGAAAGGCTGGCTTTCTTTTTTCCAAAAAGGCTGTCACACCTTCGAGATGATCCTGTGTCTTGCCAGCGATCCGCTGGGCACAGGCTTCTTTTTCTAAGTATTCGTTGAAGGATAGATCTCCACTGCCCTTCAATAACCGCTTCATCAAACCGATTGCCTTCGTTGGCATGGAGGCGATCCTTTCGGCAAAGGCAGCTGTCTCTTCCTGCCATTCATCAACTGTGATGATTTTCGTGACAATGCCCAGCCTTTCTGCCTCATCCGCTTTGATTTTCTCTCCAAATACGGCCAACTCCAATGCCTTCGCGTATCCAACAATTTGAGATAAGTAATACAGATTCCCTGAATCAGGGACTAATCCGACATGTACAAATGCCTGCACAAAACTTGCTTTCTCTGACACGAGCCTGAAATCACAAGCCAGTGCCAGGCTGAATCCAGCTCCTGCCGCCACACCATTGACCGCGGCAATCACCGGCTTCTCGCATTGCTCAATTTCCTTCACCATCGGTCCGTAGTTATTCCGGAGTACTTCACCGTGATCCATACTTTCATCCACTTCACTCAGATCCTGCCCCGAACAAAAGGCCCTGCCTTCCCCGGTGATGACGATCGCCCTCACTTCTTCATTTCGCGAAGACTCTTTGATCGCCTTCTGAATTTCCAGATTCAGTTGACGGATAAATGCGTTCAACTTATCCGGTCGGTTCAAGGTGATCCAGGCTACGTTATTTTCCACTTCATACTTAATCGTTTCGAACATGCTGCAGCCTCCTTATTTTCCTTTGAAATCAGGTTTGCGTTTTTCCACGAAAGCCTTCATGCCTTCTTTCTGATCTTCAGAGGCAAAAAGAAGATAAAAATTCTTACGCTCATATTGCATTCCTTCATAGATTGAGGAATCAACGGCTTTATGAACGGACTCCTTGATCAGGCGAAGGGAAAGCGGTGGCTTTGCAGCTAATTTCCTAGCAAATTTCTCGGTTTCTTCCATTAATAATTCTTTCGGGATCGTCCTGTTGATGACTCCCCATTGGAGTGCTTGAGTCGCTGTGAACATGTCTCCTGACAACAGCCACTCCATGGCACGGGATTTTCCGATCAGCTTCGTCAGTCTCTGGGTTCCACCTGCTCCCGGCATGACGCCGAGATTCACTTCAGGAAACCCGAAACCCGCATCTTCAGCGGCAAAGAGAAGATCGCAGCAAAGGGCAAGCTCGAATCCTCCGCCCAAGGCAAACCCTTGAACCGCACCGACGATCGGTTTCTTGATCCAGGCAAGGCGGTCCCATTCGGTGAATTGATTCAGTAGCTCCAGATCGATGGCGCCGTCCTCTGCCATTTCATCAATATCTGCCCCTGCAGCAAACGCTCTTCCTTTACCCGATAACACCATCACTTTTACACGGTCGTTCCGGTCAAATGCCTCGAAAGCATGGACGATCTCAGATACCATGGGACGATTGATGGCGTTCAGGACTTTCGGTCTGTTCAATTCAATGAAGCCAAGTCCGTCCCTCTCGCTCACCACGATATATTCATACTCTTTACTCATTCACTTCTTCGCCGATCATTAGGGTGACGAGATCTGCGGCGAAGCCCATAAGGTCCTTCCCGGAAGCTTTTCCTTCATCGGATTTCATGGCTGCCTTCAGTGCTTCATGGCTTTCGTAGTACATTTCACACATTAAGTAATATTTGCCCTCCCCGCCCATAGGTGAACCGACGATGCGAGTAACATCCATCTTTTTCAGTCCAGGGATCTTCGCCGTGATTGGACCGTGGGTGTTAAAGTAGTGCTCATCGAATTTTTCTTTGTTTTCAGGGTGCTTGTATAATGCAATCAGTTTTACCATAATGGAATCTCTCCTTTAATTTTCAATAGTTTAATAGGTTTTACATCATCGTGGATATGGGTTTCATGGCTTCGAACGGGTTCCGACACTCTTTGCAGTAGAGGATGCTTCTGCAGGCGGTCGGTCCGAACAGGTTCTCCATGGAGGTATAAGGGGAGTCACAGTACGGGCAGTGAATCTGCCAATCTTCTTCCCCTGTGAAATGTTCAGGAGGAGGCGCGATGCCAAATTCCTTCAGCCGCTCCCGTCCATTCACCGTCAGACGATCCGATGTCCATGGCGGAGAATAGACGAACTCCACCTGTACGGATTGAATGTCCAGCTCCTCCCTGCACGCCTTCACCACATTCCCTTTAATGATGTCCAGTGCAGGACACCCTACAAATGTGGGAAGCAGTTCGATGACAAGGGTATCGTCACCAAGATGAATCCGATTGACCATACCAAGGTCCACAATGCTGATGGAATCAATTTCAGGATCTTTCACTGTTTGAAGAACATCTAATACGGTTGCCGTCATTTCTCCTCATCCTTTACCAGATTGCTGCGGGATTGGTTTGATAGACTTCGCTTAATGTCGATAACGCTGCATCTAATTCAGGAGTATGCTCACCTAAACGTCCATTCCCCTTTTTCATGCTTATATTCGGGGGAAAGGATAGTTGAGTGGATCTGAAGACCGGCTCGAGGGCCAGTTCCCACCGTTTCGTTAAGATTTCTTCTCCTTCGATCAGAGCCATAAGGGACATTTCTTTCCCCTCCGGACCTAAAGTGAGCACTCCTTGGAATTCATCCAGCACGCGTTCAATCGCCTTATTCATCCGCTCTCTTGCTTCTCCGCCTGAATTAAATAATTGGATGAACCAGGTTTTCCAGTGGATGAGGTGATAATATAATTCCGTGTTGATCTTGATGGCCATTTCGGCAAGTGGTTCATAGGAGGAATTCTTTAATGCGTCAATCCTCACCTTTTTCGCCACGCTGTAGAAATAATGTCTAACAACGGCGAAAGCCCAATCGTAACGGGGTTCCTCCATATAGTTTCCTGGTCCGTTCACTTCTTCTAGCAGGATCGCATTTCTTCTTTCACCTGCTTTACGGCCATGTGCGAGATGGTCTTGATCTCCTTCTCCCAACTCTTCAAGGAGCTGATAAAACATCGTCGCATGGCCCATCGTGTCTTGGTTGATAGACGAAAACGCAACATCCTCCTCGATATGGGGAGCGAGGCCCAGCCATTCAGAACCTCGGTAAGCGAGGATGAAATCGTCATCCGCCAGTTGATATAGGAGGCTCAAAAGGGCTTCCTTATAATCTGCATTCGGGATGTCATTCGGACTCTTCACATTCATTTCTTCTTCACCAACTCTCCCCATGACATGATTTCCTTCTCATCAAGCATTTCCTGTTCGTACTGTCTCCACTTCTTTTTCAAATAACCGTAGCCCTTGGCGTTCCGGTAGTCTTTATTATCAAGTCGCGAGACACTCTCTCTTTCTTCGGGTGTCATCATCCGCACATCCGACCGCTTCACGACCCATATATCCGAAACAGGCTCCCTTCTCATGAAATTCTCCTGGGCCATGACCATGGCAAGTTCATGATTTGGCGCAAGCAGACTGAATTGATGCTGCATCTGTGCCCCGTCCGTCCTTTTACTAAACACTTCAAACTCCTGATAAAAATTCTGCCCCTTATCTGACATCCTGTCTCATTCCCTTCTAACTTACTTGGTCACCAGGGCTTAATGCTTCCCGTACCCATGCATTGTTGTCGTAGGATAACTCCCTCAAACGAAGGCGTTCCTTCGATTTCGGTCCATTATTTCGGATGATTTCCTTGAAGCGGCTCCAGTCGGGCTGCTTATAGATCCATAAGTCTTTTTCTTCATCGAAGTACATCGTTTCATCCGGAAGGGTCAGCCCAAGCGACAGGATCCTCGGTACATATTTCGTGAAAAAGTCCTGACGCAGCTGTTCATTCGTTTTCGTCCGGATGTTGTACTTAATCGTGATGTCCTGTTTGGAAGATCCGGTTGTCTTCGCATCTCCCGGTCCAAAGAACATAAGCAGGGATTCCCACCAGCGGTCCACCGCATCCTGGACCAGCGCCTTCTGTTCAGGAGTACCTTCTGCGAGGGCCATGATGATCGCCTCACCATGTTGGGCGTGGAACACTTCCTCCGCGCAGATCCGCTTTAGCGCACGGGCATACGGACCATAGGATGCATGGAGCATATTCGTTTGGGTGATGATTGCTGCTCCGTCCACAAGCCAGCCGATTAATCCAGCGTCTCCCCAGGTAGGTGCTTCCATATGAAACACGTTATGAAACTTTAAATCTCCCGAAAACAAATCTCTCATGATATGCTCTCTTGTTTTCCCATAAGGCTTCATCAGATCTTCCGCCACTCGAAGCAGAAGCTGCCCGTGACCCATCTCGTCCTGAACCTTGGCCATGATCCCAAGCTTTCGTCTGAGGGTCGGCGCTTTCGGGACCCATTCCTTCTCGGGCAGTGCCCCCATGATTTCACTGATTCCGTGCATGGAAATCAATTTGATCAGTGCATTCCGGTATTCATCCGGCATCCAGTCATCAGCTTCGATCTTTTCGTTGTTTTCGATTTTTTTCATAAAATGAGCCATACGTTCTTCTTCCGTCAAAGGTTGATTTGATAGTACGTCACTCATCGTAGCCCTCCTTTTATCACACGGTTATCACGATGCTCGTGAATTTTGTGATAACTATTTTTCTCAAAAAAAATTATTGAAGCATGGCTTCTCCTCTAAGATCTACAATCCGGATGGCCTTTCCTTCCGATCGCGGAATTTCTCTGGGACCCCGGATCTTCACATCCATGGAAACGTAGCAGCGATCTTTCATCAGGCTCTTCACCCTGGATTCCAGATCCTTGATTCCTTCATGCATTAAATCTTGAGACACCCCTTTGAAGCATTCATCCGTGACCTCCACCTGAAGTTCAACTGTATCAAGAGCCCCTTTTTTCTTTAGATGAACCTGATAATGCGGCGCCAACTCATGTACTTGAAGCAGAAAGTGCTCCATTTCAGATGGAAACACGTTCACACCCCTGATGATGAGCATGTCATCGACTCTTCCTTTCACCCGGGACATCTTCACGGTTGTCCGTCCACAAGAACAGGTTCCATGCTGGATCGACGCAATATCCCCGGTTCTGTAGCGGATGATCGGGAAGGCTTCCTTCGTTAAGCTCGTAAACACAAGCTCACCGACCTCCCCTTCCGGCAGAGGCTCAAGCGTATCTGGATTTATGACTTCGACAAGAAAATGGTCCTCTGCAATATGAAGGCCGTTCCTTGCCTCATGACATTCCATGGCAACACCGGGTCCGATGACCTCACTTAAGCCGTAGATGTCGCATGCTTTAATACCCATCTTCTTCTCAAGGGTCTTCCTCATTGCATCCGACCATGGCTCGGCGCCGAATATTCCATATTGAATGGACAGGGAAGCGGGATCCTTTCCTTGTGCCTCCATGGATTCGGCTAAATTCAGAACGTAAGACGGTGTCCCGCATATGACTGTCGGTTGAAAATCTTCCAACAATGTAATCTGTCTTGACATATTCCCCCCTGACACCGGTACCGTGATCATCCCGAGCTTCTCACTTCCATAATGCAGGCCCAGTCCACCGGTAAAAAGTCCATATCCATATGCATTATGCAGAACATCCCCCGGTTTACCGCCAGCCATTGCGATGGCGCGGGCGACGATTCTGCCCCACATATCAATATCATTCTGGGTATAGCCTACGACTGTAGGCTTTCCGCTCGTACCGCTAGAAGCATGTACCCTTACCATTTCCTCACGCTTTACCGCAAACAGTCCGAACGGATAATGATCACGAAGGTCTTTCTTTATTGTAAGCGGTAACATTTTTAAGTCTGACAAAGACTTTATATCCTCGGGCTTGATACCCCTTCTCTCAAATTGCTCCCGGTAAAAAGGAACCCGTTCATACACGACTGAAGCAACTTGTTGAAGTCTCTCTAGTTGAAGGCGTTCCATTTGCGATCGACTTGCCGTTTCTATCTCATGCAAAATCAATGTATTTGCCTCCCTGTCATGATATAAAAATATATTTATATAACGTTATTTATTCGTTTATAAAAATATGTGTTATATTTAACTACTCAAAAGATAACGTGAATGCTGAAAATTGTCAATATATTTTCAGAAAATTTAATAATTGAAGAAGAGGGAGATTGGCTTGGGTATTTATTTGGGGGAACTGCTGATATCGAGAATTCGCTGATATATTTTAATTTTCGATGATAAAATTGAAATCCACCCCAATCGAAACCCATGAGGCAATAACAAAAAGCCTGCTTCGAAATCATCCAAAGCAGGCTTTTTCATATTATTCAGTAGCTGGTTTAAGGACCGTTTCTTCCCTTTGCGCTTCTTCCTGTAACTCTTTATCACGCTTAATTTTTCCATTTCCAACCGACAATGCCACTCCAACACCGATGGCAATGAAGATCAATCCGGTCAGGAAGACGGTTGTGAACGCATCGGACCATGCCATTTCAATCGAAGAAATAACAATGCTTCCGATTTCTTTCGGCACTTCCAACAAGCCTGGTGTCACGAGCAGTCCGAACAAGGCGTCCGTTTTTTCGCTTAGTCCGCTCAGAATTTGACCTGCAGCAGGATTTTTCGCCTGTTCTGCCACATCCTTCATATTTTCCTGAAGAGATTGATTCATGACAGCATTCAGAACGGTGATCCCGATCGTTCCCCCGATGGAACGGAAGAAGGTTGCAGATGAAGTGACCGCCCCGAGTCGGGATTTAGGGAACTCGTTCTGAACCGCGATCATAAGTGTCGGCATGACAAGACCCATTCCGAATCCCATGACAATCATATACATATACGCCGTATATTCTTTGGAAGCAGGACCCATCGTACTCATTAAGAAGAATCCGACTACTGTGATCAGCATACCGGCCGTCAGCACGGTACGGTATTTTAGCCTTAATAATAATCTACCTCCGATGATACTGGCCACAATTAGTGAGATCATCATTGGCGTCATGGTAGACCCCGCTTGAGTCGGTGTCACACCGAGAATACCCTGCATGAACATCGGCACGAACATGATCGCTCCGAACATTCCTAACCCGAGAAGGAAACCTAAGGCATTCGTTGTGGCAAATACCCGATTTTTAAACAGGCTTAAATCAAGGATCGGTTCTTTCGCTTTCTTTTCAATGAAACCAAAGACTAAAAGTAATACGATGGATCCTCCGAATAGCAGGAAGCTCGTTCCTGAAACCCACTCAAATTTATCCCCGCCGAAGTTCAGTCCAATCAATAAGAGGACAAGTGCAGGAATCAAGGTAATAATTCCGAGGTAGTCAATGCTTACCTTATCCGTCGGGCGACCGACATTCTCATATTTCAGGCCGACGAATAATAGTAGGGCTGATAATAAGCCAAATGGTACGTTAATCAAGAAAATCCAGTGCCAGCTGATCGTATCGACGATGAAGCCTCCGATGAATGGACCGATGACAGAGCTCAGTCCGAATAGAGCCCCGAATACTCCCTGCCATTTCGCACGTTGTTCAGCCGTGAAGATATCTCCGATGATCGTCTGGGATAATGGCATGATCATCCCTCCACCAATTCCTTGAAGACCACGGTATAACACAAGTTGCTCCATGGAAGTGGCCGTGGCGCATAAGCCTGACCCGATGATAAAGATGATGACCCCGATTAAATATAATAATCTTCGTCCGTATAAATCCGATAATTTTCCAACGATCGGTGTGACTGTAGTGGATGTGATTAAGTAAGCCGTGGTTACCCACGCAAAGATGGAAAAGCCGTTCAGTTCGGCGATGATCGTCGGCATCGCCGTCCCGACTACCGTTTGTTCAAGGGCACTGAAGAACATTCCGATGATCAAACCGGTCAGGACTAAACGCCTGTTGATTCCTGGTTGTACTGACATATGTGTTCTCTCCTTATTCTTCTGTATTGTTCTCGATTACTGTGGCCAGCTTTTCGTAAATCGTGACAAGCTGATCGATATCCTCTTCATCGAGATAAGCAAGGTAACGGGAGAATATCTCTCTTCTCTTCCTTTTCGCTTTCTCGAAAATCTCTCGACCGAGTGAAGTGAGCTGCAGCTTTACAATCCTGCGGTCCCTTTCATCCCTTTGTCTCAGGACCAAATCATTCTTCAGCAGTCGATCGATCATGACGGTGATTGCACTTGGCTTTACATCTAACTTCTCAGCCAGTTCCGTCGATTTCATATCTTCTGAAGTCGACAAGAGATAAAGGATGAAAAACTGAGGACCTGTTAATTTCATATCTTTCAATGCAAGTGACATTTCCTGCTGAATATGACGATTCGCTACGTGAAATGCTGTAAACAAACGATCTATATAAGATTGCTGGATTTGTTCCGGGTCCAAGTTCACCCTCCATTTCTGTTCATTCATTTAATATTTAACCTGTTTAAATATTAATCACCTTAGGTAAAAAAGTCAACCAATTTTTCTCCCCTATTTTCGGCAGCGAAAATGTCAGAAAACATGCATTATAAAAACTTTTATACGTAAATGCTTTCATAAGAATTTATCATTTACAGGGGGTTATACACTCTTTATAATCGGGTTGATTGTTTTTCAAACTACCGTTACTCAAAAGGAGCGTGCTCCATAATGAAACAAGTTCACTCTTTATTAAACATATCTCTTGGTGCGTTTTTAATCGCATTGAATATACATTTTTTCCTTTCACCCAATAAGGTGGGCACAGGCGGGACGAGCGGAGCAGGCATCGTGCTTGCTCAATTTATGGACTTACCTGTCGGCGTCATCATGTTTACACTGGATATGTTGTTATTCATTCTTGGGCTGATATTGATCGGTCCAAGTTTCGGCCTGAAATCTGTTTTCGCGAGTCTTTCCCTCAGCGGGATGGTGTGGGGATTAGAGGTGTTCCATCCTCTTCAGAATCCAATCGGACATGATGTCCTGATTCAAATTGTCATCGGGACGTTGATTGGGGCTATCGGAGTCGCCATGATATTTAATCAGGGTGCTTCCGCCGGAGGTACAGGGGTCCTGGCGAAAATCATCCACAAATTTACCGGACTTGAACTGGGACGTGCCGTTCTTGCTTCAGATGTTCTCATTGTTGTTGCATCTGCGTGGTTCTTTGGCCTTCAGGTCGGATTATATGCATTCTTCGGCTTGCTGTTGAAAGGGATGATGATTGACCGCACCCTTCAATTCTTCAACGAAAACAAAGAAGTAGTCATCATCAGCGAATACAGCGAAGAAATCAAAGAATATATTGTTGGAGACCTTGAAAGAGGAGCTACGGTGCATTCAGCCAAAGGCGCCTTTTCCGATGACCAGAAAGAAGTCATCACGACCATTGTCGGCCGCAAGGACTTCTCCAAGTTAAAATCATATATTCAATGTACTGATGAGAAAGCATTCATTACGGTACACAGCATGAACGAAATCTGGGGCAATAATTTTAAATCATTCGCTTAAAAGGCTGGTTCGTAAGTCAGGTGTCTTCTGTATAGAAGGCACCTGATTTTGGATTGGCCTCTTTTTCATATATGATAGAAAAGGAAATATTCGATTGAATGGATGATGACCGTGAAGAAAAGACAGACCACAGAACGAAAAGTATATAGCCATCTAAAGGACGCCTTATTGGCGAGGAAAATCGCACCCGGTACTCAGCTGGTCGAGCAAATCATCTCTCAGAAGATGGCTGTAAGCAGGACCCCTATCCGACATGCATTGAAACGGCTGGAAGCAGAAGGACTGGTTCAGATCATTCCGAACCGTGGCGCATTCGTCGTCCATCCTACCAGGGAAGAAATCATTTCTTTTTTTGAATTAAGGAAAGAAATCGAATTTCTAACCGTAAAGTACGGCCTGCCTAAAGTTAGAAAATCAGATATATCTAAGCTTTATATGTTTCTTGAAGAAGAACAGGAAACGTATAGACAAAAGGATCTGTTGAAATATGTCGAGCTTAATAAGCAATTTCATTTGTTCCTTGCAAAAATAAGCGGGAATAAATTCCTGATTCGCTACATGGATGAAATGCTTATCCAATCCAATGTGTATTTGTTTTTATTTGATGTTTTCTATCATGTAGAGCCAGGGGAAAATGTCCGATTCCGTGAACATGAGGAAATGGTGAAGGCCATTGAAAACAAGGATCAGCAGACACTCTTGGAACTGATCGACCTACATATGAAGCATAGCTTCGATGATCTCCGATTAGAAGAAAATGGGTATTCTTCTTTGGAATCCGTATTGGAAGAATAGCTGTAATGTAAATAATCCGAATCCCGTCAGGTGTATTTTTATTAATAGACACATGACTAGGTGGGCAAAACTTCACTTATCGGTTAGGAGATCAGGTTAAGCTCCAGGGCTGGTAAATAGACGGAAAAATTCCGCTTAAGTAGTTATGAATCTATATAAAAGCTGAAATAGACGGAAAGATTCCGTCTATTTGCTCAAAACATACAAATATGGGTGATTTTTCTGTTCATAAGCGGAAAATCTCCGCTTATTCACCCCCAAAACAAGTTCCATTCTGAACGTAGCCGGAAAATCTCCGCTTATTTTACTCTCGCTGGTAGGGCAAGAGATCTTAATGAACAGTTTTTTGTATTCCTAACAAAGAAACTCGCCAAAATTCACTTCGGCGAGTTCTACTTTTTTATATACCAATTATGAAAAGCACCTCAAAATGGAATGGTTTAGTTATTTGAGGGATTCGGCTTTTTCATTAAAACAATTTCGTTGTCCAATCTTCACAGTTCCATACTTCTGTCGCTACGTACTGATAGAATTCAGGTTCATGGCTGATTAAGAGCACCGTACCTTTGTATTCTTTCAAGGCACGCTTCAACTCTTCTTTGGCCTCGACATCCAAGTGGTTTGTCGGTTCATCAAATACAAGTACATTCGATTCTTTGTTCATAAGCTTGCATAGGCGTACCTTCGCTTTTTCCCCACCGCTCAGCACTTCCACCTTACTTTCGATATGCTTTGTCGTCAGACCGCATTTGGCAAGGGCTGCACGCACTTCTGCCTGATTCATGGAAGGAAATTCATTCCACACCTCTTCGATGCACGTGTTATTGTTCTTTGATTTGATTTCCTGTTCGAAATATCCGATATGAAGATAATCCCCAAGCTCCACTGAACCGGAGATCGGCTTGATTTCGCCAAGGATACTTCTCAGTAATGTCGTCTTCCCGATTCCATTGGCTCCTGATAGAGCAATCTTCTGACCACGTTCCATCTTGAGGTTGAGTGGCTTTGATAACGGCTCATCATACCCGATCACAAGATCCTTCGTCTCAAAGATGACCCGGCCGGCGGTTCTTGCTTGTTTAAAGTTGAATTCCGGTTTCGGCTTCTCTGCAGCAAGCTCGATCATATCCATCTTATCGAGCTTCTTCTGACGTGACATGGCCATGTTCCGGGTGGATACCCGTGCTTTATTGCGGGCCACGAAGTCCTTCAGCTCTGATATTTCCTGCTGTTGCCTCTTGAATGCAGACTCCAGCTGCTGTTTCTTCATTTCATGGACACGTTTGAATTCATGGTAATCCCCGGCATAGCGATTCAGCTCTTGGTTTTCCATATGATAGATCAGGTTGATGACACTATTTAAGAACGGGATATCATGAGAGATCAGGATAAATGCATTTTCATATTCCTGCAGATAGCGTCTCAACCAATTGATATGCTGCTCATCGAGATAGTTGGTAGGCTCATCGAGTAACAGGATGTCCGGCTTCTCGAGTAAAAGCTTGGCCAGCAATACTTTCGTCCGCTGCCCCCCGCTTAAATCGTGGACATCTTTATCCAATCCGATATCATCCAAGCCAAGGCCACGGCCGATTTCTTCCACCTTGGCATCAATGATATAGAAATCATTATTCGTCAACGCATCCTGAAGAGTACCGGTTTCCTCCAGCAATTCTTCCAGTTCTTCCGGAGAGGCTTCCCCCATCTTGGCAAAGAGCTCGTTCATTTCTGTTTCCATATCAAACAGGTATTGGAAGGCCGTTTTCAATACGTCCCGGATCGTCATCCCCTGCTTCAACTGAGCATGCTGGTCCAGGTAGCCGATACGGATCCTTTTCGCCCATTCCACTTTCCCTTCATCAGGTTCAAGCTTCCCTGTAATGATATTCATAAATGTAGACTTTCCTTCTCCGTTGGCACCGATCAAGCCGATATGTTCACCCTTCAACAATCGGAAAGATACATCGTTAAAAATCGCACGGTCACCGAAACCGTGTGTTAAGTTTTTGACTGTCAATAAACTCATATCGTAAACACCTTTTCTTCCTAAACTAAATTTCGCTCCCTCTATTATAAGGGTCATTCCCTATAGAAGATAGGGGGAGTGGTTTTTTCTTCTTTTACTCTACGGCCCCTGCTACATCATAATCAGCTGGATCAAGTTCTGTAGGTTCACCGAGAACCAGTTTCGCAAGCTCCGAACCAAGATATGGACCCACCGTTAAGCCCGATGCGCCAAGTCCATTGGCCACCCAGACATCATTCAATCCCGGCATGACACCAAAAACGGGAAGGAAACCAGGTGTGAACGGACGAAATCCCACTCTCATTTCAAGGACTGCACTGTCACCAATTCCCGGTGCAACGTCCATTGCTTTGTGAAGAATTTCGTGCAACCCCCCAGCTGTTACCCGCTGATCAAAACCGACATCATTTTCGTGAGTGGCCCCGGCCACGACTCTTCCTTCAGGAAAGGCAAGGAGGTATTGATCATTGGGTGGCATGACGACCGGCCATCCATCGGTCTCCTGCCCCCCTGCTTGCAGATGGAGAATCTGCGCTTTTTGGGAGGATACGAGAAAGTTGATTCCAAGGGGTAGAAAGAGTTCCTTCGCCCAGGCCCCGGCCGTCACGATGACTCCGTCCGCCCGAAATACTTCGTCTCCTATTTTGACACCAATGATCCGATTGTCTTCGTTTAACAACGTGGCCTCTCCTTGTCGCAGTGTTGCCCCGTGCTTTTCAGCCCCATTTAAAAGGGCATTCCTCATCGCTCTACCATCCACCCTGGCTGCCCCGCTGACATGAACAGACTGATACTCCTCAGAAAGCAGTGGAAAACGCTGCCTTGTTTCTTCTGCGGTCAGAAGGGTAAGCTCACCGATTTCCGGCGCGTCCTCCCTTCGCTTCTCCGCTCTTTCCACCATCTTATGCAATTTCTGTTCATCGGTATGTAGACTGATGGCTCCTACGCGTTTATAGCCTGTGTCTGTTTCTCCATCAGCTTCCAGCTGTTCTATGATGCTCGGATAATATTTGGCTCCGCCTTTGGCAAGACGATACCACACTTTATTCCTCCGCTGTGACAGCCACGGACAGACGATCCCTGCTGCCGCATCGGTTGCCTGTCCGGGATCCCTGCGGTCTACAACGATGACATCCGCTCCTGCCTTCGCAAGATGATACGCAGTTGAAGCTCCCAGAATGCCGGCACCAACGATAATATATGATTTCATGCAAAACACCTTTTCACCTATTTTTCTTTCATTTTACTTCAGTGGAAAGATGAACTCAATGGATGGACGCTTGCCAAGGGCATGTGTACCAGGTACAAATTGTACATTTGATGCCTGGTACGCTTCCGGTGTTTGGTGCCAGGTACCAATTCACCATTCGGTGCCTGGCAGCCACCCCCCACCCATTCGTACCAAACCAAAAACCACCATCAATTCCAGACAATTCTCACACCTTTTCCCGAAATTGATTGACAAGTCGTTTTGATTCATGATAAAAATTGTATAACCTAATATTGAAAAGCTTTGAAGGAAACAAGTAGCAGACATTTCCCTGTTAAAGAGAGCCGGTGGTTGGTGTGAACCGGTACAAAGATTAAGCGAATTTCGATTCCGGAGCTTCTTTTGACGAGATCAAAAGACGGTCAAGGCCGTTATGTGTGAAGAGTGATGAGAAGATACTTCTCATAACTAGGGTGGTACCGCGATATCCAAATCGTCCCTACGATACGTAGGGGCGATTTTTTTATTTGGTCAAAAATCCCCTCCCACACAAAAAACAGAAAGGAGAATGAGAATGAGTCAGCGTGAACAATGGTCATCGAAAATCGGCTTTATCTTAGCGGCAGCCGGGTCTGCCATCGGATTGGGGGCCATATGGAAATTCCCTTATATCGCCGGTGAAAATGGAGGCGGAGCATTCTTCCTGATCTTTATTCTATTTACTTTACTACTCGGTCTTCCATTACTATTGGCAGAATTCTCAATCGGACGAACATCCGGGAGCAATGCCGTGGATTCGTATCGTAAGATCGCTCCCGGGACTAAATGGCACTGGGTAGGGATTCTTGGGATGATCACCTCCTTCATCCTGCTTTCGTTCTACAGTGTGATCGGTGGTTGGATCGTCGTTTATTTATTCAAAGCTGTCACTGGACAATTAAACGGACTTACTTCAGATCAGTATGCCCAAGTATTCGGGACGACGATTTCAAATCCATTAACCAGTGTATTTGTCCAATTTCTTTTCATCTTGATGACCATCATTGTCGTGGCCAAAGGGATTGAAAAAGGGATTGAGTTGGCAAGTAAAATCATGATGCCGGCGTTATTCATCCTATTCATTCTGCTTGTGATCCGCGCGGTAACACTGGAAGGGGCAGGTGAAGGAATCACATTCCTGCTTCAGCCGGATTTTTCTAAAGTGACGTCTCAGACGATCTTGGAAGCAATGGGACAATCGTTCTTCACATTAAGTGTCGGGGTATCGGTCATGGTGACGTACAGTTCCTACCTCCCGAAAACGCAGAGTCTGCCCCGTTCGGCCATTTCAATTGTTGCGATGAATATCTTCATCGTGTTGTTAGCCGGTCTTGCAATTTTCCCTGCAGTCTTTGCCTTTGATTTAGAACCGGGTGCCGGTCCTGTATTGCTGTTCAATGTGCTGCCTACTGTGTTCAGTCAGCTACCTTTCGGGATGCTCTTCTTCATCGCATTCCTGGTACTGTTCTTATTCGCAGCATTGACCTCTGCCTTTTCGATGCTTGAAATCATCGTTTCCGTCATTTCGAAGGGAGACCCTGTAAAGCGGAGAAAGTGGTCGTGGATCATCGGCCTTGCCATTTTCGTTTGCGGGATCCCATCGGCATTATCTTTCGGAATCATGGGGGACATCACGCTCTTTAACAAAACCATTTTCGACTTGGCCGACTTTGCCGTCAGTAATGTATTGCTTCCAATCGGGTCATTGCTCATCGCAATCTTCGTCCCTATGAAAATGAAGAAAACGGCACTCTATGAAGAATTAAAGCAAGGTAGCGGGTTGAAGCGCGGATTGTTCGAAACGTGGTTCTTCTTGATCCGTTTTGTGGCACCTGTGTTGATCCTGTTTGTCATGCTTGATGTCTTGGGGGTATTTTAATACCTCTTCCCATAAAAGGGTTGACCCGATTCAAGGGTCAACCCTTTTTCTTGTTAAGTTCCATATCCCATGATCACTCCGCACGCAAGCCTCTTTCCTGCATCCCCTGAAGGCTGTGATCTGAAGTCATCCGGGTTTTGATGGATGATGACTCCTTTACCGATCACGTCACCCACTTTGAATTTATTCGTAAAGAAGGACATTTTGGCATAGCCATCGTTCGAAAACAAAACAGGAAAATCCCCTGCATGATTGCCATGTGGCTGATTGGTCGGATTCCAATGCCCTCCTGCAGAAGTGAAAGGTTCTTTCGGATCCCCTATTTCACAGACTCCCTTCTCATGGAGGTGAAAACCGTGGGGGCCAATCGGTTTTTGATCCCCTTTTCCTTCTTTATAAGACGGTAGACCTGTCACCTCGGCAAATACTTCCACTCCATTTTGAACTTCCCGAAAAAAAACATACCCTTGCAGCCCAGGAGCGAGTGGTCCTCCCTGGATTTGAGCATACGCCATATTGGGAGTATTTCGATAATAGGAATAAGCCGGATAGCCGTATTGATAATAATTCATCCCGTAATCCCCCTTCCTTCATTCTATTTTATGAAGGAACCGGGGATACATGATGAAAAAACCGTAGTGTCCTTTTTAATCAAACGTTTGTTTAACTTCAAAAACCCTTCCTTCATCAAGGGTTCGAGGCACTAATCAAACGTTTGTTTAAATTTCCAGCCTTTACTTTGAAACCGTTTGACATCTTTCCGTGGACTATCTCTTTTGTTGGTTATTCCCAAATCCCTATATGCTCTGAAGTGCGAAATTATGATTGGTTTTATTTTCCTATTACTATTATCCCTTTTCATTTTGTCCCAGAAATGTTATATTTTCAGAAACTTCTGATTTCTATTCTGCAATGCAACACTATTTTAGGAGGGATTGATATGCAAGGTGAAATTAGGTTAATTCCATATTTCATGGACGAAATGATTGTTGATGCAAATGAAATTCCTAAAGGCGTTGATTTAATCCAAGCTCCTAGCATGTGGAAGAATGGGTATAAAGGAAAAGGTGTGACCATTGCAATCCTCGATACAGGATGTGATATGAACCATCCGGATCTTGCGGGGAAGGTCAAGAGCTTCCGGAATTTCACCGATGATGATGACGGCGCGGAAGATAACGTGACTGATTACAGTGGACACGGTACTCATGTGGCGGGAACGATTGCCGCAAGTGAAAATGGCGATGGTGTCATCGGAGTGGCCCCACAGGCTGATCTGATGGTCATTAAAGTTCTTGCCGGCAGCCGTGGAAGTGGAAAGTATGAATGGATCGTAAATGGTATTTTGTATGCGATTGAACAAAAGGTCGACATCATTTCCATGTCCCTGGGAGGCCCTACAGACTATGAGCCGCTTCATGAAGCGATTCAAAAAGCGGTGGATTCCAACATCCTGGTGGTCTGCGCTGCCGGTAACGAGGGTGACTCAAATAGCAGTACGGATGAATTCTCCTACCCTGCCTGCTACAATGAAGTCATTTCGGTCGGAGCCATTGACCTCCAGAGAAAGTCTTCCTACTTCACCAATTCCAACAATGAGGTTGACTTAGTGGCACCCGGTGAACAAATCTTATCGACCATCCCTGGTGAGAAATACGCTAAGCTCAGCGGCACCTCCATGTCTGCTCCCCACGTCTCCGGAGCCCTGGCCCTGATCAAAGAGTTCGAACAGGTCTCCTTTGACCGCAAGCTATCTGAATGTGAAGTATATGCTCAACTCATTAAACGCACGGTCCCACTCGGTTTCCCGAAAACACTGGAAGGAAATGGACTCGTCTTTTTAACTGCTCCTGACCTTCTGCGGGAGCACCTAAGAAATCAGCCACTTGCGCAGATTGGGTGATCGTGTCCCTTATCTAGTTGATTTTTGGCTCATTTCCGTCTAAATGAAAAGAATCCCCGGACCTAATTCATTAGGTCCGGGGATTCTTTTCATTTAGACGACCTTTCAGCTTTGCTGAAAGGCGGTTGAAACGTACGTTTCAACCGAATGAGCCAAAAATCGTGCACGATCCACTTCTTTTAATATGCAACAAAAAAACAGCCATCCCTGACTGTTTTTTGTGCTGTAAACTATTGCAGTCTGCTTTGTACTTCCTGACAGATTTGATCTGCACTCAGTCCGCTTGCTTCGATGACCGGGCCTTGAGTCGCTACATTCTGAATACCCATTACATCTGTATCCATTCCTGTTACGACACAGCAGTCACATCCGTTTGCATCTGACTCCTGCTTCAGCTCCACTACTTCATGCCCCTGAGCACGTAAGGCTTCTACAACGTTTGTTAAGGATTGTTCAACACCAATTCTCATGCCTTTACACCTCCTGTTTCTACATATAGGATTTTCTATCGATGAAAAAGATATTCGTCATTTATTTTTTATTTACTTGTGTGCCGCTTTTTTTCTGGCTTTGACCTTTAGCATTTCCTGTCTGGGTATCAGATGCAAACTCCACATCATTTTTCGCTTTTTGTTTCGCCAATTGTTCCGATGTTTGGTCCATACTTTTCTTTCCCTGTTTAGACATTTTCATCCCTCCTCTGACTTTTATAGAATTAGAATCCCCATTTCAAGACAAAATATTTGAAGGGCATTCAAATCCGACGGGTATGTTTATTTTTCAAGAACCCGGGTAAATGGTTTATATAACAACAAATAAAAAGGGTGGTATTCACATGGATGAAGCAAAATTAAACGAGTTAATTGATGGATTAAATGAAGACTTGGCAAATGAATATGCCGCAGTCATTCTTTACACAAACTACGCTGCTGTAGTGAGCGGCTTATATCGTCAAATATTAAAGCCTTTCTTCGAAGAGGAAATTCCAGACGAGCAGGGCCACGCTTTATATCTGGCTGAAAAGATTAAAACATTGGGTGGAGATCCGACAACGACGCCTGCAGCCGTGAAGCAAACGGATAATGTGAAGGAAATGCTTGAAGAAGGACGAAAAGCCGAAGCAGATACAATTGAACGCTACAAGAAACGTAAAGAACAGGCTGACGAATTAGGTCTTGTCGAGCTTAGCATCAAGCTCGATGATATGATCGCTGATGAAACCCATCACCTTGAAGAGTTCGATCGCCTGTTAAAGGACCCTTCTTTCAATTAATACACAAAAGACCGCTATTCAGCGGTCTTTTCTTACGTTATGACCCGGTAATTACTCCATTCATCAAGTAATAAGGATCGGTACTTAGGAGTCAAGTAGCGGTCATCGATCAGTTTCAGGACACCAATGTCCTCTTCCGAACGAATGAGTCTTCCCCCTGCTTGAAACACTTTGTTCAGTCCTGGGTATACATAGGCATAATCGTACCCGTTCATTCCCAAGGTATTGAAATGGTCTTTGATGATTTCCTGCTCCTCTGACGGCTGTGGAAGGCCGACACCGACCACGATCACTCCTTTTAACCGGTCTCCTTTCAGGTCGATTCCTTCTGAGAATATTCCTCCAAGGACGGCAAAACCGATAACAGGCTGCTCTCTTTCACTTTGAAACTGCTGGAGAAACGCTTCTCTTTCACCCTCATTCATATTTGGTTCCTGAATGAGGGTATCCGCCTTCAACATTGATTCCTTGTTCAACCTTTCATACGCTTCTTCCATATACGCATAGGACGAAAAGAAGATCAGATAATTTCCTGTATACTGATTGAACGTCTCTGCAATTGAATGCGTAATGGACGGAAGGGTTCGTTCCCTGTCACTGAACCTGGTCGAAATCGGATGAATTCCAACTTGCCATTGCCCATGTTGAAATGGGGAAGGCATCAAGAAACGATAATCCTCTTCCCCTCCACCCAATTGTTGAAAATAATAAGAAAACGGGTGAAGTGTTGCAGAGAAAAAGATGGAAGAATGATAAGGCTTTGCAACCTGCTTGATGAGTTTAGATGGATCGATGCAATAGAGCTTCACCTCTAAGTCATTCGAGCTCCGACCAATCACAAAACGATGCTCCTTCGAGAAAAGGTTGGAAATTCGAACAAAACTTAACGAATCAAAGTACAATTGCATGAAATCTTCTGACCACTCTTTGCCTGCTTCCCCCAGGCTCTTTTCAGCTATCTCAATGAACCCCATAACGGACTCTATAAATTCAGCATCCAATTCAGATCGAATATCAGATCCGTCTTCTTTTTTAATCCGGAGGAATTGCTTATTTACAGCCGTTAAACTTCGCCTCAACGCTTCGTGAGCGGAATACAGCTTTTTGATCTGTGAAAAATCCGATTTTTTCAGTGAGGCTGTATACATTTCCCTTCCCCTGCCGACAAGATTATGAGCTTCATCTACTAACAGAGTCGTCTTTTTCTTGCCTTCATCGCTCATTCTTTTAAAGGATACCTTCGGATCGAAGATGTAGTTATAGTCGCATATGACTCCGTCCACCAAATAGGAAAGGTCGATTGAGAACTCAAAGGGACAGACTTTATGATCTCTTGCGTATGTTTCAATGATAGGACGGGTAAGGATGGTTTCGTTTGTCAAGATATCGATCAGAGCCCCGTTTATGCGGTCATAATACCCATTGGCGAACTCACAATACTCTTTTTGACATATGGTTTCTTCCTTAAAGCAGATTTTATCCCTCGCCGTAATCGTAACAGTACTATGGGACAACCCCTCTCCTTCAAGGAGATGCAATGCCTCTTCCGCCACAGTCCGGGTGATGGTTTTAGCCGTTACATAAATCCATTTGGAATTTTCTTTCCCCATCGCTTTTATAGTGGGAAACAAAGTGGAAATGGTTTTACCCGTTCCTGTCGGTGCATTCGCATACAAGGATTTTGATTCGGAAACGGTTTTGTATACGGCACCCGCTAGTTTCTTTTGCCCTTTCCTGTACGTTGGAAAAGGGAATGTAAGATCTTCAATACTTTCCATTTTATTTACTTCATTGTTCAATAACAAAATGGCAAATGGGGTATAGGACACCAGGATAGCGGTTACGATCTGTTCAAGCTCTTCGAAGGAATAGGTCTGATGGAAGGACTTCGTTTGTTCTGATTCGACTTCGATGTAAGTTAGTTGAACATCGATTTGGGAAAGCTGTTTCTCCTTTGCCAATAAGTAGGCATAACATTCTCCCTGAGCCCAGTGGACTCGGGATCCCTCTTCAATCAAATCCAACCGTTTCGCAGTTGACTTGATTTCTTCAATGATGACTTTTCCTTCTTCATAGTGAATCCCATCACAGCGGCCCTCCAATTGGTAAAGTATATCCTCATATGTTAGTTCTCCCTTCAGGAAGACTTCCTTCTCATCACCTTCTTTATATTCTTTCTGCAGCTTTTGATGAAGCCTTGTACCGGTCGTCATGGAGGAGCGTGCCTGGAACCTGAGATCGATGCTACCTTCTTTATAGACAAACTCCACCAATTCCCTGATGGATATCTTAATCGTTTTCTTCACAGACGTTTCACCTCAAGCTTTCAGTCGAAAATGTTGATTCTAACCGTTTCTCAATGAACATATATATTAGACAAGCATTTTGGAACGGAGGATTCGGGGAATGAAGGCAAGATTCGGCTTTTACTGTATTGGTTTACTCGCTCTTTCATTAGGTGTTTCTCTCATTATCAAAGGGGAACTTGGTGCGGCTCCCTGGGATGCGCTGGCCGTGGGGGAATCCAACCTCTTTCATCTCTCAATCGGGACATGCATCTTCATGAATGGATGCATCCTCATTTGTATAAATGCCCTATTACTGAAAGAAAGCATACAATGGTTGGCTGCCTTATCGATATTCATCATCGGGATGATGGTTGATTACTGGATTTCAATGGGCCTTACCTTCCTGGAACCTGCGGGATTTCCTCAGCAGTTGATCCTGGTCATTACAGGCATCCTGCTCCTCGGGATTGGCATTTCGATATACCTTCAAGCCAAACTCCCTTCAAGTCCGATGGATACGTTCATGGTGGCCATTCACAGGCGTATCGGATTGAACTTACGCAATTCACGTTTATTAAATGAAGCCATTGCCATTACGCTTGCCATGATGTTTCATGGGGCAGTGGGGATCGGAACCGTCATAGTTG
Source organism: Rossellomorea sp. YZS02 (assembly GCF_033963925.1). NCBI lineage: Bacteria > Bacillati > Bacillota > Bacilli > Caryophanales > Bacillaceae > Rossellomorea > Rossellomorea sp. YZS02. Next base: position 73,987 of record NZ_JAXBLY010000017.1, on the reverse strand, counting down.
CCTGCACATTAGGCTTCATCATTCATATCTTCTATCCTATCATGGAACGTATGTACGGGAAATGGAGTTAAAGAATTTACCAGAATAAAAAAACACTTAGTCCATGTCCTAAGCGTTTAAATTGTTACTATATGTATTGGATGGTTTTGATTCGTATTTCCCTTGCCTTTCACTGTCCAACGGAAGGCTTATCGTGGCGACTGTCCCCTTATTCACTATGCTCGTATAATGGACATGCCCTCCCATGGCCCCAATGATGCGCATGGAAACCGATGTCCCCAGGCCCGTCCCACGGTCTTTTGTAGTGAAGAATAACGTCCCGATTCTTGAAACCTGTTCTTTCGTCATACCCTTACCTGTATCGGCGACCGTAATGACCGCCTGAGTATGGGTGACTTCAAGATTCACGGTGACGTTGCCTTGGGGAGGAGTCGCTTCTATGGCATTTTTTATGATATTCACGAAGGCTTGCTTCAATTTATTCCGGTCCGTTAATAGATGGGCATCTTCATGTAAATGAGCTTCAAGGTAAACCCCTTCTTTCAGAGCATAGGCGTTGAGGAGTACAGTGACATCAGAGAGAACCTCCCTGAGGTTGATCTTCTCGACCTTTTCAAATTCAGGCTTGGCAAAATTAAGATAATCATTGATGATGTCCTCAGCCCTTCCCAATTCACTCAACACAATCTTCAAGTATTCATCGTGATCACCGGTCACCTGCTTCTTCATCAACTGAAGGAATCCTTTCACAACAGTGAGGGGATTTCGTACCTCATGAGCGATAGAAGCTGCCAATTCACCAAGTGTATTCAGCTTCTCCGATTTCATGATTTCTTCACGCAGTAACTTCTTTTCGATCATCCATTCATTTAGTTGAGCTGCCAGTCCCACCCCCAGCACTTGGATACCACCGAATATAAGGACATAGAGCCCCATTTCCCGGTTGCCAGATACGGGGACACCCGTTATGAAGGCAAAGGCAAGAAGGATACCGAGCATCACCAATGCCGGCCAAAAGCCCAGAAGCACAGCAAACGTCACCCGCTTCCTGGGAGAAAAAGACCAGAAACGATTGGAAATCAAGAAGGGCAGCAACCCTGCTAACAAGGCACTAACGAATCCGAAGACAATCGCATCACCTCCATTGATGATACGTGCTGATATTATGAATACGAAGACGATGACCCCTGCCTTCCTCCCACCATATAACATGGAAAGAACCAACGGAATATACCTGAAATCCCAGTACAACCCAAAGCTCTCATAAGCAAAAATCAAACACATAAACGCTGCAATCCCATGTAAAACCCCTATGAAAACAGGCGATTTTCCCAGCCTGTGATTTTCAAGAAGCGAGGTTTGAATGAGAACAGGAGCCAAAATAATCAGTACATGTAATAATAATTTCTCGATCAGCATCGAAATGTCTCCCAGTTTAAAAATGTAATACTTTACACATACGACAAAATTCTGATAATTCCTCTTTCATCAGTCATAAAATCACGAAAAAAGTCATAGAAGAGGGACGGACCTCAGCATTTCTGCCGAGGTCCGTCCCTCAAATCAGTTCAGTTGCCCTTTATAGGTAAGGTCTTTCGGGTCGAGGTGGTTGAAGTCGCCTTGAAGTATTTTTTGGATATCTGTGATGGTTTGCTGAACCTGTACGCTTTGGCCTTTGACCTTGGTGAATTCTTCTGCAACGAAGAAGGGCTGGCTCAAGTAAGCTTCTAGTCTCTCTCCAATTTGAAAAATTTCAAGATCTGCTTCAGGGATTTTCTCCTTCCCGATCGTGTTCATGAGAACGCGGATTTCTTTATACCGTCTTAATAATTTTTTTGCCTTCTTGTGTGTCGACGAGTGGCTGGAATCGACCGTTTCGTCTTCTAAGAGAACAGACGTGGACTGGACCGGATGAATTGCCGGATACATCCCACGGGTTGCCAAATCAATATCGAAATAACAGAGGCTATCAAGCGGACCGAACGGATCATCTTCGTCGACTGCTTCCCCACTCGGATCAAACAATAGTGTCGTGAGCTCAGTATAATCTTCCGCTTCAAAACGCTCCCTTAATTCATACAATTCTCCCGATACGATATACGAACGGTCCACATACAGAAGAATACTTTCTTTGTCTTCAACCATGGAAACTTCTGCAAAGGCATCCTCTATACTATGGCATTTAGCATGTACAAACCCTTCTAGATCACTTAATCCGGGGTATGGTTTATCCGGTGTCAATAATATGGCGTGGTACCCTTTCTTCTTCAATGCTTGCGTCAATTCAGCCAGTACGACAAATTGGCCGACCTGAGCTCTTGCGACGAATCCGTTGGTACCTCCCTGAACAATTGGTGCAAATACATCAAGTGGTTTGATTCCCGTTTCAATCATCCTTCGTTTCCCTCCCTGAATAATCAGTTCATCCAACGTGCAATTAGCCAGATTTGCAAGCGTGACGATTGTTTTTACTTCTGCACGACCGACCGCTATCTTTCCTGTACATAAATTTGAAACCGTGGCCGGCCTCAATCCCACCGATTTAGCAGCCGTTGTCAGATTCGGCACACGCTTACGCAATAATGAAACATTCAGCTTTAAATGGTCTTTCATGGAAAATATCCCCTCCTTACTTTATAAGGTAATCTAAATTACGTTAAAAAGCAATAGTTTTTATTTTAAAACGTAATTTTTTTACTTCGAATAGTAAATAAGACGAATATCTTCACCTCTCCTCTTCTTAGACACATCTAAAATCACCCTATTTTATTGTCCTAAATTCAAAAGGTCGTACCTATAATAAAAGATAAGAATCTTTTATTAAAAGGATGAAAGTGGATGAAAAATACGAATCTCAAAATACCTGAAACTTCTAAAAAGCAGCGTCTAATCGTCTCGGCAGCGATGATCGTTTTCTTTGTCTCGCTTTCCATCATCGTCTACTGGATGCCTGTAAAAACAGCCACCCCACCCCCATTTTTACAAAAAGAAAATGAGCGCCCTCTCGTCATCGCTCATCAGGGAGGGAAGCAACTTGCGCCTGGAAACACCATTGAAGCTTTCCAACATGCCGCCAATTTGGGAGCCGATGTAATTGAAACGGATATACATATCACCAAAGACGGTCATTTGGTCACCATTCATGATCCTACAGTTGATGCGACAACAAATGGGCACGGATTTGTAAAGGACTTCACATTAAAAGAGCTCCAACGACTTGATGCAGCCTATTATTTTCAAGACCTAAATGGAGACTACTCCTTTCGCGGAAAACATGTATATATCCCCACCCTCGAGGAAATGTTTCAGCGGTTTCCAGACATGAGGATCAACATTGAAGTAAAAGACGATAATCCTGAAGAACGGACACAGGAAATCGTGCAGAAATTAATGGAACTCATTGAAGAATACGATATGGAAAATAAAGTCCTTATCGCTTCATTCGATCAGCATATTATCGATTTATTTGAATCTTACTCAAACGGGCGGGTCGCCACCCAAGGAGGGAAGCAGGAAGCAAAGAAATTCGTCATCCTTCACAAATTATTCCTAAGAAACCTTTATAAAACAAATGTCGACGCCTTTCAGCTTCCAATCCAGGAAGGTAAGCTCGATCTGACACAACCGATGTTGATTTCCGGAGCACACCGCATTGGTCTGCATGTTCACTATTGGACCGTCAATGATCCTGCAACGATGGAAAGACTCATAAACCTGGGTGCAGACGGAATCATCACAGACAGACCCGATTTATTATTGGATTTACTAAGGAAAAAAGAAGATTGAATCAAGCATTACTTTTTTACCAAGTGACATTTCATAAAGATTCCTCACCAAAAACCTACAAAAAAATTACAAATATATTTGTATTAATCATACTATTTACCTATATAACTATTTGTCAATGTCTGTTAGGCTTAAATTAAGTCAAATGACGAAAGAAGAATAAATATGACAGTAAATGTGTTTTTAGACGATTATCGACACTGTCCTCAAGGGTACATTCTCGCGAAAGATATCGATGAATGTATTGACCTGCTTCTTAATTTTTCTATCGCTCATCTTTCACTGGATCACGACTTAGAGAGTAAGACTCGTAATGGCTTAATGCTCGTCCACTACATGGTGGAAAAACAGTTATTTGCAGAGAGAATCACAATTCACTCCGCAAACTCTGTAGCCGGAAAGAGAATGTACAAGTATTTAAAAGCAGCTCAGGATGATCAAAAGATGCCTCGGTCCATTCAAATTCTTTTGCGGCCCTTACCTCTAAGATGAGTTATCATATATATAAAGAACTGTTCCCTGAACAGTTCTTTTTTTGTCAATTTATTTAATTTGGTTTTTTCTTACTTTATAATGGAGAATAGAGAATTTGATTAAAGAGGGTTTAAACTATGGACTTTTTGAAGAAATTCCAATTTGTCGGCGGAAGGATTGCGAAAACGGGAATTGCCGTTTTTCTTACTGCTCTTGTATGTGAATTGATGGACTGGCCGGCGACCTTTGCTGTCATTACAGCCATCGTCACGATTGAACCGACTGCTGCAAATTCAATCAAGAAAGCATTCATCCGTTTTCCAGCTTCTGCTATAGGAGCTTTATTTGCCGTGATCATCACCCATACACTAGGAGATCACGCCATTACGTATGCACTGGTCGCACTTCTGACGATCATCACATGCCATAAACTTCATCTTGGAGCAGGGATCTTGGTTGCAACATTGACCGGAATCGCCATGATTCCAACCATACACGATCATTATGTAGCGACATTCTTCATCCGACTTGGTACGACTACCATCGGCTTGATTGTATCGACATTGGTGAATCTATGGATTCTTCCACCTAAATACGCCAACACGATTTCAACCAATATCCATAATCTCTATTTCAAAACGGGGAACCTATTGGAGAAACGCGGATCTGAAGTCCTTCAGAATCACTCACTCCACAGGGAGACAAAATTGATATTCAACGATATTTTAAGAGAAATCGAAACAACGGATACCCTTTGTGAGTATCAAAAAGAAGAATGGAAGCTTCATCGCTCCAACCGTCAGGAATTGCGTTGTTTTAATTATGAATACAAAAAGCTGAACCTATTGAGGCAGATCCTTTTCCATATTGGAAATCTAATCTACTTACCGGTTCAATCTGCATTCAGTGAAGATGAAAAGGAACGGATCATGGATGCCACCCTGAGTTTAAAAGGAATCATGCATCATCCTTCATTTGAAATTCCTGAACATCATTTCACACTGATGAAGAACCTGCTTGAAGAGTTCTGGGAAGATCACGAGGGACTTCATATGAAGCCTTTTCAATCCATGAAGCATCACTTTTCTTGTGAAACCGTCATGCTTTATGAATTGTTATCCATCCATGATCTTATAGAAGAATTGAATGAAATTCACATACTGGAAACGCAACACCAAAAAGTATTAGAAAAGACATTACATTCACAATGAAGATACCAAAAACAACGAGAAGGGGTTGGGATATAACGAAATAATATCAACCTAGACGAAACATCTGTACTTTTGACTTTTTAGGATCGCTTGTTACACCGCTGTTGATTTCCGTGCAAGACTCCGCTTTCCTCGGGCGGAAGGCGAGCCTCCTCGTCGCTCCTGCGGGGTCTCACCTATTCCGCTTTTCCCGCAGGAGACTCCGCCTTGCACTCCAATCAACAGCTAGAATCTGCTAAATACACTAGGTATTCTTTAGCCATAACAATAAAAAATCCGAACATTTAGAATTCCCCAAAAGAATTTAAAATGTTCGGATTTCACTTTACTAAAACATGTTTGTACCAGCCTGTTCCCATTCTTTTCGCGATCATTCCAATGCGTTTTTCGCTAACATCCCGATGACCATATCATCCATTGGTGGATTATGAAGCCCCGCTCGCACATCACGATAATATCTCTGCATGGGATTATCCCGGAAAAGTCCTCTGGCACCCACAATCCTCATTGCGGTATCGACAATTTGAAAGGCGCTGTTCGTCACCACATGCTTGACAGAAGCAAGTTCTGAAGCCATGTCTCTCCTTTTGGATGGTTCCCTCACCCACTTATCCGCCACTGAATATAATATCTGTCTGGCGTTAAACAGCTCTAATTCCATTTCACCGATTTTCCGTTGAACTTCTGGAACATCCTTGATCGGTCCAGGCAGACTGTTTGGGGAGTAGTCCTTCGCAAACTGGATGGCATAATTGCGTGCTGCAATTGCCACTCCGATATAGCAGGCAGGAATATGAAGCAGCCACGCTTTAGGAATGTCTTTCCCCACGGCAGCGCTGTCTCTTTCAACAAGTGAAGACGCAGGTAAATGGACATCCGTCAGGACGAGATCGTCGCTTCCAGTCCCCTTCATTGAAATCGTATCCCACGTCTCCTCGATGCTTACTCCCTTAAGGTTATGATCCACAAGAAAGAAACCTTTCTCGTCTGTATCATCGATCGTGGCCGATATTAAGGAATAGTCGAGCACTCTGGCCATGGACGTAAAGGATTTCCTGCCCGTTAAGGTCCAGCCCCCATCTGTCTTGACGGCCTTGGTCTGAGGCAGCCCTCCACGCGTCGGACTCCCGGTGGCGGGCTCTGTTGCTGCACGATTTATAAGGGCTTTATTATCCACGATTTTCCTGCAAAGATCTTTGAAGATGTGTTCATTCCACGCTCTCGTCTCCGTGATCTCCATTAAGCCCCCCAGATGCCAGCCGATGGATAAAGCCGTTGCCGCATCACCGGTTGCAAGCCTCTCCTGAATCATCACCAGTTCATACAGGTTTATCTCTTCTCCCCCATACTCTTTCGGAAGAGAAAGATTCCCATATCCACCTTGTTTAAGATCGTCGAAATTCTGATACGGGAATTGATCTTCCCTGTCATACTTCTCCCCCCGCTCAGAAAACATATCAGCGAGTTCTCCGGCAGCATCGACCAATTTCTTTTGCCGATCATTCTGAACATATGGTTTATATAAATCCACTAAAAGAGCACCTCCCGTGATTGAATGACAGTCTTCTCCGTTTATCATAATCAATTCTGTGTTCCAACTCAAAGATATTGTTTACTATTCTGATCGGATTACAAGATTACCTTTACCTGCATAATTATTTTCTCCTTGAACCATCCTATAAATAAGATCATCCTTTAAGGGGGAAGTCAGCTTGAGCAAAAAAAGAAGTAAGTGGATCATTTTTACATTGATGCTCGTTTCCTGGGTATTTCTCTTATTGGCAGGAAAAGAGACGTTAAAAAAATATCTACCAGCTGCCATGTTCATGTCCTTCCTTGTTTATTGTGAGAATGTGCTGGCAGAAAGGATCAAATGGTGGACTATATCGACAAAGATCTTCCCTAATGTAAATGGCATCATGCCCTTTGTCCTCGGAGTTTTTCTGACAGGTTCAGTATGGATCCTTAAATTCACATATAAAAATATATTCCTTTATATATTCGTCAATCTTCTCGTTGATACATTCTTTACATACCCCTTTTATTCATTGTTCAAAAAGTTCGGTGTGTGGAGACTGATTCATTTAAAGCAATACCAGTTATCGGCTATGTTTTTCGTTAAATCTTTGCTTATGTATGCTTTTCAGAAATATATTGGAGACCGGATCTACTCCAGGATGTTTTCGTAAACACGATTGCTACGTAAACAGCAATTCACTTCTCCATAGACAATAAGAAACCTGCTGCCTCTCCGGCAGCAGGTTTCTTCGTTATAGATTATGATGCATTTTCTTTATCTTCCACTTTGTATTCCTGCTCCCAGAACTCTGCATTTTTGATGCCGAGCTTTTTGGAGTTAAAGACTGGATCCAGCCCCTGCTTCTTCTGTTCCTCATAGTCCTTCAATGCTTTAAGGGCAGGCTTAGCGAGGATCAGGATCGCAATCAGGTTCAGCCAAACCATCAGCCCAAGACCGATATCACCAAGAGCCCAGGCAAGTGCCGCTTCTCTCACTGCACCGTAGAATGTGGCACCAAGAAGGACCACCTTCAGGACCACCATGGCTGCCTTTGAGTTCTTCCCTCTCAATAAATAAGCTACATTCGTTTCTGCCATATAATAGTAAGCCATAATGGTGGTGAAGGCAAAGAAGAATAAGGCAATCGCAACGAATGACGCTCCGAACCCAGGTATGACAGACTCAATGGCCGCCTGCGTATAACCAGGTCCCGCCTCGATCCCATCTAAATTGTTCGCAAGCATCGTCCCATCTGGAGCTTCCGTATTGAAAGATCCCGTAAATAAGATCATGAATGCCGTTGCCGTACAAACAAGAAGGGTATCAATATAAACCGAGAATGCCTGTACCAGTCCTTGCTTTGCAGGATGAGAAACTTCAGCCGCTGCCGCTGCATGGGGTCCAGTCCCTTGACCGGCTTCGTTGGAATAGATCCCGCGTTTCACTCCCCATGAAACAGCCATACCGATGATTCCACCGAAAATGGAATCGGCACCGAATGCACTTTTAAAAATAAGGGCAAAAACAGCCGGGATTTCGGCGATATTCATTCCGACAATGATCAGGGAAAGAAGAATGTACGCCACAGCCATGAAAGGTACTACGTACGAAGCCACTCCGGCAATACGTTTAACCCCGCCAAAGATGATGACCCCGATTAACACGACAAGCCCGATACCCGTAACGGTCGTGCTGAGCCCGAATGCATTTTCAAGTCCCAGTGCAATGGAGTTCGACTGAATCCCCGGCATTAAGATACTCATCGCCAACAATGTCGCGAATGAGAATAATACCGCATACCATTTCCAGCCGATCCCTTTTTCAATATAATACGCAGGACCTCCACGGTATTCCCCGTCCTGCTTCACTTTATAAATCTGGGCAAGCGTCGATTCAATAAAGGCACTGCTCGCACCGATGAAGGCAATCGTCCACATCCAGAAAACGGCTCCCGGACCACCGAAGGCAATCGCCGTCGCCGTACCGGCGATATTACCTGTTCCGACACGTCCCGATAATGAAAGAGCCAAAGCCTGGAATGAAGATACCCCCGCACTGGAGCTTCCACCTTTGAACATTTGAACCACCATATCTTTAATCAACCGTACCTGTAAAAACTTCGTTAAAATAGAAAATAGTAAGCCTACGCCTAAACAAAAGTAAATCATGACAGGAGACCAAAGGATCCCCACCAACTTGCCAACGAATTCTTCCACGGCATTTCCCCCTTTTTCTGCATAAAAATTTTCTAACTATTAAGAATTATATTTTATTTGACACAATATAGACAATCTTTTTTTGTGACGAATTTTCTCTAAACGTTTAAAAAGCCTTATATGACAAGTCTTCATACTTACAAAAAAATTTTTGGGAAAGCTAGTAAAGGGGTGAAAATATGTCGAAAAGGAAACTTCTTGTCCCAGAATCAAGAGCTGCGATGGATATGCTGAAAGCGAAAGTATCAGGCACAAATGATCCAAAGGAAGCCAAGTATGAGATGGCAAAGGAACAAGGTATCCCTTTGCAAAGGGGATATAACGGAAAATTGACGTCTGAACAGGCAGGCAAAGTCGGAGGAGCGATCGGCGGGAATATGGTGAAGGAGCTTGTGAAGATGGCCCGGGAAAATATGTCTAAGAAATAGTAAAAAAGCTGACACCTGCATGTAGTGTCAGCTCTTTTTCATTGGTTCAAGGAGATTTTTTAATTTATCCAGATCCTTATAGATCTCTTTTTCCAGAGAACGGTTATAAAAAATCGATGCCGGGTGAAAGGTTGGAAAGATTGAATACGTTTCATCACTCACTATCCATTCAGTCGAATCCATATCCTTCAACTTCCTGACCTTTGAGTGAATTACCTTCCCATGTACATCGGAAATGGAATAATCCTTCCCCACCAATCTTTGCAATCCTATATTCCCTAGTGTGACAAGCTGTTTCGGTTTAATATGCTGTAATTCATAATCGAGAATCGGAGCATGGGCCAGCTGCTCTTTCATAGTCGGAGCCCTGTTGTATTTTTTTATGATGGTATCATTATTATTGGATTTCTTGTGTACGATTTTGTAAGGTCTGCTTCTTACGGTAGAAGTGAAATAAATTTCTTCCCGGGAGACACCTATATAATTTAAGAACTCATCCAGCACTTTTCCCGCTCTTCCACTAAAAGGCATTCCATTATGAATTTCCGTTTCACCCGGAGCTTCCCCCACGATCATGATTTCAGGAGTAGACGGTCCCTTTCCATAAACGAATCCTTCACAATTATAGGGTTCCATCCTCTTTTTGCAAAGATCGACCAGTGTTTCCGGTATCACATACATCACCCTTCATCAGTTCATTCTTTCGTTATTCCCCCTAATCAACCGCTCTACACATTCCCATGTTTATTTCGTCATCAGAAAAGGAATAGTATGGTTAAAAGATTTAATAAAGGAGATGGATTTCTTGTCACAAGCTGAACTAAAACAACAAATTTTAAAGGTTCTTGATGAGAGTAAGGTGGGGACACTGGCCACCGTGAAAAATAACAAGCCCCATTCCCGCTATATGACGTTCTCCCATGATGACCTGACTTTATACACACCAACAAGCAGTGAAACGCATAAAACCGATGAGATCGAAAACAATCCAAATGTCCACATTCTTCTCGGTTACGAAGGTGAAGGATACGGTGATACCTTCGTCGAAATTGAAGGGCGCGCTTCCATCGAGGACTCTGCCCACTATAAAGAAAAATTGTGGAACGATCATATGAAGAGATGGTTTGAAGGTCCTGACGACCCCGACTATATCGTCCTGAAGGTCCAGCCAACATCCATCCGCCTTATGAATGATGAAGAAGATTCGCCGCAGTCGCTTGAATTATAATTAAATGTTTCCTTGACATGATACAAGGTTAGTGTTATGATTGTTTATTGTAATCTTGTAACATACATTGAAACGATAGAGAAGATAATTCGTAATTCTATTCCGTTTTGATTTAACAACTTATTCACACTGGATCGGCTTCGGAGCCGTTAGGATGTAAGAGAGGTAGGGCTTACGTCGTTTAGGTATATCAAACGACACAAAGGAATTGCCCGCGGCTGTTTATTATCTGCAAACAACGTTCAAGATATAAATATATTACTTGTGATGTTGCAAGTTACAGAGTTGCCTTTATCCGATTAAGGCAACATCCAAGGGATCGCTAACGGGATGATTAGCCCCTTTTAATAGGAAAAACACCTCAAAAGGAATGACTTTTGAGGTGTTTTTTTATGTTCTGGATGATTAACTACTCCGGGCAGGTTCATTTTGATCAACAATCGCTTACATCAAATACTCTCCCTCAACTGACTATGATACAACCCATGATAAAACCCTTTTTCTTTAAGAAGTTCATCGTGAGAGCCACGTTCAATGATCCTGCCCTGATCAAGGACCAGGATCTGATTCGCCTGTCGGATGGTGTTAAGGCGGTGAGCCACCACTACGCTCGTCCGCCCCTCCATCAACCGTTTGAGGGCTTCTTGAATCCTCAGCTCCGTAATCGTATCGATGCTACTCGTCGCTTCATCAAGTATCAGGATCGAAGGGTTGGAAAGGATTGCCCTTGCAATGGATAATAACTGCTTCTGCCCCTGGCTGATCCCGCTTCCATCAGCTCTTAGCATGGTATCATAGCCCCCAGGCATCTTTTCGATGAAAGTATGGGCATTCGCAAGTTTGGCTGCTTCCTTTACCTCTTCATCCCCAGCATCGAGTCTTCCGTAGCGGATGTTATCTGCAATCGTTCCCTGGAACAAAAAGCTATCCTGCAGGACAAAGCCCATTTGCTGCCGTAAACTCTGCCGCTTAATGGTGCGGATATCCCGGCCGTCGATCTCAATACTACCTTCGTTCAGCTCATAAAAACGGGATAGGAGGTTGGTGATTGTCGTTTTCCCCGCTCCAGTTGGTCCAACCAGAGCAACTGTCTCACCCGGCTGGATGGAGAAGGATACATTTTCAAGCGTCTGCTCTCCTTTTTCATATGAAAACGAAACCTGCTGAAACTCGACCTTCCCCTTTACCGAATCGATCTCCACAGCATCTCCCTCGTCCTTCTCTTCTTTCTCTTCATCCAGGATTTGAAATACACGCTCGGCACCCGCAATCGCTGACAGAAGCGTATTATATTGATTGGCAAGCTCGTTCAACGGACGTGTAAACTGCCTTGCATACTCAGCGAAAATGACGATGACACCAATCGTAATCATTCCATTGAGGGCAAAAATTCCTCCGACTCCGGCAATGACTGCAAAACTGAGATTATTTAATACATTCATCAGCTTCGGGATGAATCCCGAGTAAGTATCCGCCCAATACGCAGACGTTCTCAGCCTTTGATTTTTTTCACCGAAATCATTGATTGCCGTTTCTTCACGGGAAAAGGTCTTAATGATGCTGTGGCCAGAGATCGTCTCCTCTATATATCCGTTTAATTCACCGATATTCTGCTGATATTCTTTAAACAATCGACCTGTCCGTTTGGTGATCCACTTCATGCCGAAGACCATGAGGGGAACAATGATCAGGGTGATGAGAGTAAGGAGCGGGCTCAGCCAAAGCATGATCGAGACAGTCCCCACAAGGGTAAGGACACTTGAGATGATTTGAATGAATGAACTATTTAACGTTGAACTCACATTATCAATATCATTGGTCACCCTGCTCATCAGCTCCCCGTGCTTCCGTTTGTCAAAGAAAGGGATGGAGAGCTGGTGCAATTGATGGAAGAGGGCTTTCCGCAGCCGATAGACGGTATCCTGGGCAACGCCGATCATCCAATAATTCTGGAACCATACGGACATAGAATGCAGGATATAGATCCCAATCAGGACCATGACCAAGACACCCAATCCTGACGCTTCCTTCGTGACGATATACTCATCGATCGCCTTGCCGACAAGGAACGGTCCAAGAAGGGCTGCCGCGGAACTGATGAATACCATTAAAATGACAAGGTACAATATCACCTTCATTTCAGAAAGATAGCTCCAGAGTCGGCTCAACGTTCCTTTTGCATCTTTCGCCTTATCGCTCTTTCCCAATTTCTTTCGTACATGCCTAGACATGGTGGATTTCCCCCTCTCCGAATTGAGAATGGTAGATGTGTTGATAAAGGCTGGAATCTTCTAATAAGGATTGATGGGTGCCCTCGCCGATCAGCACCCCATCTTCTAATAGCAAGATACGATCGGATTCCATCGCCGTACTGACTTTTTGAGTGATGATCATGGTAGTGCACTCATATCGCTTCAAGGCTTGAAGCAGTCTTGATTCTGTTTTCAAATCGAGGGCGCTTGTACTGTCATCCAGAAGCAGGATCTTCGGTTTTCGAATAAGTGCCCTGGCAATGGAAAGGCGTTGCTTCTGGCCGCCTGAAAGGTTGACCCCTTTCTGACCAAGGACCGTATCATATCCATTTGAAAGCTTCAGGATGGTCTCATGGATTTGGGCATCTTTGGCCGCCTGGATCATTTCTTCCCTCGTGGCATCTTCTTTCCCCCAGAGGAGATTTTCAGCAACCGACCCGGAAAACAGAATGACCTCCTGAGGCACGTATCCGATATTTTGTCTGATTTCATCGAGAGGAATCAACCTGATGGGGTGTCCGTCCAGTTCCACTGTCCCTTCCGTTGCATCGTAAAGACGGGGGATGAGCTGAAACAGAGAGGTTTTACCCGATCCAGTAGCTCCCAGTAAGGAAACGGTTTGGCCCATCCCCACATGAAAGGATAGCTGTTGAAGGACCTTTTCACGGGTGGATGGATATTGGAATGATACATCTTTAAACGTGATCTCTCCACCGGTCACTTTGTTATTCTGATCTACTTCCTCTTCATCCTTCAAATCGATTTCCGTTGCAAGCACCTCCTCTACCCGCTCAGCCGAAGCCCTCGCTCTTGAGAAACTGGTTATGATGAATGAGAAAATAGAAAAAACTGAAGATATTCTTGTCACATACGTGACGATTGCCACGACTTCCCCGACCTTCGCCCCGCCTGAGGCAACATCAATGCTTCCAAACCATAGAACGGAGAGAAGGGCGAGGTTCATCACAAGCATCAAGAGAGGCATGATGATTTCCATGAAACGAAGGGCAGCAGCCGTTCGATCCTTCAAATCTTCATTCGCTCCATGAAAACGGCTTTCTTCATATTTACTTCTCGTATACGCTTTAATCAATCTCATTCCCGAAAGGTTTTCCTTCATGACCTCATTCACTTTATCGAGTCTTGACTGGACTCGTTCAAACAGGTTCCATCCCCGTTTCAGAACCCATAACAGAAATAGCCACAACACTGGAATGACGATGACTAATACAAGAGCAAGCCGGACATCGACGATCAGTGCCATGATGGTTGATCCCACTACAAGCAGCGGAGCCCTGAGCATAATCCGGAGACTCATGAAAATCGTGTTTTGCAGCTGCCTTACATCATTCGTCATCCTCGTGATGAGAGAAGAGGCTGGAAGCTTACTAAAACTTGCAAATGAAAACGACTGAACCTTCTTATACAAGCTTTCACGTACGTCAAAGCCGAACCCCTGACTCGTATATGCAGCAAAAAAGGAATTCGTCACTCCTGAAATAAAGGCAATGAGGGACATGCCTACCATAATGAAGCCCCATTTCAACACGACGTCCAAATCTTTATTCAGTATCCCTTCATCAATAATCCGTGCCATAAACAACGGATTCAATAATTCTACGGCAAGCTCTACCAGCATTAAACTCCAGGCAACGGCCATGGCAGCCCGGTAAGGCTTTAAGAAACGTATGACCTTCAAACGAACACCCCTCTTAACTTTATCTGCCATTATTTATATGTATCATCATATCGTTTTTTTATTCTGGGTGGTAGTTGGAAGTGCCGTCCGTGCCTTACGGAAACCATGGATCAAAAAAAGAGACCACGATATTCTGCGGCCTCTTCTGTCAATGTTTTAGTTAAGATCTACTGTGTCGATATTATTGAAACCGTCCATAGAGTAAGAAGTAATAGAGCGATTCGAAACAGTATAGAGCAGATCATCAATATAGATCAGTCTTTGAATCTGGTCTTCCCACTGTTCATAGTACTCTTTGTCTCTGTTTCCTTCTTCTGCGAGTTTCGATTTCAACACAATCCCTTTTTCAGGAGTGATTTCATAAAGAAGGGCACCTTGATAGTCGAAGTCCAGTTCATGCTGGCTTCCCTCCTTTTCATTGTAAACAGAGATTGGAAAACCGTATAGATTTCTTGATGGCTCATGAAGCAAGGCTTTGTGGTCCTCCAGTAAGGTAGAATGGGTCCCGGCCCCTCCGATGATTTCGGTGTCCGTTACTTTCGGATGATGAAAATCAGTAATATCAAATAACGATATCTTCATCCCCTTCCTTGTGATCCTCGGTTCGATATTTGCTTCCTTACCATCGTTAACCACTTTCGTATCATACCCGAATCCGATCAGGTGCCGATCGTCAATCGGATGAAGGTACGTACTGAAACCCGGGATCTTCAATTCCCCCAACACCTTTGGATCGGTTGGATCTTCCGTATCGATGACGAATAATGGGTCGACTTGCTTAAAGGTCACTATATACGCTTTGTCTCCCATGAACCTGACAGAATAGATTTTCTCCCCACGGGCTAAATCCGTTACTTCTCCTACGTTTTTCATGTTTTCATCCAGTATATATAGTGCATTGGAAGAAGGTGAGTCATTGTTCCAAGCCTCTCCATCGGTCGTGGCAATCCGAAAATACCCTCTGTGCTCATCCATGGAAAATTGGTTCAATACTCTTCCTTCTACCCTTCCTGATGAGGTGAATGTGATCTCCCCATCCTCTACTCTAAATTTATAAATATCTGTATCAGGAGAAGCCCATCCGTCCTCCTCGTATTGTTCTGCGGCGATATACAAGTTCTCTTTTGTCATATACACTGCATCTCCTCCACCAAGATAGGAATCGACGGTAAGGGGCGCTTTCGGATTTTCCATATCCAAAGCCGTCATTAAGGTATAGTTGGGAGAAGTGGATTTTGGGAAGTATCGGATGTTCTCATATGGAATCGGCTCTGACTCACCGTCCTTCAAACTATCCCTCACCCTTGGTCTTACATCAAGCTCATCATCCTGTTCAAGCATCCAGTAGTTTGGATACATACTGGAAATCAAGTAGACAGTAGAATCCATTTTCCTGGACGAATGATACTGTCCTTCAAGCTCCACCTTTCTTTGCAAGGACGGCTTATCTTTGTTCGAAACATCATACAAGAACGCCACCGTCATGCCCTCAACCGGCATAATCTTAGATCGTGTTCCTTGATCACCTTCTTTAAAAGGCGGTGACCAGTTGTTTCCAATGACAAGCACTTTGTCTCCGTTCAAAAAAAGATGGTGCGGCTGCACATGTTCTTTGAAGATAATGGTGGATACAACCTCCATCCGGGGCTTAACCTTTGTAATCAACAGTCTCCGGTCGGTCAATTGATAGATATACCCCCCATCTGTCTTTACCAGATCCCCTTCGTCTACGCCTTGAACCTGATTATTCGTTGTAGAAAAATCGGAACCCGCTTGGGAAGATTCACCTGAAGCGCTGTCCTCTGAAGACTTTGACTCCATTTTCTCTTCCCTTCCAAACAGAGAAAACCTCGTATTTTCCTTGTTCCTTTTCAGGACTTTCTTGAAGTATTCCGCCAGGGCTTCCCGGGACTGAATGCCCGGTAATTGAGAAGTGACTGCAAAAGGGATCTCTGTATCCCCGGAGTAGGATAATCCCCACTTGGTTTTTACGTTTGGAGAAATATGAAGCGTGAAGCTTAGAGGTTCAAGGGGATACCCTTCATTCGGTGCATGTACCTGTAATGATTTGCGGTCTTCACTGAGCTTTAGAGTGACATTGACATCACGCCCATCGGAGTCTTTCACATAAATATTTTCCGCTGTTACCGTATCTTTTTTAAGAGGCGTGGAAAATTGTAGTTTCCATGAGTCATTCTCCATTATAAGGAGATCTTCCGCCCATCTTCCCTCCGCCTTCACAACAGGTCTTTGAGTGTACAGAAAGGTTCCAATACCGACAAGAAGAACAACCCCAAGAACAATGAGCAGATACGTTTTCTTACTCATAGCATGACCCTCCTATATGTCTTATTTGTTGATTAGACGTCAAGGATCACGAATGGTTACATGCATAAAAAAAAGACCTCACAAAAAAGCAAGGTCCGTCCCTCTATCTCATACGTCTCGCACTTGCGTTCAGGCGTGCGTTGCGGATGACCTGGTTGATGACTTCGGAGAAGATGAGTCCGATGGCGATGGATCCGGAGATCATGAAGGCTTTGGCTGCCAGATTGATGGCGGCATTGTAGTCGTTTTGTACGAAGTTTCTCATGGCATCGTACGCAAGTCCCCCGGGTACGAGGGGGATGATCCCGGCGACAGAGAAGATGATGACCGGGGTTTTATACATTTTCGCAAACACCTGACTGACCACCGCCACGACAAAGGAGGCAAGTAATGTGGCAAGTACCGTGTCGGTTTCATTTAAACTCATGAGTATGTAGATGATCCAACCCAGCATACCAACAATTCCGCATTTGAAGAGGGACTGCTTTGGAGCGTTGAAGATAATCCCGAATGCGGCGGCGGAAATGAAGCTGGTCACTAATTGTTCGATGATGAGCATCCCTTTTCACCCCTATCTTTATAGATTGACAATATATTCTTACGTTAAAGTAAACACAACGGCAATACCCGTCCCGATGGCAAATGCCGTTAAAAAGGCTTCCGCGCCCTTTGACAGGCCCGATACCAAATGTCCTGCCATTAAATCCCGGACGGCATTGGTGATCAGGAGGCCTGGAACCAGGGGCATGACGGATCCAATGATGATTTTATCCAACTCCTGCCCCATCCCGAGATGGACAAACCCGAATGACACCATGCCGATGATGAAGGAGGCAAGGAACTCGGCGAAGAACTTGATCGGAACGAGACGATGTAAATAGATCACACTTGTGAATCCGATCCCGCCAGTGATCAGGGCCGGCAGGAAGTCATTCCATCCCCCTTGGAACATGATGAGGAAGCATCCACTTGCGATTGCTGCCGCCACCACCTGAATCAGGAAGGAATAGGATAAATCGGATTGATCCAACTTCTCAAGGGCATTGTACGCTTCTTCAAGGGTCAAATGACCTTGACTGATTTGCCTCGAGATACTGTTTACGAGAGTCACTTTCTCAAGATCCGTTGACCTCTCATTAATCCGGATCAGCTTTGTCTTCGTCGGTTCTGAGGTCTCAATCGAGAAAATGATCCCCGTAGGCGTCACATAGCTGTGGGATTCGGATATCCCAAACGAAGCAGCGATCCGCATCATCGTATCCTCGACGCGGTACGTCTCCGCCCCGCTTTGCAGCATGATCTTCCCTGCCAGCAGGCTGACCTCCATAATGTCGTATCTTCTTATCATTTTTGCTTCCATATGATCTCTCCACACGCGCTTTTTTGAATAGGTCTAGTGTATAGGAAAGCAGTGGTGTAAGCAATGAGTAAGAGGAAGATTTTACGTGGATATAAATATACAAAAAAACAGGGGGAGGTTGATTTTATCGAAATATGTTCTGAAACTTTTCTTTTATGAGCCGGAATTCCTTTCGGGTCAATCCAGACTTCTCGAATAATCCTTTTTCTTGCGATTTCTTTTTAACATCATATACGCACCCGTTACCACCACAAAACCAATAAGGACCAACACTTGATAGTCTTCAATCACTTCAAGTATCACATCTTTCTCCCCATCATATAACTTTCCTATACTCAAAAACAGGAAAGTGGAAGGAGCAATACCGAGCATCGTCAGGAGGGAATAGGCCTTCACATCCATTTTCGCCATGCCTGCAAGGAAGGGGATGACATTCCCTAAATGAAGTGGACTTGCGATCGCTACGCTCCAAATTCCGTATCGATTGAACTTTTCCTGGCCCAATCTGAGCTTCTCCAGCTTCTTTGGCTTGAGCTTCCCCTCTATCTTCTCCCCCAGTTTAAAACTGATATAGTATGGTATATAACTTCCCATGGTGTATAAAAAGCTTCCAGCTATTGAAATGACTCCGATTTCCACCCAGGTTAAATCGAGGATGAATCCCATCGTCACGATGAAAAATGTTCCAAAAAAAGGAAAAGCACTTCCTTCAATAAATAGAGAAAACAATACACCCCATATCCCCCATTCTTCTGCAATACGTATGATCCATTCCGACATCCCACTCACTCCTGCATATTATCGTATCTTCAATATAATAAAGATCTTGAAATTCCAACAGAAACCGCGGAAGTAATTCCCTCTAAGACTTGGGGTGTATTGACAAAAAAAGACCGGTCATGTATCAGACCAGTCCCAGTAATGTTATGATGCCTTTCGGCTGATTTCCTGCTGGTGCGTCCGTACTTTGATCAGTCTTGGCGCCATGTTGACCATGATCATCAATACAATGGAACATAAAACAGCCGAACCCAGCATGGTGATGCCGTTTACTATGAGAGAGAAGAGCAGCGGCGACATATCATCAGGGGCGTATTCGGCAAAAAACACAAACCCTGCGATGAAATGCCAGAAATAGCGGGCGAGGCTTCCCGCAAATGTCGCAATCACTACCCACAGAATGGCTTTGGATCGTCTGCTTTTTCCTAATGCTGCCTGTATCTTCCCCGCAAAAACACCGGCAAAACCAATGAAGGCAAAGGCGATGAAGTACTCTATTACCATTTGAACCGGTGTCGCAATCCAGGCATCTCCAAGGGCAATCTGCAATATTCCCCATAGAAATCCTCCCATTAGTCCTGCTCTCCATCCACGTCGATAAGATAATAGAAAGATCGGAACCATGGCAATTGAAATAGAGATACTCGGTGACAGCTTAATAGAAGGCATCATATCAAGGATGACGGCGAAGGCTGCCATCAATGACGCTTCAAGTAATACAATGAGTCGAGTGTGTTTCATATAAAAAATCCCCCTTAGGTAATGAAACGAAACCATAAGGAGGCTGAGTGCATGCATTGAAATAAGCATAAATAGGCTTATTTTCCACATCCCTACGCTAGTCCTAACTAACAGGTTCAGAGGGTCAGAACAGATTGTTCACTCTCAGCTTTCGCTCCCCTTGTGGTAACGTTTATAAAGTTGTTAAGATTTATTATACATGAAGATTGATAGAATTAAAGTATGAAAGGTTCTTTTCTTAAGGTGTCTCTCTGAGAGGATCATGAAGGATAATGACGGGCATTGACTTAGGGGTGACCATGAATCCATATACTTTTCCATCCTTGTCCTTATACGCTACAGAATAATCTCCAAATTGAGGGGAGAATTCAACGTTTTGATATTCAAGATCAAGGTCCTGATACTTAAGGCTCACATACAGTTTGGTAGCGATCCTTGCTGTCAGGTGCTGCACAGTGGAAATCCGGTTGGCTACTATTATGAGGATGATTGCGATACCGAGTAACATGACTTTCTTTGTCCTGGACAATCTGATCATTCATCTAGCCCCCTTTTATTTCTTCATGACTACTATACTCGTATACTCTCTATTATATACCTATTTACTGAACCATGACAAAAGAGCTACTCTAATGGACGTGTGTCATAATACCCATTTTTAGCAGCTCTATTTTTGTTATTTACTTTGTTCTTTTTCATTCAAGAAGGAGTCCTCTTAAAATATCTACTGAATTGGCATGAATCCTACGTTCCAATAGCCGTCTTCATCCTTTACCATCTGAAAGCCCATATCTCCCTCACCACCATTATCATACTTAATATATCCATCCATATCGCTTGTTTGAATAAATTCACCGTTATCGATTCCTTTGAAGACACGTAATATACTTTCCTTCGTCACCCTGTCCGCTCGGGGAAACTTCTCGTCCTCTTCTTTTGTCCATCGAATATAATCCGGTCTGTCTGTGTACATTTCATAGACAAGGTCATGTCGTTCGTCCAGTGATGCCTGGACATACAACTTTGCTATGCTGATGGGGGATAACCCGTGTAAATGTTCTTCCTTTGGATCTTGGGAAAACACTTGATA
Source organism: Rossellomorea sp. YZS02 (assembly GCF_033963925.1). Lineage (NCBI taxonomy): Bacteria > Bacillati > Bacillota > Bacilli > Caryophanales > Bacillaceae > Rossellomorea > Rossellomorea sp. YZS02. The sequence goes on along the minus strand of NZ_JAXBLY010000017.1, from coordinate 52,875 downwards.
GACCGACTCTTCTTCTGATGTCAGACTGAGGTTCCACTCACTGGTCTCTTTCTTGACTTCTCTAAAAGAGAAGGGCATCACCACACTGAACTTCCATCCATTATCATAAATCAACCTGAACCTTTGGACATTCACTTCCCGGGAACCTTCCGAAACCGGTATTTCGTAAGTTACATCACTCATCGATTCTGATGTTCTCACCTTAATGGCAGTAGTATTGCTCCATTGATAACTGGTTTCATAAGATACATCGGGCTGTGCCAGCTTTCCTTTATAGACTATAAAGGGGAGATCCTCCGCCAGCTGTTTAGCCGCATCCGGCGTAAAGCTCTCTATCAGGAAATGGATCACTTTATCTCTTGAGTCAAATTCTTCACTCATAAATCGGTAGCGCTCCCCTTTATATTCAAAGGTTTCAGCAGTCCCTTTATCGTTAAGGATCAAATCATATCGATTATACGCTGCTGCCATCAGTTTATCGGCCGTCGGTTCATTCAACTCAGTGGGTTCATTTGAAGCTGGAGTCACCATGGCGTCTTGCTCCTGCGAAGCGTTTTGACCGTCCCTTCCAACGCCAATCAGTTCAATTGTCAAGAATATCCCCGCCAATATAAAGGCAGCAGCCATTAAATTCGGAACCAACTTCCCCCACTTCTTCGCACTCTTTTCTTGACTATTCATTTCATCAAATAGTTTCGATTTCAACTCTCTCTTAAACTCTTTGCGCGGAGCAGGGACTGGTCGGTTTTTCAAAGATTGTAATACGTCATCATTGGATTTTTCGTTCATTTACCAGCACCGCCTTGTAATTGGAATTTCCCACTAATTTTTTCAACAGATTCATACCCCTGTGATAATCTACTTTTACTTTAGAAGGCTTGCAATCGAGGATTTCAGCTGTTTCTTTGACGGAGTATTCTCTTAATCCCCTTAAAATGACCACATTTCGATAATCAGGCTTCAGCTTTGAAAGGGCAGCCTGAACCATTTCCCACTCTTCGTTCTTCTCCATCTCTTCTTCCGGCAGGCCCTCCTCACTTTTCCTTAAATTCAGAAGGACGTCGGGAAGAAGGGAGATAAGCTTCCTCTTTCGGTAATGATCAATGGCTGTTCTTCGTGCAATGGATATGATCCATGTTTTCTTTGAAGATTGATGCTTGAAGCTGTGATAACTTTTGAAGACTCTCATAAATGTATCCTGAGTTAAATCCTCTGCTTCGGATGAATTATTCGTGAAATAAAATAAGTACTGGTATACATCATGGAAATATGTTTCATATAACTCTTCCAGTTGATCGTGATCTTCTTTCAATGGGCGTCCCCCCCTTTACTGTATCTATTAGTCGTTACTGGTGCTTAAATGGTTTCAATAACTTTTAAAAATCTGTACTCGAAAAGAAAAAGAGCCGTCATAATTACTTCGGCTCTTACTTTTAATAATGTATTATTTTTTTGATTATTAAACGACCGTTTAGCTCTTTTACGCCTGTCAATTCAATCCTTTCCTCTCTTAATCAAACGTTTGTTTAGTTGTCTAACATCTTCGTGAGGCGGGACATTTGGCTTTGGAGTTCGTCGATTGGCACGAAGCGTGCTTTTCTGAACATTTCTTTCCCCTCTACAAACATAATCAGGACGGGTACAGTGAAGATGGAGAATTCTCCTGCGATTTCCGGGATTTCTTCTGCATCGGCATGAACAGATACCACCGATTTAAAATCCTCCAACACCCTCTCAACCTGCGGGAGGAGTGCATGACAGACCGAGCAATTAGGTCTTGATATGTATAGCAATACAAGCTTTTCAGATTCTAGCACTTTCTTAATGGCTTCTAAAGAATGGATATCTTCCACTTTCCACTCTCCTTTCTTTGTTTATGGCTGTTTTCGTAAACATTGTTGCTTTTAGATGTAGCGAGTGGCGGTTGATTTCCGCTACAGGTGCTCGCTTTCCGCGGGGCTGGCGGTGAGCCTCCTCGGCTGCGCCTGCGGGGTCTCACCTGTCCAGCTACGGCGGCTAGCCCCTCGAGGTCATAAGCTAAATGGCCCAAGAAGGCAAAAGAACGCCTTCTTAGCCCATTCATCTTATGCTTGTCGGGGCTAAACAAGCCGCCTCCGCTTTTCCTACTGTCCAGCGTTTCCCGCAGGAGTCGAACACCTGCAGCGAGAATCAACTGACGAAAAGTTTGACTATCACAAAGAATATGTGGAGATTGCGTATGCCACTGCTTTTCCATTGTTGCAGTGACTGATTTTATTTTATAGTCCTTTACGCTTTTTAAACTGATGGTCACAAACCATTTTGCTCTGTCAACTACTTACTACTTTAGAGGGTGAAGGGAACTGCGTAGACTCCTACGGAAAACGGGCGTGCCGAGACCCCGGAAGCGGTTTTTGCTGAGGAGGCTCGGCCGAACGTCCGTGGAAAGCGGGACTGTTCCCTTCACCCTCCTGCACCACAACTCAAATGACAGAGCATCGCAAATCTTAGTTTTGAATGCGAATAGCAACAATCTTTGCGAAAACAGCCTTGTTTATAAATGAATCATCCTGTCCTGTCTTGGTACACATACAACGTTCCATTAGATGGCCTTCTGAAGGACGGTCCGGTAAATCCACGTTTACGTAATTCTTTTCTCATATACATCATGATTCCCCCATGACCCACAATGAGTACATCTTCTCCTTCACGAATGATCCGATCGACCACGCCACTGATTCTTTCCTTGACTTCCCTTTTACTTTCCGGCTGGGAACGATGGTTGAACCACCAGGCCAATCGGATGAATGTCAAATGTAGAAAAAGTGGCAGCTTCCTCTTAGACTTGAAGAGCGGAGATAATCTGATTTCCCTCAGCTCCTTTAGATAAGAGATTTCTCCTACATAAACTGATTCAGCTGTAACCCTCGCCCTTGATAAATCGCTGGAATAACAGCCTTTCCAAACAATATCTTGAAGGTCAACCAGGTTTTCTACCACTTCTGACGCATCATATTCCTCCACCCACTTCATCAGCTCTTCACTTGATACAAACGAAGCCGGATATCCCCTTGTTACTTTAAAATGCCTTATGAGACCAACCTTCATACGCATCCCCTCCCAGATCCATTATACAAGTTTTGGGAAGAGAAAAAGCATGCGTTTAGGACGCATGCTTACATGTATCGTATTAACCTAAAGAAACATCCAGAATCATCATCACGACGAAGCCAAGCATTAATCCTAGCGTAGCAAGGTCCGTACTTCCTGAGGATTGCGATTCCGGTATCAACTCTTCCACGACGACGAATATCATGGCACCGGCTGCGAATGCGAGTGCATAAGGCAGTAGCGGCTGTACCATCAGGACGGCTGCAGCTCCTATGACGGCTGCAATCGGTTCTACGATGGCTGAAAGCTGGCCGTAATGGAAGGATTTCAGACGGGACATCCCTTCTCCCCTTAGCGGGATGGAAAGCGCAGCCCCTTCAGGCATGTTCTGAATACCGATTCCAATCGCCAGCCCGATGGCTCCCACTAACGTCGCATCTCCAAGTCCGAGCGATGCAGCTCCAAAAGCAACGCCGATGGCTAGCCCTTCCGGAATATTATGAAGAGTGATCGCTAAAAATAATAAGGTCGATTTTTTAAATTTTGTTGGGGGGCCTTCAGCTTTTTCAGATTCGTTCCCTAAATGTAAATGGGGTACGACAAAGTCTAAAAGTCTGATAAAAAGTCCACCTAGTAAAAATCCAATGGCAGGTGCCAGCCATGGAATCTGACCGTTTTGCTCACTGAACTCTATCGAAGGGGCCAACAGGGACCAAAACGACGCGGCAATCATGACACCTGCAGCAAACCCGAGCATCATATTCAACGTATGCTTCTCAATTTTAGTGAAGAAAAAAACCGTGGCAGCTCCAAGTGCAGTCAATCCCCATGTGACGAGACCCCCGAACAGCGCCTGTACAGTGGGATTAAATCCACTTAACCAGTCTATGAACATATGAACCACTCTCCTCCGATCAAACATGTTGAATACTATCATCTTGCATCAAGGAAACTTTCTTTGTCAAAGGAAATGCTATACGACCTATTTACCATGGGCCATTATTTTTCTATATATATGTCATCCGAATCGAAATGTGTTTGTATCGCTTATTCTTCCATACTTTCATATAGTGTATACCAATAAAACGCCCCTGCCTTATACGGCAAGGGTGTTTATCCCATCAATCCCTGATGGCTTTTTTCCATAAGATCAGATTGGTAAAGAATAATACAATGAGATAAGCCAAAATACCAAACGGAATCTGCAGGGCCAGATAATGTAGCCCCAAAAACACTCCAACAATCAGATAGAACGGCATTACCTTCCAGCTGTCACTTTGCTGTATGCCTTCAAAGCTTTCGGAAAATGGCAGTGTCCCCCTCATCAACCCTAGACAGATGACGGTAAAGATGCAGGCGCTTATGAAGACCAGAATGATTTCGGACAATATCCGGAAACCAAATAGAAAGATAAATACAATGCTCAATAGCCCATATAAAGGTAGAAACAATTTCATAAGAAACGCCTTCAACGTACCTTTGTAGATGGAAGCCCTGCTTTTGACAGGTGCTACTTTGTACACCCAGGATCCCTTGTATTTCCCTGAATAGCTGAGCATCATCACGACTGTCGGGATGACGATGAAGCTTGAATAAATGGATAAATACATACTTGAAGTCAGTAAATCCTCCCTCGTCCCATCCATCAACCCGTTGAAAATGAAGATGAACGGCATGATGATCGCAAACCCGAGGGCCGGGTACACCTTCAACTTGAATTCCCTCTCATTTTTCATCATATAATGGGCAAATCGAAAAAACGCCCTTTCTTCATTCGATTTGGACAAAACCTTCATGAGACCATCCCCGAAATGGACAGGAGCTTTCTTCTTTTTCCCGCCATGTGAAGATAATTTCTGAAGATTCTTCTCAAAGGTCGGCAATGCTTTCACGTAGACGAAAAGAGCAATGAATGGAAACAGTATGCCGATACCCGAAAGGATCAGGATCATCATCTGGTGATTACCGTTTAACAACCATTCAAACGGGGCACCGAACCAAATTGGTGGCAGAAAGATATTCCACCATTTTGGTGTGAAAGCAACCGTTAAATCAACGAACTCGAAGGAACGGGCGACAATCTGATACCCCACGGCAAGGCCGATGGATAAACCAATCTGAACATAGTTGATGATATCCTTCAGCTTCTCACCGTCAAAATATTGCAGGATAAAATAATAAAGCATGGCCGTCAACACGACAATCAAAATATTCATCAGGATGATCCCCGCAAGGAAAATCATAAAGAATACAAATCCTTGATTGATCAACCCTACGATCAAAGGAATCGCGGTCAAAGAACCTGTCAGGAAAAACAGATAGATAAACACATGAAGCGTTTTAGCCAGGCTGATGGTTTTTCTTTCGACCGGCTTTGTAAAGAGAATCGTATGATCCCTCATGTCCAGTATGACCACAGAAAAATCGGATATCATGGAGGTCATGACGATGAAAATCAGTACAGTAAAGGTGATGCTCATCTGAAAGATATAGTTATCTCCCATCAGAATGAAAGGGAGAACAAATAATCCAAACAGGGCATACACCCAAAGGGATTTAATAAAGCGGTTTTCATCTTTCCCTTGCTTTCTCCCCTGTTGCTGAAAGATCGTCGGCACACGTCTTTGATCCATCGTCAGTTTGACTTGAAGAATGCTTCTCAATAACCGGTAATCGAACCCCAGCTTTGTAAATAACCCTTGAAACCAATCCATAAACAGCAGCGTACGAAATTCCTTCATGCCCTACACCTCTTGGACAACAGAAACAATTTCCGCCGCTGTTTCCTTATGTTCGTTGAATCCTGTTAGTTGGTTAAAAATTTCCTCCAAAGAACCTTCCATGTTCTGATTCTGTAATTCTCCAAAACTGCCATCTGCGACGATTTGTCCGTTATGTAAAAGGACGATGCGATTACTGATCTTTTCAACCACATCCATAATGTGGGAGGAATAGAATATTGTCTTTCCCTGTGCTGCAAGCTGTGCGAGTAGTTCTTTGAAAATCATGACGGAATTGGCATCCAGCCCATTGATGGGCTCATCCAAAAATAAAACATCGGGATTATGTAATACGCTCGAGATGATCAGGATTTTCTGCTTCATCCCTTTCGAGTACGATGCGATTCTCGATTCATACACATCGGAAAGACCAAACAACTTAATCATTTTCTCCGCTTTTCCTTGTGCCTTTTCCCGCTCCATTCCGTACAGCTCTCCGATGAATGTGAGATACTCCTTTGCCGTCAGATTATCATAAAGATCCGCCATCTCCGGCACATAGCCAATCCGTTTCTTGTATTCTACGGAACTATCAGATATATCTTTCCCAAATAGCTTCACCTGACCCGAATACCCCTCTTCCAGCCCAAGAATGATCTTGACGGTCGTACTTTTCCCGGCACCATTCGGCCCGATATAGCCAATGATCTGTCCTTCATACACATCCAGTTGGACGCCCTTCAATACTTCCTTGCTCCCAAATCTCTTCTTCAAATCCCTGATGGATAAAATCGGTTCTCGAACGTCCATAGAAATCCCCTTTTTTCTTTAGATATGCCTATATGCTAACATAAATTCCATTTTATGGTCATCTATACATGAAGTATTCTCAGATTTTAAGGATTTTATCTTTTTTTCATTTCCCCCTTCCCAAACTGGTAGAACCTGATATATACTCTAACTGTATTAAGATAACTAGTACACTACATACAGTTTGGAGGGTGGATATGTTTGAGCTTGATTTAAGAAGCCGTAAGCCTATTTATGAACAATTAGTGGAGAAACTGAAAGAGTTCATCATCAATGAAGTGCTTAAGCCTGACGAACAATTACCTTCCGTTCGTGCCCTGGCGCAGCAGCTGACGATAAATCCAAACACAATCCAAAAAGCCTACAGGGAACTGGAAACCCAAGGGTTTATATATTCGGTGAAAGGACGGGGTAGCTTTGTTAATCCTTCAAGTCACATTCAAAACGCGGAGAAGATCATGAAAGTAAAAGAAGAGTTGTCGAAACTTTTGTCGGAAGCCCTTTATCTGGGGATCACATCTGAAGATTTAAAACAGATGATTTCAGAAATTGAAGCAACGGTTGGAGGTAATCAAGCCGATGATAGAGATTAAAGCCATAAATAAAGCCTTTGAAGGCACGAAAATCATCCATGACATTTCTTTCACCGTTCAAACAGGTTCGATCTACGGCCTGCTTGGATCCAATGGTGCCGGAAAGACCACATTACTGAAGACCATCTCAGGAGTGTTGAGGCCCGAAAGCGGAGAGATATCAGTTGATTCCCAGCCTGTTTATGAAAATATCCCGAAGAAAGAGACTCTGTTTTTCATACCCGATCAACCATTTTTCTTTGCTCATTATACGCTTGATCAGATGGCCCGTTTCAATCAGAACACATATTCAAAATGGAATGAAGAACAATACAAGTCTTTAAGCAGCGTATTCGGGATCGATCCCCATAAAAAGCTTCATAAGTTTTCAAAGGGTGTTCAGCGTCAGGCCGCTTTTATCCTTGCCCTTTCCACACAACCGGAAGTCCTGATCCTGGATGAACCGATGGACGGGCTTGATCCCGTTGTCAGGAAAAAGGTCAAAAGCGTCCTTATCTCTGAAGTGGCCAATCGGGACATGACCATTATCATCTCTTCCCATAACCTCAGGGAAGTGGAGGACATTTGTGATCATATCGGTATCTTGCATCAAGGGAAATTCATATTGGAGAAGGAACTTGATGATTTGAAGTCCGGCATTCATAAAGTGCAGCTGGCATTCAAAGGGGAAATCCCGAAGAATCTCTTCAGTAAGCTCGAGCTCTTGCATTCAGAGACCCGGGGAAGTGTTTCCCTTTGCATCGTCCGCGGTGAAGAACATCATGTGAGAAGCATCATTCAACCTTATCAGCCGGTCATCTTCGATATGCTGCCGTTGACACTGGAAGAAATCTTTGTTTATGAAATGGAGGACGTCGGCTATGCCATCCAAAACATCATGGATCAATAAGGAAGTCATCATACTGAGTCTTCGCAATGCTGGTTGGGTGGGTATTGTCTATTTCCTTGGACTACTCTTTTCGTTACCGATCGCTATTCTTGGCCGGTTGTCCAGTGACGATCAATCCTATCCCATTACAATTGAACACAATCTATTTATGATTCAATACCCGATACAAGTGGGACTGATGCTGTTTATCCCTGTTATTCTCTCACTGTTCTTATTCCGTTATCTGCATGTGAAACAAGCCGGGGATTTCATACATAGTCTCCCGATTCATCGCAGAAAGCTATTTTTCCATTTTACAGGGACGGGACTGGGACTTCTCATCATTCCTATCCTGTTGAATACGGTCATCTTGCTGTCTCTCTATACACTCACGGATCTTCATGAATTCATTGGGATCGATGACATTTTCATCTGGTGCGGCACCACGATTCTCGTGAACCTCCTCTTGTTCACGTTCTCTACCTTTGTGGCTATGATCACGGGGCTGACCGCCGTTCAAGGTGCTCTGACATATATCCTGCTATTATTGCCGGCAGGGATGTTTGTACTGATTTGCTACAGCCTGAAAAATTTCCTGTACGGATTTCCAGAGGACTATTTCTTCAGTGTACAAATGGAGGAATACTCCCCTCTCATCAAAGCGGCGTACTTGGAAGACAACCTATTCACCGGTTCAGACGTTTTGATGTTCACGGTGATCACACTCGTATTCTATGGATTATCCTATCTTCTCTATCAATCAAGAAAAGTGGAGGTTGCTTCTCAGGCAATCGTTCACCCTATCCTGAGACCATTGTTCAAATACGGAATCTCCTTCTGCTTCATGCTCTTCGGGGGAATGTACTTCAATGGGGTATACCAATCACCGTTCTGGACCATTTTCGGTTATTTCTTCGGGTCACTCATCGGCTACTATATTGGACAAATGATATTAGAGAAGCACTGGAGAGTATTCCGTCACTGGAAGGGATATGCAGGATTCGCCATTTGCATGATTCTAGTTGGCATCGGCATACGATTCGATCTATTTAACTATGAAAAGAAAGTCCCTGACATGGCGGATGTAGAGACTGTCCACGTAAGTGATACCTTTTATTCCCTGACAGATAACCCTGAAAACCTCATCAAGGATCCCTTCATAAAGGATCCGAAAACGATTCAGGCTGTCTTGGATCTTCATAAGGAAATACTGGACAATCAAGCTCACTACACACAGTCAGACAGGAAGACCCAGGTTTTTCTTTATTACAAGTTGAAAAATGGGCATAAGCTTGTACGGAATTACTGGGTTAATACAGAAAATGTGGAATCTCAATATGCTTCGCTTTACAAAATGAAGAGCTATAAAGAGAAAACCGAACAAATTTATGGTATTGATTCGAGTCAGGTCGATAAACTCACGATTTATAACGAAATGGGCAACACCCACAGCGCTACCATTTCTAATCCAGATGAAATTCGTGAAGCCATCGCCATCCTGAAAGAAGAAACCTACGATGAGTCATTTGAAGAACGTCGCAAAGTCAACCTTTATAACGTTGAACTCCTTTTGTCTGATGATATGTGGGCCCATGCTGAAGTGAAACCTCATAACAAAGAATTTATATCATGGCTTAAGAAAAAAGGGTATTTAGAAGAACTGACATTCAAGGCATCTGATATTGAATGGATGTATGTTTCTGAGCAGAACTCTTACGATGTGGTTTCTGGCCAAAACGTTGAACAGGCCGTTGCAGAGCTCAAAAAAGAGGGAAAGGCCATTGAAGTAAAGGAGACCGGACAGATCGAAGCCATCATGAATCAGCTCGAATATGATCCGAATGATTACACCCTAATCCTCAAGTTTCAAAACGAAGGAAGAATCGATACGTATGGCTTATCTAAGGAAGATGCACCATCCTTTATCAAAGAAAAATTTGAAGAATAGAAAGTAGAGGTGACCATATGGACACGTTAGCATCACCACCTTCCCTCACCTATGAAGGGATGTATGAACAATTCCATAAGCTGATCTATCACATTGCTTACAACATAACGAAGGATCTGCATTTATCACAGGATATCGTCCAGGAAACCTTCTTGAAAGCATATTTAAAAATTGATACCCTCCTGGATGTGACCAAAACGAAGTCATGGCTGACATCGATCGCAAGATGTACGGCGATCGATGTCATACGAAAACGGTCTAAATGTCAGGAGGTCTTCATGGAAGATCAAGAAGAACTTCATTCCATCCAGGATTACCAGTCATTGGAAAGTGTGATCGAAGTTCGCTTCCTCAAGAGCTGCATCCAAGATCATATAAAGACCCTGCCGAGAACTCAGCAGGAAGTCATGGCGTTGAAAGTGACAGAAGACATGAGCGACAGCGAAATCGCCCTCAAGCTGAATCTGTCTGCCTCCACGGTCAAAACCCGCTTTCACCGGGGAAGGAAGCAGTTGTATTCAGTCATTTATACTAAAGTATCGGCATAATAAAAGGAGCCTCGGTGAGAAGGCTCCTTTTTTTAATGGAAAATGGGTTTTGAAAATAAATGCTTTGGTTTTGAAAATATTTTTCTATTTTTGAAAATAAAAGCCTCCGATTTTGAAAACAAACTGGCCAATCGGGCTCATCCTTTATGAACTTTCGCCCCTCATTCGACGAATTTTACAACACTTTACTCAAAAACGCCTGTGTACGCTCGTGTTTTGGACTTCCAAAAAGCTCTGCCGGCCTGTTTTCCTCGACGATGTATCCACCGTCCATAAAAATCACGCGGTCCCCCACTTCCCTGGCGAATCTCATTTCATGAGTTACGACCACCATTGTCATCCCCTCTTTCGCCAATTGCTTCATGACTTCGAGAACCTCTCCGACCATTTCGGGATCAAGGGCTGAAGTCGGCTCATCAAACAGCATGATTTCCGGTTCCATGGCAAGCGCCCTGGCAATGGCCACCCGCTGTTTCTGTCCTCCAGATAAAGAATCGGGATATACATAGGCTTTCTCTGCCAAACCGACCTTTTCAAGAAGCTCCAATGCCTTCTCTTCCGCTTTAGCCTTTGACCATTTCCTCACTTTCATCGGTGATAACATGATGTTTTGAATCACGGTTTTATGAGGGAACAGATTGAATTGCTGAAAGACCATTCCCACATCTGTCCGTACTTTATTGATGTCCGTCTGTTTGTCAGTGATATCCCTGTCTTTAATATAGACATGTCCATCGGTAATCGACTCCAGCAGGTTCAGGCACCTTAGGAACGTTGATTTCCCCGACCCGGAAGGTCCTATCACCACGACCACTTCCTGTGGGTCGATCTTGACATTGATATCTTTTAACACTTCTAATTCTCCAAAGGATTTCTTAAGATTCACTGCTTTAATCATTCGGTTGCCATCCTCCGCTCAATATAGTTTAGTAGATACGTAAGAGATAGAGTAAGGATTAAATAGATCACTGCGACGGCTAAATACGGTTCCCATACGCGATAATATTGCCCCTGCATGGCACGTCCCCAATACATGAGCTCCGGTGCCGCGATGACCGCTGCCAGGGATGAGTCTTTCAGTAGTACGATGAATTCATTCCCAAGTGGTGGGATCATCCGCTTGAATGCCTGAGGGATGATGATGTACCTCATGGCCTGGATATTGGTCATCCCCAGGGAGCGTGCCGCTTCCATCTGCCCTCTGTCAATGGACTGGATGCCCCCGCGGAAAATTTCAGCAATATAAGCTGTAGCATTCAAAGTCAAAGCCACCAGGGCAGACACAGCCGGATTGATTTCTGACATCAATGCCGGCATGACACCGAAGTGGATCAGGAGAATTTGGACGAATAGCGGCGTTCCCCTGAAAAAGTTTATGTACCAAATGAAAGGTGTCCGGACGAGCAAATAGGGTGAAATCCGAAAGATCCCCATAAGTAGTCCAAAGATCAATCCAAGAGCAATGGCCCCTACAGATAAACCGATTGTTAATAGCGCTCCCTTTAAAAAGAAGGGTAAGTATTCCCCGATAATGTCCCATCTGAAATCCAGCATACGATAACTCCTTTTGTCTGGTCGGCGGCAAATATTCCGCTTTCCTTTTCAAGTAGTAAGTAATTAGACTCATATAAAAGGGGCGGGTGAAGAAGGAATATGACCTCCCTATTATTTGAGAAGATCTGATATTCCCTTCACTACGCCCCTCTTAATCTTATTCTGCTTGCTCTAATAAAGCGTCAGTGTTCGGCTCTGTACCAAACCATTCTTTGTATATATCTGCATATGTACCATTTTCGATCACTTCTTTAACGGCTTTATCGAAATCAGCCTTTAACTCACTGTCTTTCGGAAACATCAGGCCGTAGAATTCAGACTCGAAATTCTCCGGATCTTCCACTGTATTGAAATTATCCTGTGGATTGTTCTTCACATATTCATTCACTACTGTATTATCCGTCACGACAGCATCCACTTGCCCCTGTTTCAATGCTGTGATGGCGACTACGTTGTTTTCATATTTAGAAATATCAGGACTGTTCTGTCCGACAATTTTCTCTGCTGCCTCTTGACCGGTCGTTCCATTTTGAACCCCGATCTTCATTCCTTTTAGATCTTTGGCGCTTTTAATATCCACACCTTCACCAAACATGATCATATGAGTGGATTCAAAATACGGATTGGAGAAATCGAATGTTTCTTTCCGGTCATCATTGATCGTGATCCCGGAAATTCCCATATCTACTTCCTTACCGCCTTGAACAGCTGCGAAAAGCGGATCCCACCCAATGTTTTTCACATCGTATTCATAACCGGCTTCTTTCATCACCGCATCCAGGAAATCGATATCGAACCCGACTACCTCTCCTTTATCCATATACTCAAATGGAGCAAAGGCTGCATCGGTTCCAACGACCAGTTTTTCTTTCTTTCCGCTATCGCCGTCTCCTCCACTGCTTGCTTCATCACTGCCGCAAGCAGTCATAAGTCCTACCATACTCATTAATAATACTAGAAAAATTCCCCTGACTTTCTTCTTCATGGTCGACCCCCTAATTTTTTGTTTTTTCTAATATTTATAATTATACATATTTGTTTCCACTCTTATTTATTGACAGGCTTTCTTGAAGGTTCCAAAATAGAAGAATAAGTCAATGACAAAGGGAGCATTTATGAATACTCATTCGTCTCATTTATATGAATACTTAGTTGACCATGCGAAAGAATTTACAGAAGACTGGCTCAAGTTACAAAATATTAAAACGGGATCGCATTATTCTCCAGATTCTGCACCTGAGGTTCTGAACAAAGTGAAAGAGCAAAACTCCAATTATGTAAAGATCCTTGCACAATGTCTGTTGCTTTCGAACGAGCAATCAAAGGAATTGATCTACAATTGGACGAAGGAAACCGCTACCGACCGCAGTAAATCCACCACAACATTGGATGAGGTGGTTCGCAATGGAGGTGTTTTTCGAAGGGTTTATTGGACATATGTAGAAAAGTTCACAGAAGAGAAAACCGATTTGAACATTCAATTGAAAGAGGTGTTCGAATGGGAACGTAAGATTAACTTCGCCCTGGACTATGTGCTGGAGACGTTCACTTCGAGGTTTCTGTCCATCCTGATGAACAGGCTGCAGGCCCAGTCTACTTTAATCAAAGAATTAAGTGCACCCGTCATTCCTTTAACCTCTGAAGTGGGATTGCTTCCGATCATCGGGGATATCGACACGGACAGGGCACGATTGATCGTAGAAACTACATTACAGCAAAGCGCCGATTCCCATCTATCCATGCTGATCATTGACCTATCGGGGGTGATCCTGGTGGACACCATGGTGGCTCAGCAAATCTTCCGCCTGATCGATGCGTTAAACTTATTGGGCGTGAAATCGGTCATCACCGGCATCCGTCCGGAAGTCGCCCAAACGGCCATTCATCTGGGACTGGATTTTTCACAAATCCAAACTGAAAATTCACTGGAGCGGATCATTGCAAGCGTCATTCAGGAAAACACAGTCACCATGCACGTGTAGGCAATATAAAAAAGACTGATTCTTAAAGGGAAATCACTCCCTAAGAATCAGTCTTTTTCCTTATGAATAATGATGGGATGCTTTATAGCTTGCTTTCACCATATATTCATGCTGAAGCAGTTTCACTTCGAATAAAGTGATTGGGTCGAAATATCGTTCTGGGTTTGCTTTCATTTTCGCTAGTGAATCCTGGTCAGTTGAAATCTCGGTTTCTGTATCTTTGATGGTTACTTTCAATTGAGTGAAAGGCTCCTGGAAGAATGAATGAACGTCCTGTTGCAGTGATTTCTCGAACAAATCAAACTGAAGGAAGAACTTATTCACAACGGATTCGGTAATGTCCTGATAGTCTTCGTTCTCTAAATAACGTTTGTACTGATTGTACAATAATGTCTTATTCTGGGGCAGGACACCGAGAAGCTTCCCGGCGCTTTTCAATAGGAACTGAGCCGGTTTAAATCGCAGAAGGATGTTTTCCTTATCGATCTGTGCTCTTGTCCCCATCCTGCTGACGTCCCGTCTCCAGTCATCGATTACCTGAAAGTCACATTGTAGAACGACTTTATCTCTCCCGAATAGACCGTTAAACGTTTCACTCATTTCGAGCAAATAGTTCTGACTGTCTTGCAGCTCCTGTCTGGAGAACAGAAGCCAATCTTCGAGTGATGTAACATAACGGGGCATGAGGTCCTCTTGGATATACTCTTGTATCCTTGTATTCATCGCTTCGTTCAATTCCGTATGAATCTGTTTGAAGTCACTCTCTTCGCTAATCAATTCGGAACAGCCGCTAAGGATAGATGGGATTTTCTCATAGACTTCCTTCTTCATCGCTTCTTTCTTTTTATGGAAAGAATCCTTGATGATAGACACCTTCTCGCTCTGCATATCTCCCAAATAGTTCTCAAATCCGTTCAGACGTGAAAGGATATCTTCATTCTTCTCGATGCTCTCTTTTAATTCATTTTCACGATTCTTTCGCTTGGAATATAAATCCCTTAAGGTTTTTCTCACTAAATAGAACAGTTTGCTTCCCCGTTCGTTTTTAAGGGCACTGCTGCTCACCATATATTGCCCCTTGATGAATGCTTCTACATCTTTTCGCTGCAGATGGACAGCTTCCAGGGATGAATATGGTAAGACCTCTGCATCAGGGAACCATTCACGGGCTTTTTCCCTTGCCGATTCAATGATCTCCTCTGTGCGTTCTGTGTGGGATACTTTATCCATTTTATTCAGCAGGAAATGAACGTTCACCGGCTGGCCGATCTCTGTTAATTTCCGTAAGGTCTGACGGTCTTCTGCGTTAAATGGAGCATCTGCATTCAACACATAGAGCAGTCCATCGGCGGCAGGATAAAAGGCAGTCAGATCATCCAGCTTTCTCTTTCCTGTTTGAACATCAATGATGGCCGTTCCATTTTTCTTAAGGAATTCAGACGGAAGCTTATACTCGACAAATGCTTCCCTTTGCATCAATTCTTCAAAATCAGCGATGCTTTCGACTTGATGAACACCTTGATCGTGAATCTCCTTCACTTCTACCTGCTGATCATGATAGCTGTAAATGATGGTTGAATCTTCAGCTTCCCCCACACTCTCACCCAGGACGGATTGAACGAAAGAAGATTTCCCGCTGGAGGCACTTCCTGCAATCAATAGATGATGCTCACTCAGATCCATCAATTGTTCTGCAATCCATTGGGTTTTGTAACCCACCGGCGCCTCGTTTCGTTCGGACCACTGGATGATTTTATTCAAGAACAGGACGATGTCTTCGAAACGCGCATGATAGGACTCACCTTCTAACAGGATCATTTCGGCTTCTTCCTTCACCATTGGTTCCATGCTGTAAGAGAAGACTTCGTTCCAGGCTAATACGGCGGCGGCAGGGAATAGAGGCTGATCGTCCCGGCTTATTTTAAGCCAATTGGTCAGCATATTCGGCATGAAGCCTTCCAGATCTTTCACCAGGTAATCGCCTTCGAGAAAGCCGATGTACGTTTCCTGGAACTGGGTAAGGATATCCTGCCATGACTCGTTCGGAAGGACTTCCACATATTCAAAAATCGTATTGACTGTCTGCATCCATTCGATCAATTGTGCAGAGGATTGGCTCCTATAGCTTGACCACAGGGCATCTATTAAATCCTTGAATTGTTTACGGTCCTTTTCATACACCGCTATCATCAAATCGTAGAAATAAGTAGGCGCAAATGAATTCGTATAGCCGAGATCCCCGTATTCCTTCAGTATCATGAACCATATAGGGTCCTTGGTACGGATGGATTCCTGAACCGCGAGTTCCACTGCTTTATTCCAATCCTGTTGATCTTCATAAAAAGCCCTCGCAAGTTCAGTGACGTTCGGATAATCCGGTTGGACCGATAAGGCTTTTTCGATTGTACGGTAGGCGGATTCTATCTTATTTCGCTCAATGTACAAGGAGAATAGTTGAAGGGAAACCTCCATTGTCAAAACGGTACTTTCCGCTTGAATGGCAGTATAAACATCCTCAGCTGAAGACAGCATTCCTAGCTCATAGTAAGAATCCGCAATGTTCTTCTTTGCCCATGGCTCGAGTTCATTGAGGATGCTTTCCCATTTGAAGATGGCCGCTTCATAGTCCCTGCTGTGAAAATAGACCTCCCCTTGAGCATAGCGGATGAACGTTAAATCATATGGTTCATTTTGCTGTTCTTCGACAAATGCTCCTCCAAGTACTTCAATTGGATGACGGTTCGTATTCTCATCTACTAAGAAAGTTCGATAAAATGACTTCTCCATCAGTAATTTTTCTTCTGTCATAATGGCCTCCGTTATATGTGGGTCCCTCATTTTCAGGAACCTCACAGACTTGTCTATTGCTATCATTCTAACAGAAATACACGGTGATAAAATTTCATTTCCTTTTCAAATTCCGATTGTTACTTTCTACTGTGATTCAATGGAATCACATCCATTACAGAAGAAAGGACCATCCGTTACGAAAGGCTTTGATGCCCATTCAAAACAGATAGTCCTTTATACTTACCACCGTTCAGGCGCCCTCAAACTAAGAGGAGGTCTGGTGAGAGAACTTTTTGTGTTTACGCCCTTCGAGTATGGCCACTGCCATGGCAATCAGTAAGAACAGGCTAGAGATTTGGAACAGTACGCCTGTCTCGACAAACTGAGCCAAGACGCCGAATACTAATCCGCTCAACCCGATTCCAAGGTCAATGGAGGAGAAAAACATGCCGTTCGCCACTCCTCGTCTATGATCGGGAGTCATGGACAATGTCCACGATTGAAGAGTGGGTATCAGTGACCCGAATCCAACCCCAAACAAAATGCCGGATACGACGATCAGGAAATCAGAATGAGCATAGGATAGCGTCCACATCCCGATGAAGGTTACCGCGATGCAGAATAGCACAAGCCCCTTAGGTCCCCGTTCATCAAACCATTTACCGGCAATCGGCCTTGATAAAGAGGCCATGATTGCGTTACACAAATAGAATAAGAAGATATGCTGAATGCCACGCTCT
Organism: Rossellomorea sp. YZS02; assembly: GCF_033963925.1. Lineage (NCBI taxonomy): Bacteria > Bacillati > Bacillota > Bacilli > Caryophanales > Bacillaceae > Rossellomorea > Rossellomorea sp. YZS02. The sequence goes on along the minus strand of NZ_JAXBLY010000017.1, from coordinate 35,232 downwards.
TCCCCAAAGATGACGATGAAGGTCACGATCGACCCATACCCAAACGTCACCATGATCGTAATGAAAGCCGGGAACCAGCTCGATTTCTCGATTAAAGAGCCAAGATAAGAAAATTTCAAGTCTTCCTTTTTTGTTTCTTCAACCACTTGAGGGGTCTGGTAATGCACGATGCCCAACAAGATGATCGCAATGACACCAAGTACGCTTGATGTGATGATCAACTTCGTGAAAGTTGTCACCTGGAATAAATAGATTCCGAGACTCGGAGCAATGATCATCCCGATTGTAATCGACAAGCCATAATACCCCATCCCTTCACCCAAACGGGATTTGGGCACCACGTCCACCGCTGCCGTTCCGTTGACCGTTGTCGACCAGCCCCACGCAAGTCCGTGGACAAAACGGAATAATAAGAAGATAAAAACCACACTGGATAATGGATAGATCACCGTGATCGCCAATAAGGAGATGACCCCGATTAATACGAGGGGCTTCCTATCCCTGTATTCCAACATAAAACCAATAAACGGCCGGCTTAGCACAGCACCGATCGAAAATAACGTCGTCACCAACCCGATTTCAAGCCCCGAAGCCCCAATCGATTTAATATAAGGCGGAAGCGTCGGAATCAACATCTGAAACGACATAAACACAAACAAATTCCCCACCATCAACATAATAAAAGACCTCGTCCATAAAGGATCCTTCACCTTCATGAAAAAACCTCCCTTCCCATCTATCACACTTCATTATTTAATGAAGTTATTATTTCGGATTACTAAATAATAGCACACAAAACACAATTGCGATACGATTTAAAACAACGGAATGATGTAAGTTTCTGACAAAATATGAGAAACAATATTTCCTAAATCGCTGCGTTTAAAATCATTATTATAAGGAAAATTATTCTTAACCGTTTTTTTGCTCATTCCGGGTAGAGAAGGGCAACCGAAAGAGCAAATTCATTTGCTCCTTTCGGTTGCCCTTCTCTACCCGGCCTTTCAGCTTAAGCTGAAAGGCGGGTAAAACGTACGTTTTACACTAATGAGCCAAAAAATGACTACAGTCACATTAGGTTCAAAGTCTTAATCTCACCCAATCCATCTGCTATTTCCCAACCTTTTATTGAAAACACAAAGAATTATACTATAATAACAACATGGCCAAAATTTCTGAATAATCTTATTTGCGCGGCCACTCATACATAATTATTTTTCAGTATTAATAATCATACAAAACAAGAATGGAGGTAATCCTGTGAATCATACAATACGCCCATCAGGCGATCACGCAGTCGTAATCCAATTAGGAAGCTCAATACAGCAAGAAACTCACGAACATGTGAAAGCGGTAACAAATCTGTTCGAAAACCAAACACCAAACTGGCTTGTGGAATACGTCCCTGCCTTTACGACTGTCACACTCTATTATGACCCGATAAAAATCATCGAATCTCATAAACCCTTTCAGAATACGTTACCCTATACAGTCGTCTGTTCTGAAATCGAACACATGCTTTCTCACTTGACGTTGACAGAACAAGTCGAAGCCCGAATCATCGACATCCCCGTCTGTTATGGTAGCGACTTCGGACCGGACCTTGAAGAAGTCGCCAATCATCACCGAATGTCCACTGAAGAAATCATTAAAAAGCATAGTAATGGAGACTATCTCGTATACATGATCGGCTTCGCTCCCGGCTTCCCTTATATCGGAGGCATGTCTCCGGAAATCGCAACCCCCCGAAAGAAATCGCCACGCCTGAAAATACCGGCTGGCTCAGTGGGAATCGCAGGGGAACAAACCGGGGTATATCCCATCGAAACACCTGGTGGATGGCAGCTGATCGGACGTACACCTTTAAACCTATTCAGACCGGATCACGACGACTCCCCAAGCTTACTCCAAGCGGGAGACCGGATCCGTTTCAAGCCGATCACACTTGAAGAATATAAAGCATTGGAGGAGGAACAATGATTAATGTCATCAAACCCGGCCTCCTATCCACCATCCAGGACTCAGGAAGGTTCGGCTTTCAAAAATATGGTGTCATCGTAAGCGGAAGCATGGATCCACTCGCCCACAAAATCTCGAATCTTCTTGTCGGGAACGAGGTGGACGAAGCTGTCCTTGAAATTACATTGATGGGACCAGTCCTTAAATTCGAGGAAACCACCCTGATTTCAATCTGTGGAGGAGATCTTTCTCCAACCATTGATGGGAATCCCGTTCCTTTAAGAAGGTCGCTGTTGATCAAAGCCGGCAGTGTCCTTAAATTCGGGGCATGCACAAACGGGTGCCGCAGTTACCTGGCGGTTGCAGGCGGATTTAATGTTGACACCGTCATGAACAGTAAATCCACATATGTAAGGGCCGGTATCGGAGGATTGAATGGGCGGCCCCTTCAGCCAGGCGATACCCTGGAAGCAGGAACAATTACCAAAGAATCCGCCAATATGATCGACTATTTACTACCGTACCTAGAACACAGTGACTTCACAGAGATTGATTGGTCGATCTCATCTGAATTCATCTCGTCCTATCATCAGAAGAAAGTCATTCGAGTGATCCCGGGTACGGAATATGATTTATTCTCTGAAGAAAGCCGCGAACGATTTTTTAACGAAGCCTTTAAGGTTTCTTCTCAATCAGACCGGATGGGATACCGACTGGAAGGTCCGTCCCTAAAGCTTCAAGAAGAATTCGATCTAATATCGGAAGCGGTGGTATTTGGGACGATCCAGGTTCCGTCGGATGGTAAGCCGATCATTCTCCTGGCTGATCGTCAAACAACAGGCGGCTATCCGAGGATAGGATATATTGCTTCGGTGGATCTTCCCCTCATTGCTCAAACAAAGCCTGGGGAAGAGATCAGTTTCACTATGGTCTCCCATGAAGAGGCTCAAGAACTGTACATAGACCGCGAACGACAATTAAGCCATTTGAAGCAAGGAATCGCCTTGAAATTCACCTCTTAATATAACCATGACAGCAAAGGAGCGAAACACTTGAAGAAAAAATCGAACTTCAGTCTTTTATTAGGAGCCGCGTTCCTGATGGCGACATCCGCCATCGGGCCAGGCTTCCTGACTCAAACAACCGTGTTCACCGAGCAGCTTGCCGCAAGCTTCGGTTTCGTCATCTTAGTATCCATTCTCATCGATATCGGTGCTCAGTTGAATATTTGGCGCATCATTGCCATTTCGGAAAAAAGGGCACAGGATATCGCCAACGATGTTTTGCCTGGATTGGGCTACTTCCTTGCCATTCTAATCGTCGCCGGCGGCTTGGCTTTCAACATCGGAAACATTGCAGGAGCGGGCCTCGGAACGAACGTCCTGTTTGGTATTTCTCCTGAGATGGGCGCATTGTTCAGTGGAATCGTCGCTGTCGGGATCTTCCTTGTGAAGGAAGCTGGCAGATTGATGGATCGGTTCGCCCAGATCCTTGGATTCTTGATGATCATTCTTACGGTATACGTCATGTTTACTGCGAATCCACCTGTCGGGGAGGCCGTAACGAAAACATTTGCTCCGGATACCATTGATTTCCTTGCCATTATCACACTGGTCGGCGGGACCGTTGGGGGATACATTACATTCGCCGGGGGTCACCGATTGTTAGAGGCGGGGATAACAGGGAAACAAGCACTTCCTGAAATCACGAAAAGCTCCGTTTCAGCTATCGGGATTGCTTCCATCATGCGAATCTTCCTATTCCTTGCTGCATTGGGAATCGTAGCACAAGGGTTCACATTGGATCCGTCCAACCCCCCTGCCTCTGTATTCCAGCTGGCTGCTGGGGATATCGGCTACAAGATGTTCGGAATAGTCATGTGGTCTGCCGCTGTTTCTTCCGTCGTAGGAGCAGCCTATACATCGGTATCCTTTATCAGGACATTCAGTCCCCTTTTGGAAAAGTATCATAAATGGCTGATTGTCGGCTTCATCACAGTATCTACCCTTGTATTCGTGGTTGTTGGTAAACCGGTCGCCATCTTGATCCTGGTCGGTTCTCTTAATGGATTGATCCTTCCGATCGCATTGGGCGTCATGCTGATTGCCGCTCATAAAGCTAAAATCGTCGGTGACTACAAGCATCCGGTTTGGATGACTATATTCGGTGTATTGATCGTCGTAGCCATGTCCTATATGGGTGTGTACTCGTTGATTCAAGGCATTCCGAAGTTATTTAGTTAAGCAAAATGGAAAGACCTCGATCCCATGAGGAGATCGAGGTCTTTTTTGTGTCAGCTGACTTTTTTGTACCCGGTACAATCCAATCTTCTTGTACCCGGTACAATCCAATCAAAATGTACCAGGTACATCACTTTTCAAGACATAGAAAAAAAGAGACCCCAACGGCCTCTTATTTCTGGATAATATGTTTCACACGGCCAACCTGTCCATCTGTTAATCGGACTTTGATTCCGTGTGGATGATTCGGTGAATTGGTTAGAATATCTTTCACAATCCCACGTGTCAGTTTATCTGTTCGCTGGTCTTTTTTCAGGACGATGTCCACTTCAAGACCCGGTTTAATATTGGAACGCTGTTGTCCGCTCATTGTATTCTCCATTTCTTCAGTTGATTTCTTGAATCACAAAGGATTAGTCTTCATCCTTAACATCGATATCTTCAGGGATCGGTTCACTTAGATATTCTGCGAGCTGCCGCTTCATTTTTTCCATTTGCTCGAGATGCTGATTGAATTGATCCCGGTATAGTAAATATTGTTCCCCGTCATGGACAGCCCTTACTTTTCTTTGCTGCACAAGGTTTTCAATATACGATTCTGGCAGGGACAAATATTCGGCTGTTTCTTTAATGGTGAGATACATTGGTTTAATCCCTCACTTTGTTATTCGACTAACTCTATCTTCGCAACGGCTTCACAGTGCATGGTCTGAGGGAACATATCAACAGGTTGAACCTCTGTTGTTTTATATCCCCCATCTTCCAGGATTCTAAGATCCCGGGCAAGTGTCGCAGGATTACACGATACATAGACGACACGCTTAGGCTTCATGGCAAGGATTGTATCCAGAAGTGCTTCATCACAGCCCTTTCGTGGAGGATCCACAACAAGAACGTCCGCTTTAACCCCTTCTTTATACCAATCGGGAATAACCACTTCCGCAGGGCCCGATTTGAATTCCACATTCTGCATATCATTCAACGCAGCATTTTGCTTTGCGTCTTCAATCGCCTGAGGGACAATTTCGACTCCGAACACCTTCTTGGCCTTTTGAGCGAGGAAAAGGGAGATCGTCCCAATTCCGCAATACGCATCAATGACCGTTTCTTCTCCTTGTAAATCCGCATACTCTAATGCTTTATCATAAAGCACTTTCGTTTGTTCCGGATTCACCTGATAGAAAGATCTTGCGGAGATCGCAAATTTAACATCCCCGATATAATCGTGGATGACGTCTTCTCCCCATAGAACAGTGGTGCTGTCTCCCATGATCACGTTTGTCCTTTTAGGGTTCACATTTTGAACGATTGATTTCAATCCTTCAATATTTTCGGTAAGAGCTTCAACGATGGCCTTCTTATGAGGAAGCTCAGGCGTCCGCGTGACCAGTACCACCATAACTTCACCCGTCGTATACGCCGTCCGGGTCATAATATGGCGCAGCGTCCCTTTATGGCTCTTTTCATCATAGGGACGGACCTCAAGTTTCTCGCATATATCCTTCACATGTTGGATCACTTCATCATTTTTTTCATATTGAATGATACATTTATCCATATCGATAATTTCATGACTCCGCTTTTGATAGAATCCGGCTACAAACCGCCCGTCCTTTTCCCCTACAGGGACCTGGGCTTTGTTGCGGTAGCGCCACGGTTCTTCCATTCCAAGGACCGGGTGTACGCTGACATCATAAAGTTTCCCGATACGCTGCATCACGTCACGGACATTCTTTTCCTTCGCTTCCAACTGACCTTCATAGGTCATATGCTGGATCTGGCATCCTCCGCATTCCTTGTATATCGGACATGGAGGTTCCTGGCGAAACGGACTTTCCTTCGTGCGTTCTGACAGTCTTCCGAAACCGTATCCTTTGCTCGTTTTCACGACCTTTACCTGACCTTCTTCTCCTGGAAGGGCATTGGGAACGAATAATGGGTAACCGTCTACTTTGGTGACGCCATTTCCGTCATGGGTCAGATCTTCAAATACGGCTTTATCTATATAATCATTTTTTTGAACGGGTGCTTTTTTACTCACGGTTATCTTCCTTTACGAATTCCTTTTTAAGACTCTACTGATTGTACCATAAATGGGGAAGGAGAATGAAATGGTTGGAGGTCCGTCCCTCTCTTTGTAAAAAAAGCATCGAACACTGTGGTCCGATGCTTCTGCTTTCATGTTGAAGGGAGATTTTCTCTGTCTGCGGTACGGATGGATTCGATTGCCTGTTTCAGATAAAGCTCGAAGGTTTTACCCTTTTCAACATCGGTCTCGTCTAGGGATTCCATGATACAGTTGAAATTATCAATGAGGTGATCTGATTTCATCCCCCTGCTGACCAACACACTGTTCAGCCAAAGGGCATAATCGGAAAATACCTTCGCTTCACCTACATCTGCAGCGGACTCCAGATAATTGAAGTGATGGATATTATCCTCGTAGCACTTCTTTCTTCCGGCTTCCCCGAACCTTTCGTCCAATTCAGGATAGCGCTCATACAACTTTTCAACTGCTATATCTATGACATTTTTATACTTATTATCCATTAGTACGCCACCACCTTGTAACGATCGATGGATGGAATGATAGAAGCCAGCTCTTGATCAGGATATTTCTTTTCCAGATCATGAATACGCTTATAGTCTTCACTCTTCACCCAGGTCATAAAGTGCTCCTTCGTATCCCATTCCATATGGACCGTGATCTCTCCCGGTTTTTTATCATTTTGAAGGAGAAGGAACCTCTGAAATCCTTCCGCCTCATCCACAAGACCTGAACGGGAATGATAGATTGAAATTACTTCCTCCGCCTTTTCATCAGGAACTACAAATGTTGAATGTACGATATACATTGAATTCACCCTTCTTAGTGGCACATTATCCGATATGCTTTTTATTCACTGTAACACAATCCTTCCGTGCCAGGGAATACAAAATTTAACAGACAACTACTGATTCTCACCTTATAAGACAATCGATTTAGAAATTAAACAGATTCAAGTAGTATTTCATTTTACTTGATAGTATGTTAAAACTTACCGCGTTTCATCCGATCTACAAAGGGTACAATGGTATGTGCAACAATTCTAGAAAGAGAAGGTAGATAAATATGAACCCAGACATCATAGTGAACCTTATACTCGTCGGAAATGTCTTCCTTGGAGTTTTATTTGCTCTCAAGTCGAGAAGATGGTGGCTTCCTTATATATTGATCGGACTCACCTTTTTGACTTTAACCTTTGGATTCGGGATATCCCTTTTGCTTAATAAAGAATCGATCCTGGCTTATTTATTCGTGTTCGTGGTGGGGCAATTGATCTGGGTCTTTGCCTTTGTGATCATCGCCCACATCTTATCATGGGTTGTCAGGAAGGTTCCTTTCCGTCATAAGCAGCAAATTGGGTGGGGATTTTTAATTGGATTCCCTTTGACTTTTTTTGTGTTTTTACTTGTCAATTGATTTCAGGACGAATATATAGATTAAACGTGGTTTTTAAGCAGCGAGTAGCAGTTGATTTCCGCTCCAGGTGCTCGCTTTCCGCGGGGCGTGAGTTGAGCCTCCTCGGCTAGAAGAGGTGTCCTTCCCTTGTCCAGCTCCGGCGGCTAGCCCCTCGAGGTCATAAGCTAAATGGTCCAAGAAGGCAAAAAACGCCTTCCCAGCCCATTCATCTTATGCTTGTCGGGGCTGAGCAAGCCGCCTCCGCTTTTCGTTGTTTCCCGCAGGAGTCGAGCACCTTCCGCTCCAATCAACGGAGTTTTTTATCTAAATTGCTTGATTTTATGTCTATTCATTTAGCTCTGTTACGGCAAACTTGTATAGAGGATGAGGAGAACTGCATAAACTCATGGCGAGTTCCCGGAAGCGCACTGTGCTTAGAAGACGTGGTCGATCGGTAGCTGCAATCAGGAGCAGTTCCCCTCACTCTCCTGCAAACACTCTATGACAGAGCAGGTGCAAATCATAGTCATTGTTAACATAAAAAAAGGAATGCCACCACGGCATTCCTTTTTTTATATTATTCAGCTTTATCTTCCGGGCGGATCTTATCAAGTGGAACGAATACTTGGAGATGACGATAGAGGTTCTCGAATTCTGCAGGGAGGACTCCTCCAAGCTCACCGTCTACATTGAGCTGCACCTTTTCTTTCGCCTTGATTTTAATTCGATTGGCCTGGGTGTAAATGACGTTCGGGTCATTTACGTGTTCGCCGCGTACTGCCAGGGACGCGATACGGATAAATTCTGCCAGATTCGTTTTCTTCAGAATCAGGAGAGAAAATAAGCCATCATTGATTGAAGCATCCGGAGCCAGTTTCTCGAACCCCCCCACCGAGTTGGTCAGTCCGATCAGGAAGAGCATTGCTTCTCCTTCAAATAGCTTTCCGTCATATTCGATCGATACGTCTGTCGGCTTGATTGAAGGCAGCATTTCAATCCCTTTTAAGTAATAAGCAAGCTGTCCCATCATGGTTTTCAGCTTACTCGGCACTTCATAGGTCAATTCAGTGATTCTTCCACCGCCTGCGATATTGATGAAATAACGTTCATTCATGCGTCCGATATCGACGGGGATGGTTTCACCTTTCGTAATCACATCTATGGCAGAACTGATATCCTTTGGAATGTGCAGGGCCCGGGCGAAGTCATTGGTTGTTCCCATCGGAACGATTCCAAGCTTCGGACGGTAGTCCTGTTCGGCCAATCCATTGACGACTTCGTTTAACGTACCGTCCCCACCGGCAGCCACAACGATATCATATTGCCGTTCAACAGCAATGCGTGCCGCTTCGGTCGCATCCCCTTCACATATGGTCGCGTGTACAGAGGTTTCATAACCTGCCTGCTCAAGCTTGATTAATACTTCAGCCAAGTGCTTTTTAAAAAGCTCCCGTCCCGAAGTAGGATTGTATATAATTCGTGCTCGTTTCATACCCATCATCCTAATCTGTATTAATTCAGAAAAACTCGTCCATTTATATACCATCTTTTAACATCATATACCAAATTAAATTATTCATGCAAAATGTGTTGTAAAGGCAGGATTATTTCAAATCGTCCACCGGTCAATATCATAACTCTTTTCAGTGGAAAAATCTAATGAAATATGAAATTCCCCATCCAGATAATGGTCTTTCGATGAGATTGTCAAAAATAATACATAAATGGAATCAGGGCGAAAACCCGCGCGTTTTATACTATTTTATGATATGGGATCCTGAATTAGAGTAGTCCCATTGCCCCAAACATGAACACAACCAAAAAGCCGTACAGAATATCATCCCGATATTCTGTACGGCTATGGAAATAGCTTAATGTTCCGCTTTTGTAAGAACTGGATGGATTCCTCGAGAGAATGCATATCAAAATGGTAGACTTCACCGATGACATCTTTCCATTTATCGATATCCTTCATGTGATATTCCCGAATATTCCGGTAGGTCATCACCTTCAACGTCTGGTTACGCAGGAAGTAGCACTGATTACCCTGAAAACGGACGGCCGTGATCCTCCTCATGGTGATATTATCATCTGAATCCATGTAGGAAGCTTGAATATCCGATTCCAATTCGTCTTCCTCAAGCGGAACCCACTCGATGGTCTTTTTCACAAACGTCTTCCCATTTGAACGGCGATCCACTTCAAATTCCCGGATATCTTTCTGGGTGAAAATGATCTCCTCCCCAAACCCGTGAAGAAGATGCCTCTGCCTTGCTTCAAGCTCGACAGGCTTCATGATGGGAGAACCGTATCCCACATCAACATACAGCTTCCGGTTATCAATCGATATCATCAATCCCAGGTGACCAGGATTCACTCTGACAAATTGACAGTGAAAGCCTAACTCTTTCAATAGCCTGCCGAAGTTGATGTTTAAAGTAAAGCAGGTTCCTCCCCACCCTTTCAGGTGAAGGTTTTCGGCGAATGTCTCTAACGAGGGCACGAAGGATTCCCCTTTGGAAAAATAATAAAACTTACTGAACGTTTCATAGGGAATCCGTATTAAATGCTGTTGGATCAGCCGCTGCAAATAGTTTAAAGTCGGGGTCTCAATATCCATATTTAAGTAATCTACATATTTCTTTACTGCTTCCAATCCGATCACTCTTTCTACTTTTTCATCAGGCAGACTGTAAACTGGTGCTGAAGAGTAAACTCCTGGAGGGAATCGTAACGCCTGGATAAGAAGGTATGTAATGATTGCAGTAATCCTTCTTTCTCCGTGTCATCCAAGTGAGAAAGCCAGTAAAGGGATCCCACACGATCGCACCAGGACTGCAAGGTAAAATCGACCATATAGGAAAAGGTATAAAAATCCTTAATCGTAAAATCAGCCTGCTGCCATTCTAACAACCACTCCACGGGAAATCCATTTACCTGACCCGCAGGATCAGCTTTTGTATCGGGGAGTGTCATATCGACATGTTCATTTAAGAATGTCATCGTGTCCTGCACGACTTCATGGGTCATAAGGAAGCTTGAATCACTTACAATGAACGTTCCATTATCCTTCAAAATCCGCTTGATTTCATGGATTGCTTTCGTCCGATCGAATAAATCCCAGCTTCTGTGGATCATCGTAATATCATAATAGTTGTCCGGCAAATTCGTTGATTCAGCCGTCCCCGTCAGATATGGGATTTCCAAGTAAAGTTTACTTTCCAACGTCTTGGCTGTTTCCCTCATGTCAATCGAAGGCTCGACACCTATGACCTCGGCTCCACGCTTATGAAGCTTTCTGGTCAGGCTGCCCGTACCCGAACCGATTTCAGCCACTTTCCTACCTTCCCACACAATTCCCCTTACCTTCAACGTATCAAAGAAACGGTGTGGAATATCATCACAAGACGCAGCGTAACGGGAGGTCACATTACCAAAATTCACTGTCATTCACTCTCTTCCCCTATCATAATTGATTTTCACTCTACTGAACGTTACGATTTCATGTCAACTCCATCACAAATCCGACTGCCCGAACAGCCATCAAACCTGCTGCCATGCATACCTACTACATTCTGTATCCCCGAGAGAAATTCCTGCAGAGGGACGGACCTTGATGCTCTTTATATCGTCATAATATTGCTTCTATTAAACTAACGTTTACTATATGAAATTATCCTATTATGTACGGTATTAAACCTTGTTGGATATTATATTTCTATCATTTAATCCGGGGGAATAGCTGCGAAACAGAGGTCCGTCCCTAAAAAAAAACGGTCATCTGAGATGACCGTTTGAGAAGACCGTTTGGTATGTGGTGTTCTTTAGTTGTTTGCTCCTGCTGCGATCCGCTTTACGTTTTGTTCGGCGGTTTTGGTCAGGTCTGGAGTGAATCCGTTTTTCATCCGTTGATTTTCTTCATTGAAGTAGTCTTGTACTTCCTGGTCAAATTCTATTTCAATAAGTTCACGAATGTCTGTAATTCTAAGGGCGATCATGATGGATACAAGATGAGCGACCGTTAAGGATTTCTTCTTGAAGTTCACTAACTCATTGATCGTCGCTACTCTTAATCCTGTTAAGCGATGGAGATCGCCTTGAGTCAATCCTCTTTCGCGCAGGATCTCTCCCAATTTAATGTGAATTTTATGGGGAAATTTATTTAGCGCTTCTATTACTATCGTATTTGTCTTTTGGTGAATCATGATGCTTCAACTCCTCATCCTATACCATATTAACGTGAATATAGACATTCGTGAACCGGCAATAAATACCATGCCAACGGGTATTTATTACCATTTCATTTTGAGTACAGGATTGAAGCACCCTATCCTTAAAAAAAGAAGGCTCGGAATCTTCCGAAGCCTTCCTTTTATTTCAAACGACTTACATCAATACGTTTTGAACCAGACTTGTCTTCAAGCTATCGTACACTTCCTGCCATACCCCTCTATCCTTACAGTATTGAGAGGTCAGGCGTTGAATCATTTCTTTCTGCTTTTCAGGGAAAAGCTCATGATCCTTCGGTGGAAGCTTGGCCCGCTCATCATCCACGATCTTCTTCACCATAGGCGCTCTCGGGCCCCACACCAGCTTTTCATTTCCTTCTTGATCGATGAAAATGAATATTGGGATCGCCCTGGACGTTCCGTTGGTTAAATACTGATCCATCAATTCGAGGTTCTCGTCCCGCAGTATCATTCGAACCTCCAGATTTGCCGCCTCCGCCACGTTCAGAAGGATCGGGATATTCAGCATGGCATCCCCACACCAATCCTCTGTTATCACTAAGACACGTAATGAGTGCCCTCCAAGTTGATTCAACACTTCTACATCCTCCACGGGAATTCTAAAGCCCTTCCGGATGGTCTCTGTATTTTCTTTATGCACATTCATATTATCTATGTATTCACTTGATGTCATACCTTTTTCAAACCATTGTTCCAAGTTCATTCTTCTTCCTCCTCCAGAGGTTCACATAACGGTGAATCACTATCCGCTACTCTCTCTAGCATATTCATATTTCTTTTCATCCACAAGGGAAATCCGCTTAAAATTTCAATTGTACGATTATGCCTGTAGGAATATAATATAAGAAAAGCAACTCTGTGAACAGGTGCCAATGAACTGCTCCCTGACGAAGCTCATGAAAAAAGGAATAGCTGCGTTACGCTACTCCTATAACCTATCTTCCAGAGGGGGCGGAAATAGGTAAGTATGGAAAAGAGATATATCTTTCATACATCTTTTTTTGACAGAAAAAAAGCTGACTCAATTGTCAGTTTCATCCTCACATTTTTCGGTTAAAATAAATGATTATAGGACGACTCTTTCCATTGAACCATCTTAAACATCCTGTGATTTCTCAATTATTTTTGCCACTTTATTGTAGTAGTAGTTCAGCTCGACTAGGCTATCTGCCTCCTTCAGTCTCTTTAGATAGTGGTTCGCTTTTTCATAGTCTTCTGGTGGCAGTTCAACCTTGATTCTTTTTTTCTTCCACTTCGCCAACAGGTTTCACCTCATTATGGTTTGTAGATCCTCCCTTAGAGGTCGGTTCGAGCTGATAATGAGATAGCTCTTGAATATAGGTTGCTTTGGTACTTGCTAAATTCTGTTCAATTTTTCTGGTGATAACGGAACTTCCCCCGATCCCTGATAATAAACTAATGTAGATCACATACCAGATCGGTACTGTATCCACTACCGGTAACACGGACAGATACCCTGCCAGGACCCCTATGATAATATCCTTCGTTGAGCCAAAGAGATAATGTTTTTCACCTTGATCATCAATAAATTTTCTTGGAAAAGTGAAATGACCATTTTTGAAAACCAGAATATGTCCTAAGCCTCCAATACCACCCATCAACATTGGCAACAAGATCACTTCGAATAAGGACATTCTATCCACCCTCTGGAATCATTTACTATTATTATATATTATTTACAGAAAATTCAGAATAGATAATTGGACGCAATTTTGTCCACTAAAGGAGCGCCATTATGAGAAAAATTGTGATGAAAGTCTCGTCAGTCGACAAACTTCGATTCCAAAATTACATGATGCAGTTAAAAAGGGCTGAATCGAAAGTGGAAGCCGATACGTATTACCGCTTAGCTAAACAGATCCTTGAGAAGGCAAAAAGGAAGCAAGTCTGACATCGTCATTTTGGATCGAGGTTCATATAAAGAAAAAGAAGAGCCATTACAGCCCTTCTTCCTCTCGCTACATTTAGTTGACACCTACCGCGTTATACGCAGCATTCACGCTTGCCACCTCGGCACTTCCTGCTCCATATATATCAGTAGCCGCTTGTACTGCCGCCGAACGAAGCTGACTGAAGTTTGATGTTGGTGTTAAATATTGAGTCAGGGCACGGTAATAAATCTTCCCTGTCTTAGCCGTTCCGATCCCTGTCACCTTCACACCGTAATGTGTGCCACCTTGACTTAACAGATAAGCCGCTTTATTTCCGATTCCACTGTTGATGTGAACTCCTCCGTTGTCTTGCGTCCCTGTGTATCTTACAGAATAGTGGTCTGGATCTCCGTATTTAGCCGGATCAGACATGGAGCGAAGTGCATCTCCACTTTTATTCGGTGTATAGATATCTTCCCCGATTTCCCAATCAGGATTATTATTGGCATCGAATTCTACCAATGTTCCAAAAATATCGGACATGGATTCATTAATGGCACCTGACTCATTTTGATAGATCAGATCTGCTGTCGTATCCGTTACGGCATGCGTCAGCTCATGGGCAATGACATCAAGTCCACCTGATAATGATACGAACGTAGAACCATCCCCATCACCGTATACCATCTGCTGCCCATTCCAAAATGCGTTATTGTAGTTTCGGCCATAATGGACCGTTGACTTCAACGCTGCACCATTTCCGTCATAGCTATTTCGGTTATGGGTATTTTTATAATAATCGTACGTGGTTCCCGCATAATAATGTGCATCGACAGCGGCTGCGTCGTAGCTGGCGTTAAACACATTATCGCTGTCTGCCCACAGTGAGCCAGGAAGACGTGTGCGGTTTGATGCGTCATATGTGAAAATTCCATTCCCTCTCGTACGATCTTGTAAATAATAGGTTGAAGAAGAAAGGTACGTATTGAGTGATTTCGTATCCCCTAATACTCCCTTACCAGAACCGACAGTGTCCGTTCCTCCAACGGCTCCCCCACCGCCGCCAGGCTTACCGGCTCCATTACCTGCTTCATGGATCTCATTCACTTTGCCAAGGATATCACCTGTGACAGCATCCACGAAATAGTTCCAGTTTCCTGGCTCCGGTGCAAGGAAATTATAGTTTACGAGATAGGCATAATGCGCTTCCCCGTCTTTCACATAGATCACTGAATCAGATTTAGGGGCGTATTCATAATCAGGCTGACTGCCTACTGCCTTAATCAAATCCTTTTCAGCTGTTGATACAGCTTCTTTTTTAGATAGTTTCTTCGTTTGTTTCAGGTTTTGTTTCTCATCCAGGTTCGCCGCAGGTGCCCCCGATAATGCTGTGAGAACTCCTTTTTTATTTACGTGGGCAGTCAGAACAGATCCATAAACGGGAGTTCCCTTATACACCTGCTGAATGCGAAGGTATGTAAATCCTAAGTCATCTTTCTGCTTTTCTATTACTTTGAATGATAATTTTGAATCCCCTTTAAACTTGAACGTCTTTTGTTTTTCCGTTAAGTAGTCAAATACGATGGTTTCCGGAGCCTTTGAAGATGCCTTCGTTAATTGACCTGAAATAAATTGAGGAGTCCCCATCTGTGAATTGAAATTCACTTTCTCACTCACACTCGGAGCTCCAAATGCTTCTTGTGCCAATACCGGACTCATCATCAATCCTGCTGTTAATCCTAATGCAACGACTTTTTTCTTCAATTACAACACCTCTTTATAAGAATTTTCAAACTATTTAAAACATTACATATACTATAATACAAGCATTATCCACTTCGAACGAGCCCAAAGACCTATAACTCATATTTTTCAACCTCGGGTTAAACGTCCTATACAAAACCCTTAAAAATCACTCAAATCAGGAAAACTTGAACAAAAAGAGGGGCGGACCTTGAAATTTTCAAGGTCCGTCCCTAAAAAAGCCCCCTGAGAGCACATAGTTCTCAGAGGGCTTTGCTATTCTATCATTAACGTTTTTGAATTTCCTGAAGCAATAATTTATTGACAAGCGGCGGGTTGGCCTGGCCTTTTGTCGCTTTCATGATTTGACCTACAAGGAATCCGATGGCGCGGTCTTTCCCGTTCTTGAAGTCTTCGATGGATTGTGGATTCGCATCCAATGTTTCCGTCACAATCTTGAGTAAAGCACCTTCGTCAGAAATCTGGACAAGGCCTTTATCCTTCACGATTTGTTCAGGATCTCCACCGTTTTCCACCAATTCCTTGAACACTTTCTTCGCAATCTTGGAAGAAATCGTGCCTTTTTCGATTAGCTTGATCATTCCGGCAAGGCCTTGAGGTGTCAGCTTGACCTCTTCAAGCTCCTTCTGCTGTGCATTTAGGTAAGCAGACACTTCACCCATCAGCCAGTTGGACGCTAGCTTCGAATCTGCACCTGCTACAACAGTCTCTTCAAAGAAATCAGACATTTCCTTCGTCAAAGTCAGAACCATGGCATCATATGCAGGTAACCCCATCTCTTCTACATAGCGCTTTTTACGCTCATCCGGAAGCTCAGGGATCTCGGCACGGATGCGGTCCATCCATTCTTGATCGATGTGAAGATGTAAAAGATCAGGTTCAGGGAAGTAACGGTAATCATCCGATCCTTCTTTGACACGCATAAGGATGGTTTTACCCGTTGATTCATCGAAACGAAGCGTCTCCTGTTGAATCAACCCTCCAGATAGAAGTACTTTCTCCTGACGGACGATTTCATACTCCAATCCTTTTTTTACAAAGTTAAATGAGTTGAGGTTCTTAAGCTCGGCTTTCGTTCCGAACTTCTCCTGACCGATTGGACGCAGGGAAATATTGGCGTCACAGCGAAGCGATCCTTCTTCCATCTTACAGTCGGAAACCCCTGTGTATTGGATGATGGATTTCAGCTTCTCAAGATACGCATATGCCTCTTCCGGTGTACGGATGTCCGGCTCGGACACGATCTCGATCAGAGGTGTTCCCTGACGGTTATAGTCGACAAGGGAATAACCGTCACCTGAGTGAGTCAGTTTCCCTGCATCTTCCTCAAGGTGAAGACGGGTGATCCCGATCCGTTTCTTCTCACCATTCACTTCGATCTCGATCCATCCATTTTCACCGATCGGCTTGTCAAATTGAGAGATTTGGTACGCTTTCGGGTTATCCGGATAGAAATAGTTTTTACGGTCAAACTTTGTATCCGTGGCGATTTCACAATTCAATGCGATGGCCGCCTTCATTCCGAACTCAATGGCACGCTTGTTTACCACCGGAAGAACACCGGGATAGCCAAGGTCGATCACGTTTGTATTTGTGTTCGGCTCTGCTCCGAAGTGGTTCGGCGCCGGAGAGAACATCTTACTGTCCGTTTTTAATTCTACGTGGACTTCTAGTCCGATTACTGGTTCAAAGTTCATTGATTTCACCCCTTACAGTTGTGGTCTTTTTGTATGGAAATCTGTCGCATGCTCAAATGCATGAGCGACGCGATAAATCGTGCTTTCGTCAAAATGCTTTCCGATGATTTGAAGACCTAGCGGAAGTCCTGTTGAAGAGAATCCACAAGGTACTGAGATTCCCGGTACCCCTGCAAGGTTGACTGGAATCGTTAAAATATCGTTTGCATACATCGTTAATGGATCATCGATTTTTTCACCGATTTTGAAAGCCGGCGTCGGTGTTGTAGGTCCGATGATGACGTCATATTTCGCAAATACATCTTCAAAGTCTTTCTTGATCAACGTACGCGCCTGTTGAGCTTTCTTATAATAAGCATCATAGTAACCGGAGCTTAAAGCAAACGTTCCAAGCATGATACGACGCTTCACTTCGTCCCCGAAGCCTTCCGCACGTGTCTTCTTATAAAGATCAAGAAGGTTCTCTGCGTTCGGCGTACGGTAGCCGTAACGAACACCGTCGAAACGGGCAAGGTTGGCAGACGCTTCAGAAGAAGCTAACAAGTAGTAAGTGGACACACCGAATTTAGAATGCGGAAGAGAAACTTCTTCCCATGTCGCTCCCATGCCTTCCAATACTTTAAGTGAAGCAAGCACAGCTTGACGGGCTTCTTCCCCGACACCTTCACCTAAGTATTCTTTCGGTACAGCAATCTTAAGCCCTTTTACATCGCCTGTCAGAGCCTCCGCATAATTCGGAACCTCCACATTGGCTGAAGTCGAATCATTCGGATCAAGTCCAGCGATAGCTTGCAGTAGGTACGCGTTATCCTCAACGTTACGAGTGATTGGTCCGATTTGGTCAAGAGATGAAGCAAATGCGACAAGACCGAAACGGGATACACGTCCGTATGTCGGTTTTAATCCGACAGTACCCGTGAATGCGGCCGGCTGGCGGATCGATCCACCAGTATCGGAACCTAATGAAAATGGTACTTCCCCTGCTGCAACGGATGCTGCGGAACCACCTGAAGATCCACCTGGGACCGTTTCAAGATTCCATGGATTGCTTGTCTTCTGGAAACCGGAGTTTTCAGTAGATGAACCCATCGCAAACTCATCCATATTCAATTTACCGATCGTGATCGTATCGGCACTATGTAATTTATTGATGACCGTCGCATCATAAATCGGATTGAAGTTTTCAAGGATTTTACTTGCACAAGTGGTACGAAGACCTTTTGTGACGATATTATCTTTGATCCCGATCGGCATTCCGAAAAGAAGACCTTTACTTTCATCCGTCCCAAGTTTGGAATCCATTTCCTTCGCTTTACTGCGGGCATTCTCTTCATCCAGTGTTAAAAATGCCTTTACTTTATCTTCAACGGCGTCGATTCGTTTGTACGACTCGTCTACCAGATCTGTGACAGAAACTTCTTTCTTATGTAAAAGCTCATGAAGCTCTGATAATTTATGGTCAAATAATGACATGAGGTCCCCTCCTTAGTCCAAGATCGATGGAACGCGAACTTGTCCATCTTGTTTGTCTGGTGCGTTCTTTAATACTTCTTCACGTGGCAGGCCTTTAACAGGCTTATCTTCACGCATCACATTCTTCATATCCAGTACGTGACTTGTTGCTTCCACATTCGATGTATCCAATTCATTCAGCTGCTCGGCAAACCCGATAATCGCATCCAGCTGGGTCGTAAACTTCTTCGCTTCATCTTCAGTGATGGCTAGTCGTGCAAGGTGCGCAACATGCTTCACCTGCTCTTCAGAAATTCTAGACATCTTCTTCACCTCCGTATATGTTCGAACACTCACAATACTATTGATAATACCAAAATTCGCTTCATGAAAGCAACTATGATACGGGTTGTCCATACTTCCCTCCATTCTACCACGAAATCAGTGATGGGTGTGATTTTATGAGGGACGGACCTTGGGTGGGAGTATCTGAATAAATGATAAACATTTAGTTGAGCTCGATGTGTGGGTCGGTCACGCATACTGATGATGGTCCGGTCCCGTGATTCGGAACTTTTTCCTGGGGGAATCATGCAGAGGGCAAATGATCGTGCCCGGATTTCACATTTTCTTTTTTTATAAAGCTTCCTACTCCTGCAATAGGATGAAAAAAACGTCTATTTGAGTAACTCCGATCCAAATATTGATGAAATCCCTTATGCAGAAGAGACTTTATGGAGAATTAATAAAAGGAAGACTGTCAATATGGTCCAGTACGAGGAGGATTGCGTCATTTCAGGCTTTGATTGCGTCATTTTCCGGATAATTGCGTCGTTTTTTTATTTATTGCGTCATTTTCACGCTTAATTGCGTCATTATTATGTATAATTGCATAAATTTCCATAAAATGGATAAATCTAACCTTCAATATAAAGGATTTCCCAACCCCATATCGAACCTATACTTTAAGAGGTGATTCCATGAAAATATACAGCTTCAAACAAAATACCGGAAAATCCATTCAAAAATTCAACAGTCAAAATGTGACGATCCATCCTTTACTAAAGCCTGATGAGCCATTTCAGATCGGATACTTTTATTTAGAAGCAAACAGCGTACTGGGAATGCATCCCGCCATGTGCGATCAGCTTCTGATGATTACGTCGGGAAGTGGTTGGGTCAGGATTGAAGGAGAAGATAAGATTGAGGTCGAACCGGGAATGGCCGTGTTCTGGCAGAAAGGCGAAATGCATGAATCCGGCTCAGATACAGGTATGACAGCCATTGTAGCTGAGGGCAGCAGACTTGATCCCGAACGATATCTCACTCTGGGATAAGCGGACCAGTTGCTTCCATTCTCCCGTTTGATTACCCTTAAATAGAGTACATATATCGAAAGGGTTGTCTACATGTATCCTATTCTATCAGCCTTAATAGCAGGGATCATAGGCGGAGCGGTTTTCACCCTCCTCCATCTTCCCCTCTCATGGCTGCTCGGTTCGATGGTTTCGGTCTTTCTAATCAACAAATGGACAAAGCTTGAACTTGCCTGGCCATCATACTTCCGGGATATTGGGTTGGTCATTGTCGGCTATACCATCGGGCAGTCCTTCAGCAAGCAAACCATGATTGAAATCTTCACTCAGCTACCGTCCATGCTGGCAACAACGGTTACCCTTATCGTTTTCAGCATGATCCTGGCTTATATTACATCGCACATGACAGGGATCGGTCTGCCCTCGACCATCACCGGCAGCATTCCCGGTGGACTTTCACAAATGGTGGCTCTTGGAGAAGAGATGAGGAATATCGACTTGACGGTCGTCACGATCCTACAGGTCATCCGGCTTCTGTCTGTCATCTTTGTCGTACCGTTCCTTGTGTTCAGTCCACTCCTGGCCGGCGAAAGAGCAGGGACCGGAACTGCCGCACAGTCGTTTGAGCTACCTGTTATTCAATGGGGGTTCGTCCTTTTTTTCACGATCGCTGTCGCAGCAGGCATTTTGGCTAAAAAAATCCACTTGCCCACCCCTGCCTTACTTGGTCCGATATTGGTGATCGGAGGCTTCATGGTGGCTGAATGGCCGGTTCCCCATATGCCAGGTCTTCTCATTATCCTGGCACAGCTATCTTTAGGCATTTACTTTAGCTTCATGATGAATTTCTCGTCATCGGGATCGATGGGCAAGTTTATCATATGGTCGTTATTTACTTCTCTCTGCCTGCTTTTATGCTGTGCAGGTCTCAGTGTGCTATTAAGCCGATGGCATGACATATCATTCCTGACCGCATTTATCAGCCTGGCCCCCGGTGGCATGGCCGAAATGGCACTGGTGGGGCAAGCTGTCCATGCCGACCTTTCCATCATTACGGGGTATCATTTATTCCGTATCTTGTTCATTCTTTTCGTCATCCCGGTCATGTTGAAAGGATTGTTCAAGCTCTCCATTTTCCAAAAGGGCAAACACAATTAGAAAAGCTTATTTTTAATTGATGAAAGTAGGCTTTTCTTTTGCTTCGGCTTAGATTCGCTGACTTTTTCACTTTGTTTTTGTACATAGATCTCTTCTAGATCAATGGCATGATCATAGGCGAGAACGAGGCCGATTTCCGTTTCGATATCCTTATTGGTGACCATGGAAAACGGAATATGATGCGCATCGGCAAGCTTGATGTATTTTGATAAAAAGGTATAGCTCATATTTCCATTCAATAGAAGCTTCGCATCAGGATGCTGCTTCATCCGATCCTGAACTTCCTTATATACTCCCTTTTCCCTCACCTGACTTTGGGTCAGAGCGATGACGATCCGCTCTCTGAGGCTACCAAGAAACTTCCTTCTTTCATCGGGCTTGGTTTGCTTCTGACCGTACATTCCGTTTTCCAGATAATCATCTATGCTTGGTTTACTCAAAAACACTGCACCTCCAAAACGTCTTAATACAGTTTCCCCTACACTATATGTTTACATGTGTCCATTTGGTTCTGTCCCATTTTCTCTTAAGGAGATACTTTCAGGCAACTAAAAGGGTCCGCTCTTCAAAGTGAGCGAACCCTTTGCTTTTATACAAATAGAGATTGCAAGATCGCTTTCTGGACATGCAGTCGATTCTCCGCCTGTTGAAACACCGCGGAATGTGCTCCGTCGATGACGTCTGCCGTCACTTCTTCTTCACGATGGGCAGGAAGGCAATGGAGGAATGTCACATCGGATGCAGCGTGTGCAAGCAGCCCTTCATTGACTTGATACCCTTTAAAATCTTCAAGACGCTTTAGCGCTTCTTCTTCCTGCCCCATACTTGCCCACACATCGGTGTAGACGACATCAGCCCCTTTGACCGCTTCGATCGGGTCATAAGTAAGCGTAAAACTCCCTCCGCTGTTGGCGGCCAGTTCAACCGTCTTACCAATAATATCCGCTTTCGGCTCATACCCTTCCGGACAAGAAACGACGACGTCCATTCCAAGCTTTGCACAAAGGATCATGAAGGAGTGTGCCACATTGTTTCCGTCCCCGATGTACACTGCCTTCACTCCTTTTAACGTCCCCTTTGTTTCAAGGATCGTCAACACATCCGCCAACGCCTGGCAGGGGTGATACGTATCACAGAGCCCGTTGATGACGGGGACGCTTGAACTTGCAGCCAACTGAGTCACTTTCTCTGTCTCAAACGTACGGATCATGATTCCATCCACGTAGGAGGACAGGACCCTCGCCGTATCTTCAATGGACTCCCCTCTTCCAAGCTGGATATCACGGGAATTCAGATAGATGGCATGCCCACCCATTTGAAGCATTCCCGCTTCAAATGACACCCGTGTTCTCGTGGACGACTTTTCAAAGATCATTCCGAGGATCTTCCCTTCCAGGCTCTTGGATCGTGGGTTTTTCTTCAAATACTGAGCAACGTTCAAAAGCTCATGTACCTCTTCCGCCGTGTAATCCAGCCATGTGACAAGATCTCTTCCTTTTAAAGACAGCTTATATGGTATCGATGCGATGTTTGATTTCATCATGCTCCGTTCACTCCCTGCAAGATTTTTGAATGGACTAAAGGCTTAGGTTTAACATTGACTGCGCTCTTACTCCGAATGAAGGCGTACAAGGTTTCCGCTTCGGTCATGACAATGATCCCTGCCTCTAAGGCAACGATCCTTCTCTTCTTCATTACTTCGGATTCCCCATCACTGTAATAGATACAGGCAGTGTCTGTTTCGATCCAATCACTGAATATATCATCCGGGGCTGTCTGATACTGACTTATTTCTGCGTGGGGGCTGTCGACGTAGATCGTCCCGCCGGCTTCCACACCTTCATGAGCTTCTTCGAACACTTTATATAAAGCTTCTTCGACGGTTTCACCCAGACACAGCCCTTCCCCAGTCGACTTCATATTTGCGCCCAGCGTTTGATCGATTTCCGGCATGGCGTGGGATGAAAATACGGGATACTTCACTCCGACCCCATCCACCTTGGAAGGAGTCTCAAAAGCGTCGATCGTCAGGTTCTCCCCGCATATCAAATCGATGGACATATCCATCAGTGAAAAGCCAAGGATCTTACTGACAATCGGGACGGTCCGGCTAGCCCTTGGGTTCACCTCCAACACATATAACTGTTCATCTTGCAGCAGGAATTGAATATTCATGATCCCTTTGTACTGAAGCGCGGAGACGATCTTATTGGCATATCCTTCGATGATCTCTTTCATTTCCTCAGAAAGGGATTCCGAAGGGAAGATGGACATGCTGTCGCCCGAGTGGACACCAGCCCGTTCAATATGCTCCATCACACCGGGAACATATGCATGGACACCGTCCCCGACAAGATCGATCTCCACTTCCTGTCCCTCTTTGAATTCATCTATTAATATAGGAAAATACTCTTTCTCTGCTTCCTGAATGAAACGTTTCATTTCTTCCGGTGTATTCACCTTCACCATGCCTTTGCCCCCTATGACGTAGGAAGGGCGGCACAGAAGAGGGAAGGCTAGATGACGTGCCACCTGCAGGGCTTCTTCCCTGCTGTGGCAAATCTCTCCCTTCACACGTGGAATTTCTTTAGCATCCAGCAATTGATAAAATAGCTCCCGGTCTTCCACTGTATCAATTTTATCGTTAGAGGTGCCGAGTAATTTCACACCTGCTTGTTCAAGCACTCCTGCCAGGTTCAACGCTGTCTGCCCACCAAATTGGACAAGGACAGCATCCACATTCTCATGTTCGATGATTGACATGACGGATTCGAACGTAATCGGTTCAAAATATAACCGGTCTGCCGTCTCATAATCGGTGCTGACGGTCTCTGGATTATTGTTCACCATGATCGTCGTGTATCCATGCTTTTTCAGACGCTGGATCGCCTTGACGGCACTGTAGTCGAATTCGACTCCCTGGCCGATCCGGATCGGCCCCGCCCCGACGATCAGGACTTTTTTCTCTCCAGCCAAAGGATTTATCTCATTGGAGCCATAGTAGGTCGAATAAGCATAGTTCGTGATGGCTTCAAATTCTCCTGCGCATGTGTCCACCATTTTGAACCCAGGGACGATACCCTCTTCCACTCTCATCGTGGTGATATCCGCTTCTGACTTCCCCGTATATCCGGCGATGACTTTATCCTCAAATCGGAATTCTTTTGCTTTTTTCAAAAGTTCTGAAGTAAACGGCATGCCCTGAAGCCCTTTTTCTACAGACACCAGATTACTCATAACCGACAGGAACAGTTTATCGATTCCCGTCTTTTCATGAAGATCGGCAACCGAACTGCCTCTTCTTAACAGCTCCATCAGTTCAAAGAACCGTGAATCCGTCGGCACTTCAATCTTTTCCTCCAAGTCTCTGACCGATACATCATTAAGCCTTCTATAGATGTTCTCTACTGACATATCCAATGATTGGACAGCTTTTTGAAAAGCGGCCTCCAGTGAACGCTCAATCGCCATCACTTCACCCGTTGCTTTCATCTTCGTCCCCAGTACACGGTTCGCTTCAGGAAACTTATCAAACGGCCATCTCGGAAACTTCACCACAACATAGTCCAGGGCAGGCTCAAAGCTTGCGTAGGTGGTCCTCGTCAATGGATTGATGATCTCATTCAATGTGTAACCGACAGCAATCTTCACCGCGATCTTGGCGATGGGGTAGCCCGTTGCCTTTGATGCAAGGGCAGAAGACCTGCTTACACGGGGATTCACTTCAATCACATAGTACTGTTTGCTGTTAGGGTCTAAAGCAAATTGTATATTGCATCCTCCCACTACCTTAAGAGCACTGATAATATCAAATGCCGCTGTACGGAGCATATGGAACTCCAGATCGGTCAAGGTCTGGGACGGAGCGACGACGATGGAATCCCCTGTATGGACCCCTACCGGATCGAAGTTTTCCATATTGCAGACCGATATACAATTTCCTTTCGAATCTCTCATCACTTCATACTCGATCTCTTTGAAGCCGGCGATGCTTTTTTCCACTAAGACTTGATGGATGGGGCTTGCCTTCAGTCCGGATAAGACGAGCTTTCTGTATTCCTCCATCGTAGAAGCGATCCCTCCGCCTCTTCCCCCTAACGTATAGGCAGGACGGACGATGATTGGGAGGGCAGTCTGTTCAGAGAAAGTCAGTGCCCCTTCCAAATCATGAACGATGCTGCTTTCAGCTGTCGGATGCCCAAGCTCCTCCATTAACGAACGGAACTTCTCTCGATCCTCTCCCTTTTGAATGGAATCAACCGAGGTACCAAGAAGCTTTACACCGTTCTTGGCAAGAACGCCTTTCTCATCCAGTTTGACGGCAAGATTCAAGGCAGTCTGCCCACCCAAGCTTGCCACCAACCCATGGGGCCGTTCTTTTTCGATGATGGCCGTCACAGATTTGACCGAAAGCGGCTCACTATACACTTTGTCGGCGTAAGCGGTATCCGTCATGATGGTGGCGGGATTATTGTTTACAAGGACTACCTCATAGCCCTCTTCCTTCAAGGCAAGACACCCTTGTGTACCGGAGTAATCAAATTCAGCGGCCTGCCCGATGATGATGGGTCCCGACCCGATGATCAGGATTTTCTGTATACTGGAATCTTTAGGCATATAGTTTCTCTCTCCCTGGTTGTTTAATCGATTGATAGAATTGCTTGAAGATCCACGATGCATCTTCAGGTCCCGGACGCGCTTCAGGATGGAATTGAGCGGATAGGATCGGTTTATCCTTATGCTGAAGTCCTTCAAGTGAGCCATCATTCACGTTGATAAAACGTGGCTCAAGGCCGGTACCGACCAGGCTTTCCTTGTTCACCACATAATTATGATTTTGCGAAGTGATGAACACCTCACCCGTTTGATGGTCCATGACGGGATGATTCGCTCCCCTGTGCCCGAATAATAGTCGTTCCGTGTCCCCGCCGAGGGCAAGGGCGATCAATTGGTGACCCAGGCAGATGCCGAGGGTCGGGATTCCCATGATTTTCTCTTTCAGTCGGGGTAGCAATGTCATCATTTCCTTCGGGTCCCCGGGGCCGTTGGATAACACCAGGCCATCGATGCTCAACTGGTCCAACATCTCCAATTGGCGAAACGGGATGACTGTAACGAGACAGTCCATTTCCAAAAGACTGCTTACAATCGATTTCTTCACACCGAAATCGACGACAGCAATATGCTTGCTCCCACTTCCCATCTGACGAATTTCCGTTAGCGCTACCTTTTCGATCTGCCCTGTCAGTTTTTCCTTTTCGGGAACCATTTCTGTATAGGATATACAGGCATTTTGGCTTCCTCCTTCACG
The DNA here is from genome assembly GCF_033963925.1 of Rossellomorea sp. YZS02. Classification (NCBI taxonomy): domain Bacteria; kingdom Bacillati; phylum Bacillota; class Bacilli; order Caryophanales; family Bacillaceae; genus Rossellomorea; species Rossellomorea sp. YZS02. The sequence goes on along the minus strand of NZ_JAXBLY010000017.1, from coordinate 8,751 downwards.
GATCGCCTTGACAACCTCTCTCGTATCCACCCCTGTCATGAACGGGATCTTCCACTTCTCCAGATATTCCTTCAAAGAAGAAGTCGCATGATAATGGGAGTATGTGTCTGGCAAATTGAGCATGATCACTCCCTTCACCTGAGGCTCCCCGCTTTCTGAATCATCCTCATTCACTCCGTACTGACCGATGAGAGGGTAAGTGAAAACAACGATCTGATCTTTGTAAGAAGGGTCCGTCAGTACTTCCTGATACCCAGTCATTCCCGTGAAAAATACAATCTCACCCTGAATGGGATCACTTCCTTCCATAATGACTTCCCCTTTAAAGATGCTTCCGTTTTCCAAACATAAATAACCTGTCATGATATGCACTCCCAACTATGAATAAATAATTATAATTAAGTATTTTTATACATTAATAGTTAAAAAAAAAAAAATTAGTATACTCCGGCTGATTGATGCTGTTTGATCGTACTGACTAAAATATGAATAGCCCGGTCGAGTTCCTTATAAGTAACTGTCAACGGTGGCAAAAGCCTGATGACCTGTGTGCCGGCAGGAAGAGTCAATAACCCATTTTCCCGCAGTTCCGTGATGATGTCTTTCACCTCATGATGGAATGAAATCCCTATCATAAAACCGATCCCTTTCACCTCTTTCACAATCGAACACTCATTCAGCTGGTCGTTCAGTTCATTCATGAAATATTCAGACTTACGCTGAACATCCTGCAAAAAGTCCTCATGAAAGATCGTTTCCATAGTCGCCTTCGCTGCCGCCATAGCTAACGGATTTCCTCCGAAAGTCGATCCGTGAGTGCCCGGTGAAAAGGATGGAATGAGTGTTTCCTTCCCGATCATGGCTCCAACAGGGAATCCGCTGCCGATTCCTTTTGCAACCGTGACGATATCCGGGTCCAGTGAATGGTGCTGATACGCGAATGGCCTCCCTGTCCTACCTGCACCTGTCTGGACTTCATCGATGATCAGGAGCGCATCCAGCTCCCGGCACTTGGCTTCTACTGCCTTTAAAAATGACTGGGTCCCGGGATTGACTCCCCCTTCTCCTTGAATCACTTCCAGCATGATGGCCGCCACATCCCCATCTTTCACGTCCGACAGTGCCCCTTCATCGTTATATGGAAGATACTCAAATGTCGGTAGTAAGGGGCCGAATCCGCTATGAATCTTTTCTTGGCCTGTTGCGCTCATTGTCGCAAAGGTACGGCCGTGGAAGGACTGCTTGAAAGTGAGGATCTTCGTCTTCCCTGTATGTTTTTTCGCTAATTTAATGGCCGCTTCATTTGCTTCGGCTCCGCTGTTACAAAAAAACACCGCATCCAGACCGCTTGCAGAAGCGAGAAGCGCAGCTGCTTCTTCCTGCTTTGATATTGGAAACAGGTTCGACACATGCCACAGTTCATCCATCTGTTTTTTCACCGCTTCTTTGACACCGGACGGGGAATGACCCAAATTACATGCGGCGATACCGGAAATAAAATCCAAATAAGTCTCGCCATTACGGTCCTGAACCTCCGTGCCCTTTCCTGACACCAATTCGATGTCTAATCGATTATACGTAGGAAATATATGACTCATATCGCTTGAACCTCTTTTCCATCTGTTATCTGTGTTCCGATCATTTTTCCGTCCTGAATGATAGAGCCCTGACATCCGACAATCATCACTTCATGTATGCTTTCATTCAGAACGGATAGGGCAGCCTGAACCTTCGGGATCATCCCTCCGTAAATCACACCGGATTCGATATACTGGTCAACGACCTCCATTGTTACACGTGAAACAAGTTCACCATCTTTCAGGATTCCCGGTACGTCCGTGACAAACACCAATTTTTCTGCATTCAGGGCTTTGGCAACGGCTGAAGCGGCCAGGTCGGCATTTATATTCACCCGATTTCCTCCGGCGGTTGATGCAAGGGGGGCAATGACCGGTAAATAGTTCAAGGAGAGCAGATTGTGCATCAACGTGAGGTTGACTTCCTCTATTTTTCCGACCAATCCCAAAGAGTCTTCATCTATGAAACTCGCCTTTAATAACTGGGCGTCGTACCCGCTCAGTCCAATGGCATTGACTCCTTCCAGGTTGAATCGATGGACGAGTCCACTGTTCACCTTGCCTTTTAGAACTTGTTCAGCAATGGCGAAAACATCCTTCGTGGTCTTTCGCTGCCCGTTAATGAAAGTAGACTGTATCCCAAGCATCCCGAGTGTCGCCGTGATGTCCGGCCCCCCACCGTGAACGATGATGACATGATAGCTCCTCTGCAGTTCTCTTATACTTTGATAAAAAGGGGCTGAAAGCTTGGAAAGGACGCTGCCGCCAAGCTTCACCACCAAAACGTTCTTATGTTCGGTAACTTGCATTGATTTTGACGTAATCATACGTAAGATCGCACCCCCACGCTTTTCCTCTTCCTTCGCCGTCGTACAGGAAGACGTTAATGTTTACTTGCTCAGCCTGCATATATCGACTCACTTCTTCCTCATTGAATGGTTGAGGCGTTCCGTTTGAAAATACGGGGATGTCCCCGATCGAGATATCACATTGATGAGGGTTTAGATCCACTCCGCTGTGTCCCATGGCTCCGACGATCCTTCCCCAGTTGGGGTCCCCGCCGAAGATGGCCGTCTTCACTAAGTTGGATCCGACAATCTTTTTTGCTACGATATTGGCGTCTTGATGGGAGTTAGCCCCAGTGACACTCACTTCCACCAATTTGGTTGCCCCTTCCCCGTCCCGCGCGATTTGTTTGGCCAGATCTTCACATACCGTGTTCAACCCTGCTTGAAAGTGATGCCAATCAGGATGACTTTCGCCAAGGGCATCATGCTCCACCATCCCGTTTGCCATGCTGATGACCATGTCATTGGTGGATGTTTCCCCGTCTACGGTGATTTGGTTAAAGGATTGATCAATGGCGGTTTTTAGGGCGGATTGTAAAACGTCCGATGGTATGGTGGCATCCGTTGTGATGAAACCGAGCATCGTCGCCATATTGGGATGGATCATTCCGGAACCTTTCCCACATCCTCCGATAGTGACCGTTTTCCCGTCGATCAGCACCTGGCAGCAGGACGTTTTCTCGACTGTATCCGTGGTGAGGATGGCCTGCTGGAACGCGTGGGCATCTTCGGGATTCCCATCGACCTTGATTTCCGTGCAGCCCTTTTTCATTTTTTCCATCGGAAGCCACTCGCCGATGACACCAGTTGATGCCACGGCAACATACTCTTCAGGGATTTGAAACCGATCAGCGATCCATTCCCTTGTTTGATACGCATCCTTCAGTCCTTGTTCTCCTGTACATGCGTTGGCAATCGCACTGTTCACGACGATGGCTTGCAATTTATGAGTTTGAGAGATGCTTTCCTGAGTGACTTTGAGGGGTGCCGCTTGAAAATGACTTTGTGTATAGACCGCTCCGCAGTGAGCAGGTTTCTCGCTGTAAATCACTCCGAAATCCTTCTTTGCATATCGAAGGCCCGCATGGAGTCCACCTGCCTTATACCCAAGGGGCGACAGAATCGTTCCTCCCTCGATCCGTTGAACACCCTTTTCTTTAACCAGTTTCATAGATTTTCCCCCTCTTATGGATAAATTGGATAATAGTGAAGTCCCGTCGTTTCGTCTATCCCCAGCATCACATTCATATTCTGCACGGCTTGACCTGCCGCCCCCTTCACCAGATTATCAATCACTGACACAATCGTTACCCGGTTGGTCCGTGGATCGGCTTTGATGGATACATCACAGAAGTTGGTACCGAACACTTCTTTTGTACTTGGGAATTGACCTTCCCGGCGTACCCGGATGAAAGGACTTCCTTCAAAAAAGCTGTGATAGAGGCTGTGTAACTCCCCCGTGGTTGAGGTGTTCTTTAATTCTGCGTACATCGTCACCATGATCCCCCTGGTCATGGGAATGAGATGGGTGGAGAAAGTGATTGGTCCCGTTTCACTGTCCCATATCTTTAACTGTTGCTCGATTTCCGGAGTGTGCTGGTGCTCATGGACTTTATAGATTCGTAGATTTTCCTGTGTCTCCGAGAAGTGGCTGGACTGAGTCGCTTTTCTCCCCGCTCCGGACAATCCCGTTTTGGCATCGATGATCAAGGAATGGGGCTTTGTGAGACCGTGATGAAAGAGCGGGGCAAGACCCAACAGTGTTGCCGTCGGAAAGCACCCGGGGTTCGCAATCAGGTCCGCTTCCCGGATGGTCTCGCGATTGAGTTCAGTCAGTCCGTAAACGGCTTTGTCCAGGATATGTTTCGGCGCCGATTCTCCTTTATACCATTCTTCATATTCACGGGGATTCTTTAAACGAAGATCACCGGAAAGGTCAATCACTTTCACCTTTTTCCCGATGAGGTTCTGAGCCAGCTCCCTTGATACGCCGGAAGGAGCGGCCAGGAAAACGAAATCCAACTGCTGCATTTCCTTCATCATGATCGGTTTCACTTTTTCTCCGGAAAGGCCGGATAAATGCGGATACTCCTCCGCATAGGAAGTCCCATCTAAAGATGATGAATACAGAATGCATTCACTTACATTCGGATGATTTGACAACAGACGATACAGCTCCACGCCTCCATACCCAGTACTACCAACAATACCAACATCCAATACCAATCACTCCAGACATTAAATTTAAATTAGGTCTAATTATATGAGTGTATATTAATAAAATCAATAGTATATTTATAAATTTTTAACTAAAGTTACTTTATTCACAAATTCACTTCGATAGTACTAGAAACAAACACAAATAAAGGTCCGTCCCTCGACGTTGAGGGACGGACCTTTATGAGTATTTTAATACTGTTTTAGAATTGGGCTGCCTCGGTTGAACCTTTCAGGGCTGTCGTGGAGGATGTGCCACCTGAAATCACCATGGATACCTCGTCAAAATAACCTGTTCCTACTTCACGCTGATGTCTAGTAGCTGAATATCCGTGCTTCTCGCTCGCAAACTCCGCTTCCTGAAGCTGTGAATAAGCAGCCATACCACGATCTTTGTACCCTCTCGCAAGCTCGAACATACTGTGGTTCAGTGCGTGGAAACCTGCAAGTGTGACGAACTGGAATTTATACCCCATTTTCCCAAGCTCCACTTGGAATTTGGCGATCGTTTCATCATCCAATTTCTTCTTCCAGTTAAACGACGGCGAACAGTTATATGCCAGCAATTTCCCTGGATGTTCAGCATGGATCGCTTCTGCAAATCGGCGCGCTTCTTCAAGATTCGGTTCAGACGTTTCACACCATACAAGATCTGCATAAGGAGCATATGCAAGACCTCTTGCAATCGCCTGGTCAAGCCCGGCATTCGTGCGGAAGAATCCTTCCGGTGTACGGTCGCCCGTAATAAACTCTGCATCATACGGATCTACATCACTCGTGATCAAATCCGCGGCATTCGCATCCGTACGTGCAACAATTAACGTCGGCACGCCCATTACATCCGAAGCAAGACGGGCGGAAATGAGATTCTTAACTGCCGTTTGAGTAGGAAGAAGAACCTTACCTCCCAGATGACCGCACTTCTTCTCAGACGAAAGCTGATCTTCAAAGTGGACGGCAGAAGCTCCTGCTTCAATCATCCCCTTCATTAATTCGAACACGTTTAACTGGCCTCCGAATCCTGCTTCCGCATCGGCCACAATCGGCACGAACCAATCGATGGATTCATCCCCTTCCACATAATGAACCTGGTCGGCACGTTGCAGGGCCTGGTTGATCCTCTTTACGACAGATGGGACGGAGTTAGCAGGGTACAGACTTTGATCGGGATACATATGACCTGAAAGGTTAGCATCCGCTGCAACCTGCCACCCGCTTAAATAGATGGCTTTCAGTCCGGCTCTTACCTGTTGGACCGCCTGGTTTCCTGTCAAAGCGCCAAGGGCATTGATATAGTCTTCTTCGTGAAGTAGATTCCACAGCTTTTCAGAACCGCGGCGGGCAAGGGTGTGCTCAATGTCGATGGAGCCTCTTAGACGAATAACGTCTTCAGCCGAGTACGGGCGTGTGATCCCCTTCCAGCGCTGATCCATTTCCCAGTTTTCCTGTAGTGACGTTACACGTTCGTTATTCGCTTTTACCATGTTAAATCTCTCCCTTTTTTTGTTTTTGGATTTTATATGTTCCAAAATGATCTTGCGTCAGTTCTTGAGGTCCGTCCCTGATGCCCCATCTAAGCAGTAGTGGTGCCTGAGGTCGCCATTCACCCTGAGGTCCGTCCCTCCAGATGTTTCTTTAAAGGATCTTGTAACCCGGAATCGTAAGGAAGTCTGTGAACTCATCATTTTGGATGAGCTGGTCGAATAGTTCGACGGCTTCCGCGAATCGACGTTCCTTATATCTCTCTTCTCCTAATTGACTTTTGAGTTTCGTCAGTTCTTCCTGTTTCAACACTTCATAGAGTTCCATGCTGATGTTCCGGCCATCGTCAAGGATTCCCTTCGGATGACGGATCCACTGCCATAGCTGGGCACGTGAGATTTCTGCTGTCGCCACATCTTCCATCAGGTTGTGGATCGGCGCCGCGCCCTGGCCGCTCAGCCAGGAAGAAATGTATTGAATGCCCACATTGATGTTCAAGCGGACACCCTCTTCCGTTATCGCTCCTTGAGGGACTTCTAGCAGATCCCGTTCAGACACGTCCAGACTATCCAATGTCTTCACTTCGATCTGATTCGCCATCTTCATTTCATGATTGAATACGTCCATGGCAACCGGTACTAATCCCGGATGCGCGACCCATGTACCGTCATGACCATCACGAGCTTCCCTTTCTTTGTCTGTTTTTACTTTATTGAACGCTTCTTCATTCTTTACAGGATCGTTCTTTACAGGAATCTGTGCCGCCATCCCGCCTATCGCAGGAGCTCCCCTTCTGTGACAAGTTTTAATCGTAAGCAGTGAGTACGCTCTCATGAATGGCGCTGTCATCGTGACCGACGAACGATCCGGGAGAATCACATCATCCTGCTCCCGAAGCTTTTTGATATAGCTGAAAATATAATCCCATCTTCCACAGTTCAATCCTGCTGAATGATCTTTTAATTCATAAAGGATCTCATCCATTTCAAACGCAGCTGTAATTGTTTCGATCAGTACCGTTGCTTTGATCGTCCCTTGGGGAATCCCGACATACTCCTGCGCAAAGACGAATACATCATTCCAAAACCGTGCTTCCTGGTGACTTTCTAATTTAGGTAAGTAAAAATAAGGGCCTTTATCTGAAGAAGTTAATTGAGTTGCATTATGGAAAAAGAATAAGCCAAAATCTACAAGGCTTCCCGATAGTGGTTTTCCATCCAGTTCGATATGTTTCTCTTCCAGATGAAGCCCCCTTGGTCGCACGATAAGTACGGCATGTTCTTCTTTTAATTCATAACGCTTCCCGTTCGTCTCGAAGTCTATCTTGTGGTGAACAGCATCTCTGAGGTTGATCTGTCCTTCTATGAGGTTCTTCCATGTTGGTGAGGTGGCATCTTCAAAACATGCCATGAAACATTTCGCTCCAGAGTTCAGAGCATTGATGACCATCTTCCGATCGACAGGACCTGTAATTTCCACCCTGCGATCTTGTAACGCTTTTGGTATCGGGCGCACCTTCCAATCACTTTGTCGAATCGATTCTGTTTCAGGCAGGAAATGGGGAAGCTCTCCTCCATTGATCCGTTCCTGCTTTTCGTCCCTGTTGTGTAACAGCTCCTTGCGTTTGTCTCCGAATCTCCGTTCCAACTTCTCTAAAAACTGTAAAGCTTCCGGAGATAAAATGTCAGCAAAGCCCGGTCGTATTTCCCCGGTTACCTTGATACCAACCATCTGAGTAGACATAGAACCCATTCACTCCTTAAGTGTATTAAACAAACCTTTATTGTTATAATACAGATTATTTAACATGTTTGTATTGTATAACAGAAGCATCTGTTTTGGAACACTTTTTTCAGAATTTTCATTCGACAATTTTCGCAAGTTTACTAAATCGCTCCCTAAATAAAAAAGAAGGTCCGTCCCTCATCGCGTTAAAGCGGTGAGGGACGGACCTTCAATTCAATCCATGAACCTGAATGGGTTAACGTTTGTGTTCCAGTTCGCTAATTCTCTTCTCTAACTTTTTGTTCTGCTCGAGGACTGAGGAGGCAAAAACTAGAGAGGTTCCCGCCACTGCAAGGGCAATAAAACTCATCATCCTTTTCCACCTCCCTTGTTTTGCATCTTTTTCATCTTGTAGAGGATATGGGCAATGATATTGGCAGGGATGAAGAGAGGGTTGGACTGGGCATTGTGATGAAGCACCTGCTCCTGCACAGGCATATCCTCAAACATCTTCCCCTGGGACACATTCTTTCTTCTTTCCTCATCCATCGCTTTAATATAACGATACTGTATCGGGATCATGATGAGCGTGACAACGAATAATACAAGAGCCACGATAAGTCCGAATAGATAATATCCGTTCATACTGTATCACCTCAATTAGTCTTTACCCTTTCTACGAGTGCAAAGGCGTGATGGTTTCATTTTCCTGGAAAAAGCAAGGTCCGTCCCTCAAAAAAAAGGCTGTTTTCGCAAAGATTGTTGATATTTGCATATAAACTAAGATTTACGATGCTCTGTCATTTAAGTTGTGGTGCAGGAGGGTGAAGGGAACAGTCCCGCTTTCCACGGACGTTCGGCCGAGCCTCCTCAGCAAAAACCGCTTCCGGGGTCTCGGCACG
>NZ_JAXBLY010000016.1:0-119604 GCF_033963925.1 Rossellomorea sp. YZS02 | reverse complement strand
AATTACTTCATGGAAGTTTCGCAAAAAAATGTTGAATTGAATAGCTATAGCTGATTAATAGTTGAAAAAGACAAGCAAGGAATTTACACAATATTAAGGACTTGACTAAATAAGCGGAAGAATTCCGGCTATTGATTAAATAGAACTGGGATCACCTTAAATAGACGGAAAGATTCCGCCTATTTGCTCTAAAAACGTGGAAATGGCTATTTTTACTTTGCTTAATCGGAATATTTCCGCTTATATCCCGAAAAAAGCTCTATTCTGCAGTCTTAACCGGAAAATCTCCGCTTATTTTAACGATCACTGGTCACTTAATTATGGAAGATTCTTACTAAATGACACATTCACAAACTCTTCATTACTAATTTTATTGATTTACTATGTGAATGAAAGATATGGGATTTTTCAGGAGGGTGCACTGTGCATGATATTGTAAGTTCAAGTGCGTATAAATATGTGTCTAAAATGATTGCAACTGTATACTTATCCGTTCCTTTGAGAGTAGGGGGTTTTCTAAATGTCTACTCATCATGAAACAAAAAAAAGAGGGAGTCGTCACAATGACGTTTCCCTCTTTTTAATCAATCTTTAGTTCTGTGCTGGTGGTTCACCCGGTTCTGTCGGAGGCTCTGTTCCGCCATCGCCCCCACCGCCGTCACCGCCGCCATCATCCTCTGGTGGTGGCGGTTCTGGTTTGTCCGGTTTATCCGGTTTTGGCGGGGGATCGGTTGGTTTATCCCCCGGTGGTTTCGGGTCCGTACCCGGTTTATCCGGCTTAGGATCCGGTTTTGGTTCAGGTGCAGGTGCCCCGATTTGTACCGTGTTCGATCGGGCAGACTCTTTCCCGGCTACATCGACTGCAACCACATAGAAAGAACCATTTCCGACGGATACAGCATAGCTTGCGCCCGATTGGACGCTTCCGACTTTACCGCCGGATGTGCTGTATACACGGTAACCTACGACGTCGCCGCTTGCGGATGGTGTCCAGGTGATTTTGTTACCATTACCGCTTGCATTGACGGTTCCAGGTGCGGCTCCGTCATCGGAAATCTTGTTTTCCGCGACAAGAACATTTTTAAATCGTTCGTCACCATCAGGAATCAGTTTATCCGGGTTCCCAGGGACAGAACCGAAGATGTTTTTCACAAAGTCAGGGTTCAGGATGACACCCGGCTGTGAAAATTCTTCAGGTGTATTCGGTAATGCCAAGTATTTCTTTCCGTTTACCAACACGTAACGGCTCATGAGTAAGCTGTCATCCGTTTTGGTCGGTACGAATTTAGCGTTGAATAAATCACTTTTTACAAGTCCTGCCTGGCTGCACGCTTCTGATGGAAGCAGTCCGGAGATTGAACAGAAGGATCTTCTGACAATGCCTTCAGGCTGCTTGAACGAGGCATCAGGGTCAATCAGCTCAGGAGCCAGGTCCCTGACATCATTCAGTAAATAAGACCATAAGCGGATATTACGCAATCCGTAATGTCCATATCGAGCTCGTGATGCAGCTGTATTCAATGAAGAAGGTGTATCATAACCGAACCAGGTTCCGAAGGTGATGCTCGGATTTGTTGCCACAAACCAGTGATCTTTATAATCCTGACTCGTTCCGGATTTACCGGCCCAGTCTGAATTGAAGTTCAGGAAGGTTTTCGCGTAACGTCCGGTACCCAGGTTATGATTCAGGGTATCTCTCATCATATCAATCGTTAAATAAGCGGTTTGCGGACTGAATACATCCACAGGGTCAGATTTATGTTCATAAACGATCGTACCATCTTTTTCAACAATTTTGTCGATCATGAACGCATCGATGAATTTCCCGCCATTGGCGAATGTCGTATAGGCATTCACGTTTTCCTCGACGGTCACACCTTCAGTGGTTGCTCCAAGTGTTAACGAAAGGTTATTGTCATATCTGCTGGATAGGGAGGTAAAGCCCATTTTCAGCAGAAATTCTTTAAATGGATTCCGGTTATAGATATTCGCATACGTCCTTACGGCAGGAATATTCAATGACTCCGCCAGTGCGTATCTCGCCGGGAAAAGTCCGCGTTCCCTAAAGGAGTAGTTCTCCGGTTGCCAGCCATTGATGTTAACGGCAACATCAGGAATCGGTGAACCTGGTGAAATATAACCGTATTCCAGTGCAGGCGCGTACGCGAGCAAAGGTTTCATCGTTGATCCGTTCGATCGATGTGATTGGGTCGCATGGTTGATTTGCTCCAATTTAAAATCACGACCGCCGATGAAGCTGATGATGCGGCCTGTTTTATTTTCAATCATCACGGCGCCTACTTGGACCGGCTGTTCCACCTCTACATCTTCACCTGTATCAGGGTCTTTTACCGTGATGGTTTTGGTAGGACCGTACATATCATACGCATCCTTCGTTTTCTGCATTTGGTCATAAATCTTCTTGTTGATGGTCGAATGAATTTCGTATCCGCTTTGACGGACATTCCGGTCTGCCAAAGTATGGTACTTGTCTTCAAGCTCATCATTGTTCTCAAGATCCTGTTCAGAGTAACCATCTTTCTTTGCGAGGACATTTTTCATGATATCCACCGCTCTACTCTCAAGTTCGGCAGTCAGCCATGGATACTGCTCTTGAGGTGATGGCTTCGGCTTCACGAAATCTTTTGAGATGTCATAGGCAACGGCCTCATCATACTGCTTTTTCGTAATATATCCTTCGCGGTGCATCCGGTAGAGGACCGTGTTTTTACGGCTCATCCCGGCTTCAAGATTCTCTTTCACTTCACCATTATTTTTAAATGGCGTATAAGAGAAAGGTGCCTGAGGAAGACCTGCGATGAATGCTGACTGTGGAAGGGTCAGATCCTTTGCTTCCACTCCGAAGATGCCTTTTGCGGCCGATTGAACGCCTGCGATGTTTTGACCGGAGGAATTTCGTCCGAGTGTCGCTACATTCAGATAAGCTTCAAGGATTTCATCTTTTTCAAAGAATCTCTCTAAGCGAAGAGCGAGAAGGATTTCCTTCGCTTTTCTCTCAAATGATACTTCATTCGTGAGGATTTGGTTTTTGATCAGCTGTTGAGTGAGTGTACTCCCACCCGATTGAGTGGATGAATTCGTGAATTCCTGAAGTACGGCACGCATGATCGCTTTTGGCACGACACCGTTATGCTCGTTGAAGTATTCATCTTCCGTGGCAATGACGGCATTTCGCAAATCTTCCGAGATATCTTCAAGCTTCACTTCTTCACGCTCCAGATCTGTCCGGAGCTTCCCCAGATACACATCATCCGAGAAGTAAAGACGAGAGGTTTCCTCGTAGTTGTAAATGTCCTTTTTCATTTGATCATAAGGACGGATCGGTTCTTCCTTGACGAGTGAAGCGAAATAGCCCGCTCCGACTCCTCCTGCAAAGGCAAATCCCAGTACGAAAATCACGACAAGGATCAGTGACAGGTTCCAGAATACTCCGTATGTAATTCTTGCTCGTTTTTGAAATCTAGTATTTGAAAAGAACCTGATTGCAGGGTCTAATTTTTCGAGAAATTTGTTCCATTTTTCCTTCATATATCATTCCCCCCAGAACATTCCCATTATAGCATATTAACAAGTAGGCTGTCGTAAAAAGTCAAATAAAATGGTCTTTTATCACGTGTTTAGTTGACTATTATTTTGGAATATGGTAAAAACCTAATATAGTGATCGTAATGATAATCCGTCATTTGACTGGATTTCTGTACAAATAATACATGCAATGAGAGGAATAAGTAGTCTGCCTTCCCTGTTACAAAGAGAGTCAGTGGTTGCTGTGAACTGACACAAATGGCCGATGAATTACATCCTGGAGCTTTTGTCGTGAACCTTAGTAGCGGCAAACGGTGAGAGCCGTTATCTCTATAGAGTGAAGGATGTTATTCCTTAATTTGGGTGGTACCGCGCGACAGCGTCCCTGCATATATGCAGGGACTTTTTTGTCGTCAGCTTGTTTATCAAAAGGAGGAAAAAAGGATGGATTTATTAAAAGACTTGGAATGGCGTGGGATCACGTATCAGCAAACGGATGCGGAAGGCTTGAAGGACCTTTTGAATAAAGAAAGCATTTCGATTTACTGCGGAATCGATCCGACTGCGGACAGTATGCATATCGGGCATCTGCTTCCGTTCTTGACGCTTCGCCGCTTCCAGAACCAGGGGCATCGTCCACTTGTACTGGTCGGAGGGGCGACTGGATTGATTGGTGACCCGAGTGGGAAAAATGAAGAGCGTAAACTGCAGACCATTGAAGCCATTCAGGGAAATGTAGAGAGCATTAAAGTTCAACTGGAGAGCATTTTTGATTTCGATGGAGACAATGGTGCCGTGATGGTGAATAATTACGACTGGATCGGTGCGATGGATGTTGTCACATTCCTGCGTGACTTCGGTAAGCATGTGGGCGTGAATTACATGCTGGCGAAGGATACAATCTCCTCCCGTCTGGAATCCGGTATTTCATTCACGGAATTTACCTACACGATCCTTCAGGCGATGGACTTCAATCACTTATATGACAACTACAACTGTAAGCTGCAGATCGGTGGAAGCGATCAGTGGGGGAATATCACAACGGGCCTTGAACTGATCAGACGCACACATGAAGAAGAGACGAAGGCATTCGGCTTCACAATTCCACTTGTCACGAAAGCGGACGGAACGAAATTTGGGAAAACGGAAAGCGGAGCGGTATGGCTCGATCCGAAGAAAACGTCTCCTTACGAATTCTACCAGTTCTGGATCAACGCGGCTGATGCCGATGTCGTGAAATACTTGAAATACTTTACCTTCCTTTCACATGAAGAAATCGATGCATTGGCTCAATCCGTTGAAACGGAACCTCATCTTCGCAAAGCACAAAAGACGCTTGCTGAAGAGATGACGAAACTGATTCACGGGGAAGAGGCATTGGATCAGGCCATTCGCATAACTCAAGCTTTATTCAGTGGTGAGATCAAATCATTATCTGCTTCTGAAATACTGGAAGGATTTAAAGATGTTCCATCCTTTGAGCAGGCGAAAGGAGAAGAGATTGGATTGATCGATCTCCTCGTCAATGCAAAAATTTCTCCTTCCAAACGTCAGGCACGTGAGGATGTAGGAAACGGTGCGATCTACATCAATGGTGAACGCGTTACGGATCTCCAGCATGTAATGGTCGAAGCTGACAAGATCGAAGGACAATTTACGATCATCCGCCGCGGAAAGAAGAAATATTTCAGAATTCAGTACGTATAATAGGATATAGAATCTATCAGCGCGGTATCCGTTTCTCTCATCAGGAGCGGGTACCGTGCTTTTATTATGGGAATTTCATGTTTTTATACACAAAAAAACACTGCCCATAGAATGGACAGTGTCTCTTTCACAAAGATTAACGAGAGTAGAACTCAACGATAAGAGCTTCGTTAATTTCAGCTGGTAATTCAGAACGTTCAGGAACGCGTGTGAAAGTACCTTCTAATTTGTCAGCATCGAAAGTTAGGAATTCAGGAACAAAGCTGTTCACTTCCATCGCTTCTTTGATGATGTCAAGGTTGCGTGATTTTTCACGAACTGAGATTGTTTGACCAGGAAGAACGCGGAATGAAGGGATGTCTACGCGAGATCCGTTCACTGTAACGTGACCGTGGTTAACAAGTTGACGTGCTTGACGGCGAGTACGAGCAAGACCTAAACGATAAACAACGTTATCCAGGCGGCACTCAAGTAGCGCCATGAAGTTTTCACCGTGTTTACCTTGTAATTTGCCAGCTTGGTCAAATAGGTTACGGAATTGACGCTCAGTTACTCCGTACATGTGACGAAGTTTTTGCTTCTCTTGAAGTTGTAAACCGTACTCAGAGATTTTTTTACGTTGGTTAGGACCGTGTTGTCCTGGAGCGTAAGGACGCTTTTCTAATTCTTTACCCGTACCGCTTAGAGAGATTCCAAGACGACGAGATAATTTCCAGCTTGGGCCAGTATATCGAGCCATGAATGACTCCTCCTTTATTGTTTTTATTTTGTTGTAAAATAAAAACACCTGTGAATAAACAATTATGTGCATTTTGTTTTCATGTACCTTCGCCCTAGCAGCAGAGGGTTACAAGATACACCTCAATATGTAGAGGAACAAAATACGAGCATAAAGGACTTCACTGAAGCTGCATTATTTTACACAAAGAATATTATATGACGTGAGAGAATAGAAGTCAAGGAAGTATTTTGAGATTCATAAGTCCAGATGAGAATCCCTAAACAAAATAGTCCATAAGTCATTTGTTGTGATATAATAAAAGTTGAAAATTATGTTAAATAGGTGAGCAGATTTGCAGGAATCCAATAGAGAGAAATTTCTTCGGTATCTATTGATCGGTCTGTGCATGCTGGTCGTTTTGGGAGGTTTCATTTATTCCTCTGACTCATCAGAAAAAGTCGATGGGGAAACACCATCCATCCAAGCTGAAGTACTGTCAGTGGGAAGTGAAACGAAGAACCCTGTCATCGCAGTGGCGAAGATGGTAGAAGAGCAGCCGGTCCTTGTCATATATGAACTTGATCGAAATAACCAATATTACTTTAAGGTATTACATAGTGTGTCGTTACATAATAAAGTAAAAACAATGAGCTTGGCAAAGGAACATAATGGAATATGGGTTCAATTGGAAAAGAGGAAGTGGGCGTTGTTTTCCGATGCTTTAGAGGTTGTGAAGGAAAGGAAAGATGCTCCACCAGACGTCACTACTAGCCGGAATCCTTTTTCACAGGAGAAGGGCGGATTCATCAGCCTTCCTGATCATATTCGATTGGATCTTTCAGGCAAAAGCGTGGAACCAAATGAAATTCATTCTATATCAGAAGACGATTCATTATGGATGGTAGTCTTCGAAAAGGATCTGGTACTGGCAAGGAGCCAGTGAAGTAAATGGTGTCACAAACCTTTCAGGTGTGGGTGAGAAAAATGTACGTAATTCAACATGCTTTGCATGAATACAAGTCAAAGCTATTCGATTTAATATATGAAGAAATGTCGGCGGAGAGAGATCAATCTGTTCAATTGCAAAAGTGGCTGACGGTCGTGAAGGATAGCCTCGAAATCGATCGGGCTTTTTTGTATTTTTATACCAATTCAACTTACTACCTCTATCAACCCCACCAGAATGGGGAGGCTCCTCTTACACTTGCTGAAGCCAGGGAAGAATATATTCTTCGTCCGGTCTTAATAGAGAAGGGTGGCCTGTCATCCATTAAATTCCACTTCACGAAGAAGGATGGAAGTCCCTTGGCGATCCTTTTAGTAAAGAAGGAGGATTCGGGCGGATGGGCAGATGAAAGCTTGCTCCATTCTTTTTGGAAGGCAAGCAATCAGTTCTTACAGCATACAGGAGGTATCCAGACGGTCCTCGAAGACGAACGGAGATATCGGGAATTATTCAAGGTGACGGAAATTTTCCACTCGACGAGGGATGTGCGTACGCTTCTCGTACAAATCATCGAGACGTTGAGAGAGGTATTCCCGGTGGATGAATTCCATTTATTATTGTCAAATGACCGGTATGAGTTTGGGGAACTCCCCATCAAGAATTTCGACTTTGATCAAGCCAATGAGTCTGCCATGCAGGCATTTGTCAATGGCAGCATTGAAGCTGGGGAAGAAGACGTCCTCTACGCGCCATTAAAAGGAAAGCAGGGTATTTATGGCGTCCTGGAAGTGAAATCCATTTCCCATGATACGTTTACGGACCATAAGATCGAGTTTATTCGCCTGCTTGCTTATACGGCGGGGAGTGCACTGGAGAATGCCAAGCTTTATGAGCAGTCGAAGAGGCTCATCACCGATCTTCAGCTCATCAATGAAACGTCCCATCAATTGAATCTGAACTTACGACTATCCGAAACCGTCATGTTCTTAAAAAAACAGATCAAGCGGTCTTTTCAGGCATCAGCGATCGGATTCGTCCTCCTTCAAAAAGGAGAGTACACCATTTTAGATGAAAGCTCCCCTGTCTTTTTTGAAGAAAAGGGAAGAAACTATATTTCTTACGTAAAAGAGCGGATCGAAAAGGAGAGGGATGCCATCTTTTTGGGTGATGTCAGCGACCGATTTGAAACAGCGGTCGACTTTCCGTCCATCATGGCCGCACCCATGATTCAAAATGAAGTCCTGATCGGATTCTGCGTGGTACTACACAAGGAACCTTATATGTTCTCGTTCGATATGTACAAGCTGTTGCAGTCATTCATTCACCATTCAACCCTTGCCATCACCAATGCCACCCTTCGTGAAAAACTCGAGCATATGGTCATTACCGATCATATGACCAAGCTGTTTGCGCGGAATTATTTGGATGACGAAATGGAATCCTGCATGAATAAGGATGACTTAGGCACGCTGCTACTGATTGATATTGATGATTTCAAATCCATCAATGATAACTACGGCCATCAAATCGGTGATGAAGTCATCATAGAGGTGTCCAATCTGATCAAAGGCGTCGTCAGCCATCATGGTTTCGTAGCCAGGTGGGGAGGGGAAGAATTGGCCGCTTATCTGCCTTCCTTGGGAAGGGAAAAAGGCCTGGAAATCGCCCGCCAGATCATTAAAGATGTCCCATTGAAAACAAATCCATCCGTCACCCTCTCCTGCGGATTATCCATCTGGAGAAAGAACGACGACACCTGTCCCAAATCAGTCAAAGAACTGGTGAAAAAAGCAGACGAAGCACTCTACCTCGCAAAGAATAATGGAAAAAATCAGGTTGTCAACGATTGTGATTAAAGTAGTACCAAATTAAAGATGAACTGGGAAGAGCCATTTTGGTTCTTCCTATTTTATTTAGGTCTGCGTAGAGACTGATGTTTAAAAGGGTGATTGGACTAATTTCTTTACTTTTAGCTATAGGAATCGATGACCAGATTACCTGCTAACAAAGTTCAGTAATGAAAAATGAAGCAATACATTCAATATTCTATTAGGTGAAGGTAGTTAAGCTTTGAAGTTGTAAAAAAAACCAAAAAGTTGATTGTAGCGGAAGGTGCTCGACTCCTGCGGGAAACGCGTGAAAGTTGAGACCCCACAGGGCAAAGCCCGAGGAGGCTCAACTCACGCCCCGCGGAAAGCGAGCACCTGTAGCGGAAATCAACCAGCACCTCACCATATTGAGAACCAATGTTGACACTGGCTTCATATACCTAAACCACAACTTCCTTTATCACTTTAGTGTAACCGCTTTCTTTTTCCTCCCGGTTATCATATTCTAGAATAGTAGTTACTTAGACTTAAAGGGAATACTGGGAGGAATACTGAATGAAAGAAGAGAAACGTTTTGAAACACGGGTGATTCACGAGGGGTATCAATCGTCTCAACATTTTGATAGTTTAGCACCCCCTTTATACCAAACTTCTACTTATACCTTCGCAAATGCGAAACAAGGGGAAAATCGATTTGCCGGTGAAGAAGAAGGATATATATATTCAAGACTGGGAAATCCGACGGTATCCATATTGGAAGAACGGATGGCTTCATTGGAAGGCGGGGAAGCGGCCCTTGCTTTCGGTTCCGGGATGGCGGCTGTGAGCGCAGTGTTGTTCTCCCTGACCAAATCAGGGGATCATATCCTCTGCTCGCAAGGGGTATACGGCTGTACGTTCGGTCTCCTTGAACTACTTCAAGAGAAATTTGCCATCGGACATGACTTTTCTTCCATGGATACAGAAGAAGAGATCCGTGGCAAAATCACGGAGAACACAAGCTGCATTTATGTAGAAACACCGATCAATCCGACCATGCAGCTCATTGATCTGGAACTCGTTGTGAAGGTCGCGAGGGAAAAGGGGATTCCCGTAGTAGTGGACAACACATTCTGTTCTCCGTATCTTCAACGTCCGCTGGAGCTGGGGTGTGACATTGTCATCCACAGCGCAACGAAATACATCGGCGGGCACGGGGACGTGGTGGCAGGCCTTATCGTCGGTTCACAGGAAAAAATGGCCGAAATCCGGATGACCACCCAAAAGGATATCGGTGGCATCATTTCTCCATTCGATGCCTGGTTATTGCTGAGAGGATTAAAAACATTGGCCGTGCGCATGGACCGTCACTGTGACAGCGCTGAGAAGATTGCTGATTTATTAGCGAAACACCCTGCTGTAGAAACGGTTATCTATCCTGGACATGTCAATCACCCTCAGCACGGAGTCATGAAGAAACAAATGAAAAAACCGGGCGGCATGATTTCCTTTACGCTGAGAGGCTCGAAGGAAGAAGCACAGAAATTCATGGACGATCTCGATATGATCAAGATCGCGGTCAGTCTGGGCGATGCCGAAACGTTGATCCAGCATCCTGCCACCATGACTCATGCCGTCGTGCCTGAAGAGTCTAGAAAGAGCATGGGAATTAATGATTCTCTTCTAAGACTCTCCGTGGGACTAGAGGCACCTGAGGATATTTGGAGTGATTTATCACAGGCTCTGGATAAGGCGTAAGGAAAAGAGGAAGTAGCCTAAATTCAATATATGAAACAAGCGCGTGCCACGATATCGTGGCACGCGCTTGTTTGGTTAGACAGTCACCATCAATCATTCATTGCTTGCTCGAGGATCTTAATGTTTTTCTTCATCAATGTAAGGTAGTTTTCATTGTTTTCAATATCTGATTCTGTTAATACAGAAAGGTTATGAACCTTCAATGGCTTTGCATTGATTTCTTTCTGGATGATCTCAGCAACCCGGGTAGTGACGTTTTGTTCGAAAATGACATAATGAATAGAATGCTCTTTGGCGGTTTCAATGATTTCCTTCAATTCTTTCTGGGAAGGCTCATCGGTAGGAGAGAGTCCGGCAACAGCTAATTGTTCAATTCCATAGGCGTCCTCCCAATATCCATAGGCAGCATGGGAAACAAGGATCTCTGGATGGTCACTTTCTTGAGCCAATGATGTAAATTCAGTATCAATACTCTCTAAATCTTTTTTTAATTCATCGAAGTTCTGGTTAAATGAATCTTTATGTTGGGGTTGAAGATCAATGAGTGCGTCACGGATATTTTCAGCCAACCCAATGGCACGGTTTGGATCTAGCCAAACGTGAGGGTCATAATCCCCGTGATGGTGCTCTTCTTCATGGACAGCAGCATCTTCTTCATGATGCTCCTCTTCATGGGTAGCATCACCTTCTTCATGATGCTCCTCTTCATGGGCAGCATCACCTTCTTCATGATGCTCCTCTTCATGGGCAGCATCACCTTCTTCATGATGGTCCTCTTCATGAGCTGCTTCTCCTTCGTCATGATGTCCTTCTTCGGAGTGATCATGGGAGCTTGCGATGACATCGACGCCCTTCGTTGCCTCTACCATTATGGTATCCTCATTTTCCAGGGATTTAGTGATTTTTTCAGCATAAGACTCCATCCCAAGTCCGTTAAAAATGAATAGATCTGATTCTGCGATGCTAATCATATCTTTAGATGTCGGTTCAAAGGTATGGGCGTCAGAACCGGGTGGGAGCAGGGATTCTACCTTGACCAGATCTCCTCCGATCCGTTCGGCAAAATACTGAAGAGGATAAAGGGAAGTCATGATGCTAATTGACTCTCCACCTTCAGATTGACTGCCGTTATTTCCTGTGGTTTTATTAGTCTGATTACAGGCAGAAAGAAACATGGATAAGATAAGAACAAGTGAAATGAATAAGTATTTTTTCATGGGTAAACTCCTTTATGAATGATTTCAAATGTCATTTTATCGTAATCATTACGGTTTGTAAATCGGAATTGTTACGTTTTGATAAAAATTTTTGGAAGTGAATATAGATATACGATTATCTTCAATCAATTTAAATTAACTCAAAGGAGTATTCAATCATGAATTATTTGATGGAGAATGGTTGTGTCTCCTGACAACAGGCACTTTGTATGGAGTGGTCTTCAAATGACTTATGAATTAATGTTTGCAAATTGTTGATGCGTGTGTTTAAATGTTTTCTAGAACTAAATAAAACGTAATCGTTACGATTTGCGAAAATGACAGGAGGAAATATTTTGGCTAAAAAATCTAAAGTAGCAAAAGAAAAACAGCGTCAAGAGATGGTGTTAAAATACGCAGAATTAAGAAGAGAGCTTAAAGAGAAAGGAGATTATGAGGGGCTTAGAAAGCTGCCCCGAGATTCTTCTCCTACTCGTTTGAAGAATCGGTGTGAACTGACTGGACGTCCGCGAGGATATCTTAGAAAATTCAAGATGTCACGTATTGCGTTTCGTGAGTTGGCTCATAAAGGCCAAATTCCCGGTGTTAAAAAATCAAGCTGGTAATTTGCATAACTAACTGTGGAGGGATCAAGATGAAGCAAGGAATTCACCCTGAGCATCATGATGTAGTGTTCTTGGATACAAATAGCGGGTATAAATTTTTAACAGGTTCTACCAAGACGTCTAATGAAACCATTGAGTGGGAGGATGGGAAATCCTATCCATTAATAAAAGTGGAAATCAGTGCTGACACGCACCCATTTTATACGGGAAGACAGAAATTCTCAGATCGTGGGGGACGTGCAGAACGCTTTATGAAAAAATACAATATGAAATAAATGTAGGCGAAGGGTCGCAGATGAATCTAGTACTCTGTGACCTTTTCCCATTTTGAAGACAGGTGAATGTAATGAATGAGAATCTGATGGAAATCTTGACGCGTGAAATTGTCAACTCGCTTCCAAAAGAAGAGAGAGAGATGTATCAGTATGTAACCCGAATAGAAGATGAACTGGCTCAGCAGGCTGCTACATCAGAAGAATTCATGAGCCTCCTCATACAGAACGCTCCCCATCAACAAGCAGCAAGTCATTTTCAATTAACCTATAGTCAATTCATGGTTAAAATGAGGGGAATTGAAAAGGACATCCATGAACAATTAGATATGGTGATCGATCAGGTGAAGTGGTTTGATTATACTAATATGATGCGTAAAGAAGCGGCTGCACCTAAGAATATGAAGTTTTTTTATTTTGATATGGGGCGCTTGCATACAAAGCCATAGCATTAGATAAAGTATACAATTTAAATCGTAATAATTACGATTTAATTACTGAGAATGGTGGTGATCGTTTGTTTGAATGGATCATAATCGGTGGGGGCATTCATGGATGTACCGTAGCTACATACCTGGTGAAGAAGAAAAAGGTGCCGATTGAAAAGATATGTGTAATCGATCCTTACCCTGAGCCATTGCATAAGTGGAAAAGGGTGACAGGATTCATTGCCATGCCATTTTTACGTTCCCCATTCGTCCATCATCTGGACATTAATCCCTTTAGTCTGCAATCCTTTAAGAAAGATGATGGAGAACATTTCTTCGGTCCTTACAAAAGGCCTGCTCTTTCCTTATTCAATCAGCATAGTTTTGCCGTTCTGGAGGAAATCGAAATGCACAAAGCATGGTATCAGGGAATGGTGAATCAGGTTGAAAAAGGTGTTGAAGACTGGGTAGTGAAAACAAGTAGTTCGGATCGTTTCCATGGTAAAAATCTTGTGATCGCAACGGGAATGAATCATCAGTTATCGTATCCGTCATGGGGGGAAGAGCTCACTTCAGTACGCCCTAAACAAGCCGGACATTTGTTTGAAGAGTCCCTCCCGCATATGGAACCTCCATTCGTGGTGATAGGAGGAGGAATTTCTGCTGCACACCTTGTGATCAAGCTAAGCAATGAATTTCCGGGTCAGGTATACCAAGTTGCCAGACACCCGTATAGAGTTCATGATTTCGACAGTGATCCCGGCTGGCTCGGCCCGAAACATATGAGCAGCTTCGAAAGGATATCCCACTATGATGAAAGAAGAGATGTCATCACAGAAGCCCGTCATAAAGGATCTATGCCGAGAGAATTGGCGAATAAGCTTAGGAATTTAATCCGGCATGATGCATGTACCTTTACGGAGGATGAAATAGAGTCTTGGGATGTGGCAGGGGATGACATCATCTTGCAGCTTACCAAACAAAAATCGGGCATAAAGGCAAAGACTATCCTGTTCGCCACGGGCTTTTCAAAAGAGGTTATGAAGGTGGATTGGTTGCAAAATCTTATTCAACAGGAAAACTTGACCTGTGCGAAATGCGGTTTTCCGATTGTGAATGAAGACTTGTCATGGTGTAATCATTTATTTGTCACAGGACCACTGGCAGAATTGGAAATCGGTCCGGTTTCCCGGAATATTTCAGGTGCAAGGAAAGCAGCGGAAAGGATAGTAAACCACGCGATATAAATCGTAATCATTTTGATTTAACAGAGAGGAATGGAAAAGATGAAAGTACCGGTAACCGTTTTAAGCGGCTATTTAGGATCTGGAAAGACGACGTTGCTAAATCATATTTTAAACAATCGGGAGAATAGGAAAATTGCAGTTATTGTAAATGACATGAGTGAAGTGAATATCGATGCTGCCCTCGTCAAGAACGGTGGTTTTTCCAGAACAGAAGAGAAATTGGTGGAGCTTCAAAACGGCTGTATCTGTTGCACGTTAAGGGAGGACCTCATGATAGAAGTTCAGCGTCTGGTCGATCAAGGGGATATTGATTATATCGTCATCGAATCCACCGGGATTTCTGAACCGATTCCGGTTGCCCAAACCTTCACGTATCTGGATGAAGAAATGGACATTGATCTTACGAGTAAAACAAGGCTGGACACAATGGTCACGGTTGTAGATGCCAATCGATTCTGGCACGACTTCGCCAGTGGAGAAACATTGCTGGACCGGAAGCAGGCAAGTGATGAAAGGGACACAAGGGAAGTGGTGGATTTACTGATCGATCAAATTGAGTTTGCCAATGTAATCGTGTTAAATAAGATCGATTTAGTGGAGAACGTTGATGTCATTGAATTAAAAGCGATGCTTCAGAAGCTGAACCCGGGTGCAAAAATCATTTCTGCTAAGCACTCCGATATCCCTTTGAATCAAGTGCTGGATACGAAACTGTTTGATTTTGAAGAAGCAAGTCAGGGAGCCGGTTGGATAAAAGAATTACAGGAAGAACACACTCCTGAAACGGAGGAGTATGGGATCTCTTCATTTGTGTACCGTCGAAAGAAACCATTTCACCCTGAACGTTTCATGAAATGGATGGAGGAATGGCCAGTTGATATCGTGAGGGCAAAAGGCTTCTTCTGGCTGCCGACACGTAATGACATGACAGGACTATTATCCCAGGCCGGCCCATCGATTATCATCCAGGGAGCAGGGGAGTGGGTGGCAGCGTACCCTGAACATGAAAGAAAGGAAATTCTTGCTGAAGAAGTGGAATTGAGGGAGAATTGGGATCCAATTTATGGAGATCGAATGAATGAGATCGTTTTTATCGGGCTTGAGATGAATAGGGAAGAAGTAGAGAGGTCATTGGACAACTGCTTATTAACAGAAAGTGAAATGGGAGGGGATTGGACAAAGTTTAATGACCCTATTCCTGCATTTATGGTGGAAGCGTAATAGAGATATAGACATCCGGAAGACTACTAAAATGAATTTGCCGGTGATCCTGATTGGAATATAGGGTGGAGGTGGACAGCGAATCTCCACCTGTGCCTAATGAAGTGACACCAAAAAAGCAGAGGGATCAAAAATGATGCAGGAAATTGAGTTTATTAAATTTAACCCGACAGAAAACATGACGGTATTAGTAAAAACCAAACATTTTATGGAAGAGTATGAAGACATCGCAGCAAAGATTATGGCGTATTCGTGCCTTAATGCTGAACAGGTAGGATTTATTGAAGAGCCCCAAATGACGGGAACAGATTCACGCTTGCAGATGGCAGGGGGGGAATTCTGCGGCAATGCCTGCATGTCCTTGGCTGCCTTTATTGCTTCTGGGAAGATGCTGTCCCCGGATTGTTCGACAACCATCCTGATGGAAGTCTCCGGCACAGACGAGATAGTCCGGTGCAATGTGAAAAATGTGATGGGCTTGTACCGATGCAATATGACCGTCCCCAAACCTACAAAGATCGAGAAGCAAACGTGGGTAGTGGAGGGAGAGGAACTTCTCATTACGATGATTTATTATCAGGAAGCAGTGCACGCTGTTTGGGAAACGGGAGAGTTAAACCCTTCATTACGCCGAAAGGCAGAAACGCTGGCGCAATCGATTAACTCCTCCTATGAGGTAAATTTAGTAGGAGTTTTGCTATATGATCTTGAAACCGGGGAACTTTCCCCTCTCATCTATGTACCGGATCTGAACAGTATGATGTGGGAACGGGGGTGTGGTTCAGGGACCGGTTCATTGGGTGCTTACCTTGCATGGAAGCAACAGGCCTGCATCTCACAACCGGTTAAACAGCCTGGAGGGGAAATGCACGTAAAGACAGAGTGGAATGCTGGGGCCATCACTGAGGTCAAGATTGAGGGAACGGTCGGAATTGTGGCAGAAGGGAAAGCATTTATACAGATGATAGAGGAGGAGGTAGTAGGATGAAGACGAGCACGACACTTGAAGAGGACCTGCGCTTCTATTTAAAACGATTTGATGATGCCGTTCATGGAAGCGACCTTATGGAAGAGGAAACCGGGGCGTTAGAGGAGTTAATCAATGAGTATTCACGGTTCATTCTCAATGAAGAGTACATAAAGAGGTGGGATCAATTAGCGGATCCTCATCTGGTAGATCAGTTAAGGAATTTATCGGCTCTATCCGTGGCAAAGCTTGAGAAACAGCGGGCAAGGAAACTTCTGATGGATGAAGGAGAGATAGCGGATTACTTTCAAAACATTGAATCCAGCATTGAAGAGGAATTCGGACAGTTTCAGGTAACGGGGGAATCAACTGTACTTCTGGTCGGCTCCGGTTCTTTCCCGATGACACCGTTACTCATTGCTGGCCGCACAGGCGCAAGAGTTATCGGAATCGACATTGACGAAGAGGCGATCATTCTTGGAAGGCAAGTTGTAGACCGATTAGGGGAGCACTTAACCATTACGCTGGAGCTTTCTTCTGTTGAACAGCTCAGTGAACTGAACGAAGTGACTCATATCATCTTCAGTTCTACGGTTGGAGCCAAATATGACATCCTGGATCAGGTACATGGGTTGATCGATGGAGAAGTCGTTGTATCGATGAGATACGGGAATGGGCTGAAATCCCTCTTCAACTTCCCCTCCCGTGAAGTAGATCAGAAGAAGTGGAGAATAGCAGAAAACAGTCTTCGTCCACATCAGATATTCGATATCTTACTCTATGAAAAAATCTGTTCCTCGACAAGTCATGGGAGAATCGATGAATAGGGGGAAAAGGGTACTGGTCATTGGCACCGGACCCGCTTCGATACAGCTTTGTATGATTGTAAAAAAAAGCCTGGGCTTAGAGGTGGGACTGGCAGGAAGGATTTCTGTCCGGTCGGAATCATTTTTTCAATCTTTAGAGGGTAATGAAAATCACATAATGGTGTCCGTTCAAAATCAGCAGAATGAGAGTTTACAAGGTAAATGTCTGATTGATCATGTATATCGGGGTATTGACGCGATTAGGGGAGAGTGGGATGTGATCGTACTTGCCGTCACCACTGATGCGTATCTGGACGTACTCCAGACGATCCCGAGAGAGGTATTCAAATCGGTCCGGTCGATCGTGTTGGTTTCACCGACTCTCGGATCCAATAGTCTTGTGAAACAGTATGTCGGAGGTATTCAATCAGAGGTGGAAATAATCAGCTTTTCCACCTATCTAGGGGATACAAGGTGGATGGAACCGGATCCTTCTCACCATGTCATTACGACTGCTATGAAGAAGAAGCTTTATATTGGATCTACCCATAAGCATTCCATGATCGTTCAAAGCCTGGTTGCATTAGGAAGAGAGCTGGGTACGGAATTGGTACCAACTGAATCCCCATTGGAAGCAGAAACCCGCAATATTTCCCTCTACGTCCATCCACCTCTCTTTATGAACGATGTGACGTTGAATGAGATATTTGACGGGGGACCATCCATGAAATATGTGTATAAGCTGTATCCTGAGGGACCAATCACTCAGCATCTGATCCGGGATATGCTCGCCCAATGGCAGGAAATGATGGGGATTTTGGAAAAGGTGAAGATTAAGCCCCTCAACCTGCTGGAATTTATGATTGATGATAACTACCCCATAAGGCTGGAAAGCTTATCAAGAGCCGATATAGAAGGATTTGTACAACTGGATAAAATCCACCAGGAGTATTTACTTTACATACGATATACCTCATTGTTGATCGATCCTTTTTCTACACCTGATGAGACAGGACGGTACTTCGACTTTTCTGCTGTGCCGATCAGGAAGATGTACAGAAACGTAGAAGGAGAGCTTGATATTCCAAGAATGCCTAAAGAGGACTATTACCGGATCAAGATTATTCAGGGGATTGCACGATTCCTTGGATTACCGAGTCCAACGATTGATAAGTTGATCTGGACCTATGAGAACAAGCTGAACGAAGTCGTAAAAACACATCATGATCAAAAGCTTTCAGGAGCTTTCTCCATACAAAGCTTTGAAGAGGATCTATCGAGAATTACGGGTGAAATCGGAAAGGAGCTGGTCAAGACGGTTCAATCAGAATGATGTTGTAATAAAAGAAAACAAAAGGAGAGAAGAATGGGATGAAGAAAAAATGGACATTAAGCGTATTTATTCTTATGGTGATGATCCTCACTGCATGCTCGACAACAGAAGGTGAAAAGGACAAAGGTACGAATGAACTGGTGTATGCAACGGCCAAGGATATTAATGATATGAATCCCCATTTATATACGGGTTCAATGGCGGCTCAGGGAAAGGTCTATGAATCATTGGTTGAAAATACAGAGGAAGGAATCAAGCCGCTGCTCGCTGAATCCTGGGAAATTTCAGATGATGGCAAGGTATATACATTCCATCTCAGGCAAGATGTCACCTTCCATGATGGGGAACCCTTCACTGCAGAGGCTGTAAAGAAGAACATTGATGCGGTTCAGCGAAATGCGGAGAAACATGCATGGATTAAGCTTTCCACTAAGATCGAAGAGGTTCAGGTCATCAACGAGCATACCGTGGCATTGGTCCTGTCTGAACCCTATTACCCGACCTTGACAGAGCTTTCAATGACGAGGCCTTATGTGTTTCTGTCACCGAATGATTTCAAGGATGGGGAAACAAAAGATGGAGTAAGTGGTTATCACGGCACCGGACCATATATTCTCGGGGAACATAAGGTAGATGAGTTCGCACGTTTCGAAGCCAATGAAGACTATTGGGGAGGCAAGCCATCTATAAAGACAATAACGGCAAAGGTACTCCCGGCTGGGGAAACGACCTTCCTGGCATTACAAAAAGGGGAAGTCAACTTTGCTTTTACAGATGACCGAGGAGCAGACAGCCTGAATGTGGAAGTGATGAACCAATTGGTTGATTCAGGAGATTATCAGGTCGAGAGAAGTGAGGCGATGAATACGAAGATGATTGTCGCCAATAGCAGCAAGACGGATAGTCCCGTTACCGAGACGGCGGTCCGGGAAGCAATCTGGTATGCCATTGACCGGAAAACAATTTCCGAAGATATTCTGGATGGGACGGAAACAGAAGCTCATACCTTATTTTCATCCAATGTTCTTTATGCAGATATTGACCTGAAGAAAAGAGACTATGATGTCAATAAAGCTAAAACACTATTGCAAGAAAGTGGATGGGAAGTAGGAGAGGATGGAGTCCGTGAAAAAGATGGACGTCCTCTGGCCATGAAGCTATATTATGATGTGAATTCACCTTCTCAAAAAACAGAGGCTGAATTCATCCAAAGCTCATTGAAAAAAATCGGTCTGAGCCTTGAAATTAAAGGAGAAGAATCCGCATCCATTGCAAGCAGACGGTCATCCGGTGAATATGAATTATTATTTAATCAAACGTGGGGTCTCGCCTATGATCCAGTCAGTACAATCGCTGCATTCACTTCTGGCGCTTCTTATCTTCATACAACGAAAGGCATAAAGCAGGCGGATGAACTTTACAAAAAAATCGACGAAGTGATGGTGACAACGGACGAAGCGAAGAGAAAATCCCTTTATAAGGATATTTTAACGATTGTTCATGAGGAAGCCGTATTTATCCCCATCTCGAATGGTAGGATGACGGTCGTCGCACCGAAAGATCTAGAGGGTCTCGCTTTCAAACAAACCCAATTTGAACTGCCATTTGAACAGATGAGACTGCAATAATGAAAAATGAACAATCATTTCGGGATTTCCGAAAGGGGGATTGTCTTGATTCGATACATGATTAAAAGGCTATTGATATCCATTCCGATTCTATTCATTATTTCATTTATCACGTTTATGTTGATGAGCCTCTCTCCAATGGATCCTGCTGAAGTCGTCCTCAAGTCCCAGGGAGTGCCTGTCGTGACGGATGAATTATTAGAAGAAACGAGGAAGGAGCTTGGATTTGATCGCCCGTTACTTCTACAGTACGGTAATTGGCTGATGGACTGCCTCTGTCTGGACTTCGGCACCTCCTTTGTGACGGGACAGCCGGTATGGTTGCTTCTCGGCCCTGCTTTGATCAACACTGTAAAGTTGACACTGATTTCCTCTGTATCAGTCATGATCCTGTCGGTTCTCCTTGGAGTCATTTCTGCATTACAGCAGGACAAAGCGGTGGATCAGTTCGTCAGGGGGGTATCGTTTTTCTTGACGGCGATGCCTTCTTATTTACTGGCATCTTTGTTGATATGGTATTTTTCCGTGAAACTTGATCTTTTTCCGACAAACGGAATGGACTCCATTACAAGTTATATTTTACCCGTCCTGGTGATTACGATCAGTTATGCAGGAATATACTTCCGGGTGGTCAGAAGCTCGATGCTTGGTCAATTAAGTGAAGATTATGTGCTCTATGCGCGGGCTTGCGGTTTGAAAGAATGGCATGTCACTGTCCGTATTATACGTAACTCCCTGCAAGTCGCTATTTCAGTCTTCTGTATGGCGGTCCCAATCATTTTGGGGAGTACAGTTGTTGTAGAAAGCGTGTTTGCATGGCCGGGGGTAGGGAGTTTGAGCATACGCTCCATTGTGAGCAGGGACTTTCCTGTTGTTCAGGCGTATGTATTGATTGTGGCAGTTTCATTCGTGATGTTCAATGCCATTTCCGATATTTTGAATGCCGCCGTGAATCCAAAAGTAAGGAATGATCATTAAATGAGACAATTATCGAATGTACGTCATGATAAGCTGGCAGTGGTATCGTTGATCGTCATTCTACTGACCCTCCTTTGCGGTTTTTTTGCTCCATTCATTGCCCCACATGATCCTGCGGAGATTAATATGAGTTTGCGTTATGCAAGCCCTTCCTGGGATTATCTGTTAGGGAATGATCATCTGGGCCGATGCATCTTATCGAGAATCCTATTCGGTATCCAGCCAAGTGTCTTGTGGGTCTTGCTTGCACTGGGCATCTCCGTATTGATTGGGGCGATTGTCGGCTTCCTGTCAGGCTATTTCGGGGGGAAAGTGGATGCACTTCTAATGAGAATCTGCGATATTATGCTGTCCTTCCCTGGATATGTCATGGCCCTTGCCATCATCGGGGTATTAGGGGTCGGCCTTGAGAATATACTCATTGCTTTTATTGTGACAAAGTGGGCTTGGTTCGGGCGTGTTATCCGTACTTCGGTCCGACAATTTGCAGAATCCGATTATGTGAGGTATGCAAGAGCCATCGGGGTGGGACACGGCAGGATTATGCTTAAGCATATCGTACCTGTGACGTTTGCTGATATTGCGGTTATCTCTAGCAGTTCGATATCATCAATGATCTTGCAAATTTCAGGATTTTCCTTTCTTGGATTGGGAGTCCAGGCACCAACTGCGGAGTGGGGGATGATGCTGAATGAAGCCCGCTCTGTCATGTTTACACGGCCGGAACTTCTGCTTGCACCCGGTGTTGCCATCATCATCATTGTGATGGCCTTTAATTTTCTTTCGGATTCCCTGCAAGTTGCGTTAGACCCAAGGAGCAGTGGCGCAAGTATTCGTAAGAAGAAAATTCAATCGTTTTATAACACCGGTTCAAGAAATGAGGTGGCTGAAACCAAATGAATATTCTAGAGGTAAATAATCTATCCATCGTTGATAAAAAGACGGAAAAATTGATTGTAAAGGATAGTACTTTCAACGTGAAAAAAGGGGAAACACTCGCCATCGTCGGGGAAAGCGGAAGTGGTAAATCCCTTACATGCCGAGCTTTGATGAGACTGAATCACCCATGGCTGAATTCGACCGGGACTGTCCGATTTAATGGAGAGGAACTCCTGACGATATCAAAAAGAGCGATGAGGAAGAAGCGTGGCAAACAGATGTATATGATTATGCAAAATGGGATGACCGCCTTTGATCCATCACGTGTCATAGGGGTTCATCTTCGTCAGGCGGCAGCGGAACATTATAACTGGTCGAGACTTGAGACGGATCAAAAGCTGAAACTTGCCATTGAAAGCGTCTTGATTAAGGATGCTGTTGAAGTGCTGAACAAATACCCTCATCAATTATCGGGGGGGATGCTCCAGAGAATCATGATTGCTTTGGCACTTATCTTGGAGCCTGACCTCATCATTGCGGATGAACCGACGACCGCCCTTGATACCATCACACAGTATGAAGTGGTGAACCAGTTGATCGGATTACGGGATAGGATGGGGTGCTCCATGATCTTCGTGTCTCATGATCTGGGCGTGGTCCGTCATCTAGCGGATGAATTATTGGTGATGAAGGATGGCATGATCATTGAAAGAGGGAAGGTTCAATCGATTTTCAATGAGCCAAAAGAGGAGTATACAAAATACCTGGTTTCCACCCGGGAAGCATTGAGCCTTCAATTTAACAGACAGATGGGGAGCCAATAATATGCTGAATGCACATCTTGTAAATAAATCATATCAACGTGGGGGCATGTTCTCGAAAGAGAGAAAGCAGGTCCTGACAGATGTCAGTTTTGAAGTAAGACGTGGAGAATGCCTGGGCATCATCGGGGAAAGTGGAAGCGGCAAATCGACATTGGGGAGGTTGCTGATCGGAATTGAGAGGACGGACAGTGGTACCATCACCATCGATGGTCTGGACATCGCACAGAAGAAACAACGAATCGGGAAGATCAGCGCGGTTTTCCAGGATTATAAATCTTCAATCAATCCATTTTTCACAGTGGAGCAGGCAATTCTTGAGCCTCTCGAATTGCAGAAGAAGTCAGTGAATGAGAAAGCTAAAAAGGTCGACGGACTTCTTAAGGAAGTTGGTTTGCCCCATACATATAAGCATAAATATCCTCATGAATTGTCTGGTGGAGAGATTCAAAGAGTGTGCATCGCAAGGGCAATTTCTACAGAGCCAGATTGCATCCTTTTTGATGAAGCCATCAGTTCCCTTGATGTATCGATTCAATTACAGATATTGAAACTGTTAAGGAGGCTAAAAGAAACACATCGGATGTCTTATGTGTTCATTACCCATGATATACAGGCTGCTGCTTATATCTGTGATCGAATTCTCATCTTTCGTCAAGGTAAGGTGGAAGAATTGGTGGAAACGGAAGACTTGAAGGCGGTGCAATCTACTTACTCAAAACAGCTTTTGCGTGCGTTAGTGACGTTTTAGCGTTAAGAAACATCATCAAGAACACAAGGAGGAAAAAGACAGTGCATGGAGCATTATCGTGGCCATTCTTACGACTATATGTGGTAGTCCTTTGTTATTTCAGTGCCAATGCAATCCTGAATGTGCTCATACCCCTTCAGGGAAAAGAATGGGGAGCGAGCAACACAACAATCGGACTTGTGATGGGGGCGTATCTATTTACGACGATGTTCTTCCGGCCTTGGGCAGGTCACATCATTCAAAAGCATGGGCCGACCCGGATCTTGCGCATCATCCTGGTGTTGAACGGTCTCGCACTTGCCCTATACGTCGTTTCGGGACTCGGAGGCTATCTTCTGGCCCGGATGCTGCAAGGTGTGGCGACGGCCTTCTTTTCCATGGCCATGCAGATCGGGATTATGGATGCGCTGCCGGAAAAAGACAGGTCGCAAGGCATCTCGCTTTATTCATTATTCTCTTATATCCCGGGTATCCTCGGACCTCTATTAGCTATTGGAATTTGGCAGGAAGGAATGGATTCTTTCGGATATGTCATGATTGGACTTGCTGTTGTGACAGGTCTATTTGGATACACGGCAAAGCTGGAAACGAACGAAACGGAACCTTTACCTGAAAAAAATGAGAAAGGAGGGAAGATGCTCGCCTCTTTCACTCAACTGGTGAAAAACCCTTTTCTGTTTAAATGTAGCGTTATAATGCTTGGTTCTTCCATCATATTTGGGGCAATAACTACCTTTATCCCTTTATATGCATTACAAATGAAGAGTGGAAGTGCCGGTGTCTTCCTGATGCTTCAGGCAGCAACCGTTGTGTTTGCACGGTTCACCTTTAGGAAATATATTCCTTCTGATGGAAAGTGGCATTCCCCCTTTGTGATGGGAACCATGCTTCTTCTCGCAATGTCTGTACTGTGCATCAGCTCTTCCCAGACGTTCGGGAGCGTTCCATTCTATGTTGGGGCTGTTGGGATCGGAATGGCACAGGCGCTCATATACCCAACGCTTACCACGTATTTGTCCTTTGTCCTTCCGAAAGTAGAACGGAATGTCCTTTTGGGGCTTTTCATTGCTACTGCCGACTTAGGAGTTTCTCTTGGCGGGGTGTTGATGGGGCCACTTGCCGATTTGTCTTCTTATTCTTTTATGTATGGAATGTGTGCTGTTCTGGGAGGGATCATGATAATCTTCTCTTTCCAAAGTGCCAAATTCAAGACAATTGCAAGTAAATGAAAATACTACAAGATCAGTTAGTTTAAAACATGTCAGGGAACTCGATTCTATCTCAATTACTTACAACCCCGCCTCCTGATTAATAGTATAAATTTCATGTAATATATCTAACAAAAAAGAATATATTTAGTGTATAATACAAAACGTAATCGTTACGCTTTAATCGGAGAGGAGGATCAATTAATTGAATGAATTGAAAAAAGTAGGACAGGACCTGACTGGTCTTTTTCTATTTATATTGATCATCGGATTGTTTTTAGCCGGTGAATTTATAAAAGCATGGGTACCGGATGACGTGTTCGGAAGTTCTCTGGTGAATGTCACCACGATATTCCTAAGCATCCTATTAGAAGCCATCCCGTTTATCTTAATTGGCGTATTTGCATCTGCACTCATACAGGTATTTGTATCGGAGAGTTTATTGCAGAGGCTGGTTCCGAAGAGGTTCCCTTATCTGGCGTTGCTGCCTGCCGCCTTTGTAGGTGCATTGCTCCCGGTTTGTGAGTGTGCCATCGTACCCGTGGCCAGGAGGTTGATAAAGAAAGGGATGCCGACACACCTGGCCATCGTCATTATGGTGACAGCCCCGATTCTGAATCCGATTGTCTTGCTTTCGACCTACTATGCGTTTCAAAATGACCTTTCCGTCGTCATAGGGAGAATGGTGATTGCGTTCATTGCAGCGCTGATCATTGGCGCGTTATTGTACAAGCTGTTTGGCAGGCAGAATCCCCTTAAGCAAAGGAGTCACGATCACGAACATCATCACGCCCATGATCATTCATCGAATAAGCTGATGCAAACACTGGTTCATGCCAGTGATGAATTTTTTGATATGGGGAAATTCCTCATCATCGGTGCATTGTTAGCAGCCGTGTTTCAAACATATATCGATCGTGAAGCCATTGTAGCATTGGGATCGAACGATTGGGCAGGACCTGGAGTCATGATGGGGTTTGCGTACATTATGTCCCTATGCTCCGAAGCAGATGCGTTCGTTGCATCTTCATTCGGCAACCTGTTCTCAACGACGTCCCTTCTTGCGTTTCTTGTATACGGTCCGATGATCGATTTCAAGAATACTTTATTGATGCTTGCCTATTTTAAGAAGCGCTTTGTCTTATTATTTATGGCAGTCGTCACCGTTACCGTTTATCTCTGTATAATGGTTACTCAATTTTGGTTATAAGGAGGGATCGTACTGTGAATTCATCCGTTCGATTTCATACGTATATAAGGGGAATCATCCTGCTGGGTTATGCATTACTTTTACTTAAGTTGTTTTTGACCTTTAATCTTCAATACTTCATAGCCCCTAAAATGAATGGATATCTGTATTTTGCGTTAGGGGTGTTCCTGTTGCTGGGGGCCATTCAGATTATTCGTGGAACATCTTCCAATATGAAAAGTCATTCATGTGATTGTGAGGGACACGAGCTGCCGAGGGGGGCGGTGAAGTCCCTCATGATTTACACGCTGTTTGTCTTCCCTGTCGTTCTCGGGTTCCTGCTGCCTGATAATGTCCTGGACAGTGCCGCTGCGGCAAAGAGAGGCGTGAAGATCGGGAATACGATGTTTTCCACTCCTCCTGCCATTGGTGATCAAAAGGAAAATACCGGGGAGCCGAATCAGGATTCCAAGCAAGGTTTGCAGCCAACCCTGGATTCATATGAAGACTTCCCTGTCGAGAAAGACTTCGAAAAGCTCAAAGACATTGTCGCGAGCAAAGAAAAAATCATCGTACGGGATGAACAATATGTTCAAACCCTCAGTATCGTGGATGAAAAACTCGATCAGTATGTTGGAAAAGAAGTGCAACTGACAGGATTCATTTATAAAGATGAAGGCTTTGAGGAGAATCAGGCGGTCATATCAAGATACGTTGTATCCTGCTGTGTCGCCGATGCATCCGTTTACGGATTATTGGTCCAGGACAAGGACATGGCGGATCTGGAACCTGATACATGGGTGAATGTAAGTGGAATCATCGATGCGGTGGATTTCAACGGTCGAAAAATGCCGGTCATTACCCATCCGGTATTTGAAAAAGTCCAGCAGCCAGAAAATCCCTATGTGGAAGAGTTTTATATTAAAATAGAATAGACTTGGCTGATATCAAAAAGGAAGGGACCCATCAAGTGGGTTCCTTCCTTTTTTTGGTTAATCTTCTAAATAAGCCTGCTCTGATTTCTTTGCTCCTACACCGTACAGCTCAAACATGATGCCGTAAATGAAAGTGGTCAAGAAAATCGAGCTGACCATGTCGAGGACGAAATGTTGTTTGACGAAAAGGGTCGATACAATGATCAATGAGCCCATGACCGGCACAAAGGCAGAGTGAAACAAGTGTTTATCTTTAATATTGAAATTGCCTAGAATGATGGCAAATGTCGTTAAGACATGGATGCTTGGGAAAGCATTGTAAGGCTGATCATGACTGTAGATCATCCCCACCAGATCTACGAAGGTCCCGCTTCCGGTAAGCTCGGGCCGTGGAACCGTGGTTTGAAAATAAAAATAGATGACAAAACAGACGACTTCACCGATGACAATGATGCCAAGGGTTTTCAGGAACGTCGGGACATCTTTGTACCAGAAATAAAAAAGGTATCCTAAAATAAAGGCGTACCATAAAATATAGGGCACAATGAACACTGGCACGAACGGGATCCATTCATCCAGTTGTGTAGATAAGATGACCGCTTCACGGGTATCGGTATTCAATAGCGTGTATATAAAGCCTAATGCCGGCATCACCAGCAAACATAATAAATAGGGTAAGTCTTTTTTCTTAGCTCGCATAGTACACCTCTTTTTACCTGTACTCCAATCTGAATATTGTATGGGATTTCACTATATTACGTTCTCATGTTCCTTACTCTTTTCCCTTTAAAGGGGGAAGAGAAACGTGAACTTTTTAACAAGTGCCCGAAATTCTTCCAGCACAAAAAAAGCCCTGAAGGAAATATCATCTTCCCGACAGGGCTTTCTACCTATTATACAGTATTAAAGATGTCTTAAAAGCTCTTCTGTAAATATTTCCAAATATTTCTGATCTTCTTCATCGAATCTTGCTTTTTCCGGACTATCGATATCCAGGACGCCAATCAGTTTCCCGTCTTTTACGAGAGGAATGACGATTTCGGATTGTGAAGCAGCGTCGCAGGCAATATGTCCAGGGAATTGATGGACATCCTCGATCCTAAGCGTTTTCTGATCACTTGCAGCCGTACCGCAAACGCCTCTTCCTAAAGGAATCCTGACACAAGCAGGAAGTCCCTGGAAGGGTCCGAGTACGAGTTGATTGCTATCTTCTTCATATAAATAGAACCCTACCCAGTTGATGCGATCCATGAATTGGTTCAGAAGGGCGGAAGCATTGCTCAAGTTCGCGATCTGATTCGGCTCACCTTCTAACAAAGCCTTTAACTGTTTTGTGACAAGACCAAAGCCCTGTTCCTTTGTACCTTGATATTTTTCTACTTGAAACATCATAAACTCCCCCAATTCTACATATTTTGCGTTATTTCATGTCTAAGTGTTCCCGAATAGCCTCCAGGCGACAAATCCTGTCGAGAAATACTTAAAGGAAATCCATACGAAAACACGAATTCTTAGTGTAAACAATTTATAATAGAAACATCTATTGAACCATTTTTAGCATATTTCTTCATAACCTTCAATGATTTCGTTTTTTTCTGATGAAGTTTTATACAATACTACTCGCCACTGTTTTTTTCATTCGCCTATTATTTGTGAAAGAAGGGGAAATATGAAAAAACTAGATACCTCCAAGTCGACGAAAGAGTCCATTTTTAAAGCAGCTGTGTACCTTTTCTATGATCATGGTTTCGATGGGACGTCCGTCAGGGACATTGCAAAGAGGGCGAACGTAAATCCTGCGACCATCTCCTATTATTTCAAGGGAAAACAGGGTGTATTGGAAGCATGCTTCACCCATTTCTTCGAGCCATATTTACGCTTTCTCCAGGAAGAGGTGGAAGCACTGAACTATGTCAGTGCGGATCTCTGCCTGAAGCGGGCGGTTTATAAAATATTGAAATTCCAAAGTGACAATCATCAACTGGCCCGTTTCATCTGGAGGGAAGTTTCCATCGATTCACAGGTGGTCCGTGAAATCATTTCCTCCTATTTAATGAAAGAAAGGCACTATATGAAGCGTCTATTTGAACAGGGAATGAAGGACCATGCCTTGAAGAAACAGCCCGTGAGCTTCCTGGTGATCCAGCTTAAATCCATGCTGACCATGCCGTTTCTACACAGCCAGCAGTTAAGGGAAGTGTGGCAAATGTTCCCGCAGGAATACTACTTCATCGATCAATATTATAAGAACATCGATCAATGGATCGACCTCCTCCTTGTCTCAGAAGCGAAAGAGGTCATGAAGAAAGAGCTTATCATCTAAAAAGAAAGAACTCTTCTCCGGATGAAGAAGAGTTCTTTCTCTTTTAGATATCCATCAAGGTCCGTCCCTGATCAAGGCCTTCAGCCGTGTGGGCATCAGATCCATAGACGGTTTTGATCCCCAACGCCCGGGCCTCTTTCACGATATCCAGCGGAGGGTAGGACTCACCGCAATGCGGCTTAACAAATCCCGCCCCGTTATAATCAAGCTCGAGATTTCTATCGGCCATTTCCCGGAGGATGGTCGATAGTTCATTTGAGAACGAATGGGAGGCAGGAAACAGCTTCTGAAATTTCTTTACCAACGTAATGTGCCCGATCCTCTTCGGTTTATAAACACCAAGATCAGCCCTGATCGATTTCAATAATGTTTCATAATACCGCCCATAAACCGCATCCACTGAACCGTAATAATCGATCATCGCCCCGAACACATCGGGACTGAAGTCCAGACAATCCCACTTTCCGTCATGCTGAAGGAAATGAACAGAAAGAATACTGTCATCCATCCGCGGTCCGTAAGTTGTAAGGAATGCCTTTGTTTCATTTTCAAATCCTTCAATATAATCAACCTCAAGACCCGAACGGATGAGGATTCGACCGTTATACTTCTCCTTCAGGATGTCCAACGTATCAAAGTACTCCGGAAGATGAGATGGATCCATCCCACTATCCTGATCAGGCGTCGTATCCGAGAACCCTTCAGGCAGCGGAGCATGCTCCGTAAACGTTATAGCACTATAATCAAGAGCAACCGCCCTCTCCACATACATCTCAAACGAATCCCTACTACCATGCGGACAAAACGGCGTATGAACATGTCCATCTATTTTTGTCATGACGTTTCACTTCCTTTTACTCTAATAATCATTTGTGCTGATAGAGAATGAACTGAAATTAAGTGAATTTTATAAGGAAAGTAAAAAAGGTAAGATTTGTAGTCCCTAGTAAGACTAGTAATTTGAAACTAATAAGTTGATTGAAGCGGAAGGTGCTCGACTCCTGCGGGAAACGCGTGAAAGTTGAGACCCCACAGGGCAAAGCCCGAGGAGGCTCAACTCACGCCCCGCGGAAAGCGAGCACCTGGAGCGGAAATCAACCAGCACTCACCCATATTATCAAAGTTAAACACTAGTCTATCTCACAAACAAACCAACAATCCTATCCATTTCCCACTATTTTTGCTAAAATTGACGTTTTATCACTGAAAAATTAGAAATTAATAGTCAAAAAATGTCGTTAACATGGTATCATTATAACAATGACAAATTAGTAATGAAACATTCACATTCATATAGATGTCTAACTGAATAGTTGAACAGGGGGCTTAAGATGCAATACGTCATCGCTGGAATAATACTTATCTTAATCGTATTCCTAATCGGATTTATCTCTAGAAAGAAATATTACGCTGAAATTGATCGGTATGAAGCCTGGAAAATCGATATCATGAACAAACCGGTTTCAGACGAGCTTTCCAGAGTGAAACAACTGAATATGACGGGTCAGACAGAAGAATTGTTTGACGGCTGGAGACAGGGATGGGATGAGATTGTTGCGGTGCAGCTTCCTGATGTTGAAGAACTACTATTCGATGCAGAAGAGTACACCGATAAATTTCGCTTTAATAAAACCAAAGAGGTCCTGGCAAGAATTGATCAAGTTCTGACTCAAACAGAAGAGAAGATCGAACAGATCCTGAAAGAATTGAATGAACTGGTCGGCAGTGAAGAGAAGAACCGTGAAGAAATACAGGCTCTTCAGGAAGAGTATCGAAACAGTAAGAAGCAGCTCCTCGCCTATCGTCATACATACGGTCAAACCGCTAAGCACATAGAAAATGTCCTCGATAAGCTTTCTGAACAAATCAATCAATTCAATGAACTGACTGAACAGGGAAATTATCTTGATGCACGGGAAATCGTGCTTAGCCTTGCGGAGGAAATGAAAGAGGTTTCCTACAAAATGGAGACGGTGCCGAAGCTGATCACAGATTGTGAAAACGTGTTGCCTTCCCAATTATCAGAACTTGAAGCGGGCTACACCGAGATGAAGGAACAGGGATATACGCTGGACCATATCGAAGTGGATAAAGAAGTCGCCACCTTAAAGGAAACCCTCCTGAATTTCAATAAGAATCTGGAAGAGCTTAAGGTTGAAGAAGTGGAAGCAGGTATTCAGGAAATCAAGGTGAAGGTTGAGAACCTTTATGATTTATTGGAAAAAGAAGTCCATGCGAAGCATTTTGTCCAGCAGTACAGGGATCAAACGACTGAGGGGCTGATCAAGGCCAAGGAAGATAATGATGATATTCAATCGGAATTAAGTATTGTGCAGCAAGGTTACCATCTTCATGATGCAGACCTTAGTACTCCGAACGAGATCGATAAGAAAATCATTCAGCTCTCAAAACGCCACGAGATGCTCATGAATAAGGAAGAAACGAATGCAACTGCTTTTTCTAATTTAAGTGATGAACTGAAGGAAATCAGAAATGGGCTTGAAGAACTGAATCAACAGCAGAGCGAGTTCTCCCTCTATCTGCAGAACCTCCGGAAAGATGAACTGGCTACCAGGGAAAAAATCCAGGAGCTTAAGAAGAAGGTTGCTGAAGCTAGCCGGATGATCTCAAAGAGCAATGTACCTGGACTACCGGCGGATTACAAAGATCTTCTTGACGAAGTACACCGGAAGATCGAGCAGGTGAACGCGAGCCTTACGGAAAAACCTTTGAACATGAAGTTCATTCAGGAGACGCTGTTAGGTGCGGAAGATACCGTGGACCATTTTTATACGAAAACGGGGGACCTGATCGAGAATGTGGTACTATCGGAGAAGATCATTCAATACGGAAACCGCTACCGCAGCAAATACAACTCCGTACGTGAAGGTTTGAGGACGGCTGAAGAAGCCTTCCGTCAATATGATTACCGCAAAGCATTGGAAGAAGCGGCCACTACCATCGAGAAAGTTGAACCGGGCGCACTGAAGAAAATCGAGAAAATGATGGACCTTGAAGGAAAATAATAAAAAGGACTGATGCCACTCTGCATCAGTCCTTTTTTTGTATATGTGTTAACTTGCTTCAATGATCCGTTTCGTTTGTCCTGCAAGTGCGGCAATGACGAATCCGATGATCGCACCGATCATTGCCGGAACGAGCCAGCCGATTCCTTGAGTGTAGAACGGAAGGAATTCAAGGGATTGACTGACAGCTGTTACATCAACGCCTGCTGTTTTGATTCCATCAATCAAACTGATCAATCCGGTTGGAATCAGGGCTCCCACATACACGAGAGAATAGCCGTTAAATCCATTGTGCATGAATGATAGAAGAATTAGTACAATGGCCAATGGATAAATGAAAATCAGTACAGGTAAAGATACAGCAATCAACTGAGTCAATCCGATGTTGGCAATGATCATACTGAAAACAGAGATGATGATCACGAGTTTCGGATAAGATACGGGCAGGATCTTTGCAAAATACTGAGAGCACGCAGAAACGAGTCCGACGGATGTTGTAATACATGCAAACGTAATCGCAAGACCAAGGATGATCGTCCCCATTGATCCGAATAGATGGCTTGCTGCAGCTGAAAGGATCGCTCCACCATTTGCCTGGGCACCGATGGAATCCGTGCTGCTTGCTCCTATATAGCTTAAGGATAAATAAACAAGGGCAAGTCCGGCAGCGGCGATGAACCCAGCGATGATCGTGATCCGGGTCAGACTGGATTTACTGGTGATGCCACGGTCTTTAATGGAATTGATGACTACAATTCCGAACACAAGGGCTGCGATCGTGTCCATCGTAAGATATCCTTCAATGAACCCTTTGAATAATGGCCCGTCCTGATACGCTTCGTGTGGAGTACCGAAATCACCCATCGGACTGATGATGCTTTTGACCACTAAAATCGTCAGGATCAAAATAAGGGATGGTGTTAATATTTTTCCGATTCTGTCTACGAGCTTCGATGGATTCATGGCAAGCCATGCTGTGAGCCCAAAGAAAATGATGGTATAAATAAGTAATGGAGCTCCGTATTTGGCTGCTTCTTCCGGTAAGAAAGGGATGACCCCAATTTCATACGCGACGGTACCGGTACGCGGTATTCCGAAGAAAGGTCCGATTGCAAGGTACATGACAATAGTAAAGATAAGTCCGAATAATGGATGTACGCGATTCGCAAGGGTTTGAAGGTCCCCACCGGATTTCGCGATGGCGATGACGCCGAGTAAAGGAAGACCTACTCCAGTAATA
Organism: Rossellomorea sp. YZS02; assembly: GCF_033963925.1. Taxonomy (NCBI): domain Bacteria; kingdom Bacillati; phylum Bacillota; class Bacilli; order Caryophanales; family Bacillaceae; genus Rossellomorea; species Rossellomorea sp. YZS02. Next base: position 86,044 of record NZ_JAXBLY010000016.1, on the reverse strand, counting down.
AGAAAGCCGATGATCCCGATCCAGACATGTTCTCCGGCCTGTTGTCCCAGAAATGGCGGGAAAATCATATTTCCTGCTCCAAGAAATAGGGCGAAGAGCATTAGTCCGATCGTTAAGATCTGGCTGAATGATAGCGCTTTCTTGTTCATATATACCCCTCCGTTTGTAATCGTTATCATAAGCAAAAAATATCTTATCATAAGTTTGTAGAAAAATGTCGAAAAACTAAATAGTCTTACAATTTAGTATATTTAAATAACTTATGTTCTTATTTCCTTTTAGATTCTCGCAAAAATTCTGTCACTTTTCAATAATAATTTTTGGAAAATGAAAAAATTTTTGTGAATCGTTCGTTGAATTATGTTTCTACTATAATTTATACCTACGTCAAAATGAAATTCATTTGGGATAGGGATGATTTATGTTAAGATTAGTGATTGAATATAAAAAGTCAGTGTCATTCAAAAGAAGGTGGATACTTTGATCTATTTTGATAATAGTGCAACAACCAAACCATATAAAGAAGTACTGGACACGTTCCTGAAAGTGAATGAAAGCTATTACGCCAATCCATCCTCCATCCATTCATTTGGCGGACGGGTGGAAAAGTTGATCCAGCAATCCAGGGAGCAAATCGCTTCCCTATTAGGAATAAAGACAAAAGAGGTATTCTTTACCTCAGGCGGGACAGAATCCAATAACCTGGCGATCAAAGGGACGGCTCTCCAATACGGTCACAGAGGAAAACACATCATCACGACCAAAATCGAGCACCCTTCCGTTATTAATGCATTCAAGCAATTGGAAACGTTCGGGTACAGTGCAACGTATCTCGATGTGGACGCTAACGGGAAGGTCCGTCCCTCTGATGTGAAGGAGGCCATACAGGATGATACGATCCTCGTTTCGGTCATGGGTGTGAATAATGAGATTGGGAGCGTTCAGCCCATCAGGGAGATCGGGTTGATCCTTCAACAGTACCCGAAGATCCTCTTCCATGTCGATGCCGTTCAGGCTTGCGGGAAGGTACCCCTTATTCTCGACGAAAAGCTCATCGATTTATGCAGCATTTCAGCCCATAAAATTCATGGCATCAAAGGAACAGGCATGCTGTTTGTGAGGGACGGACTTGAACTGTCACCTCTTCTTTCGGGCGGTGAGCAAGAAGGGAACCTCAGGAGTGGGACGGAAAACACAGGAGGAATCGTTTCGTTTGCGAAGGCACTCCGGATGCACATGGAAGACAGCAGACAGAAGTTGGCTATAATGGAAGAAAACCAAGTATTCCTGAGGAGAGAGCTGGAGAAAATCGAAGGTGTGACCGTTCATACCCCGATCAGGGATCACGCTCCGCATATCTTGAATTTTTCTGTTCAGGATTTTAAAGGAGAAGTGCTCATACACTCCCTGGACCGCCATGAGGTGTACGTCTCGACGACAAGCGCATGTTCATCCAAGCAAAGTAAGCCAAGCCAGACCCTCTTATCCATGGGCGTGCCCGACAATCTTGCCAGCAATTCCGTTCGGATCAGCCTATCGTTCCATAATACAATGGAAGAATGCCAAGAATTTATTACGCTACTCACTAATGAAATAGATCTATTACAACACACAATGAGGAGATCAAGATGAAATATAATCGCATACTAGTAAGATACGGTGAAATTTCCACCAAAGGACGAAACCGAAAAATGTTCACGGCCAAGCTCCGTGAAAATATTCTGCAGGCATTGAAGGATTTCCCGACGATTTCCGTTTCAGCGAGCAGAGACCGCCTTCATATTCAATTGGGGGACGAGAATGGGGAAGAAATCATTCCGAGACTCCAGAAGATCTTCGGAATCCAATCATTCAGCCCTGTCGTTAAGGTCCCTCAAGACATGGAGGAAATCAAGAAAGCGGGACTGGCACTCGTGGAAAAGAGCTTTTCGCCTGGGAAGACTTTTAAAGTCTCTGCCCGCAGAGCGGATAAAAAGTTTGAACTGGACACGAATGAACTGAATTATGAAGTGGGATCCCACATCCTCCGCAATCTGGACGGACTAAAGGTCGACGTGAAAAAACCAGATATCCAACTGAATGTAGAAGTGCGAAAAGAGGGAGTCTACCTTTCCTCTGAAATTTATCAGGGTTCCACGGGGATGCCGGTCGGAGCGAGCGGAAAAGCGATGCTCATGCTTTCAGGAGGAATCGACAGCCCTGTTGCAGGTTATCTTACAATGAAACGGGGCGTGGAAATCGAAGCCGTCCATTTCCACAGCCCGCCGTTTACAAGTGAACGGGCAAAACAGAAGGTCATCGATCTGTCGAAGAAACTGTCTGCCTTCAGCGGAAAAGTGAAGCTGCATATCGTTCCTTTCACGAAAGTACAGCAAACGATCCATGATCAGGTTCCTGAGAATTATACGATGACTTCTACCAGACGAATGATGTTGCGGATTGCAGACGCGATTCGTGAGAAGCATGAAGGACGTGCCCTCATCACAGGCGAAAGCCTCGGTCAGGTGGCAAGCCAGACCCTCGAGAGCATGGAAGCGATCAATGCAGTTACGAACACACCTGTGCTACGTCCATTAATCGCAATGGACAAGCTTGAAATCATCGATATCGCCCAAAGAATCGATACCCATGACATTTCCATCCTTCCATATGAGGATTGCTGTACCATTTTCACGCCGCCGGCTCCAAAAACGAGACCGAAAAAGGAAAAAGTGGAGTATTATGAAAGCTTTGTTGATTTTGAATCTCTTCTCAAAGAGGCTGTAGACGGTACAGAAACGATCACAATCGATGGTTCCACCGGTTCAGAGTCAGAAAAAACCTTTGACGAATTACTCTAAAAATTTAGGATAATTTACCAACGAATTTCCTTGTATGAAGCCATGTGTTTTGACACAATCTATATTCAACAAGGAGGTGAAAACACATGGCAAACAACAGTTCAAATCAATTAGTAGCTCCAGGAGCTCAACAAGCAATCGACCAAATGAAATACGAAATCGCTTCTGAATTCGGAGTTCAACTTGGTCCAGATGCAACAGCACGCGCTAACGGTTCTGTAGGTGGTGAAATCACTAAACGTTTAGTTCAAATGGCTGAACAACAAATCGGTGGCGGATACTCAAAATAATTAAATACAATGGCTACAAAGGAGCGGGTTTCCCCGCTCCTTTTCTATTTGTTATGGAGAAGAGGAAACCCCATTTCCAGGTCATCTCCTTACCTCATTGACAATCCTTTTGTCGAAAAACCTCACATATTGACGGTAATCAGATATAGCCAAATAATTTAAAAAATTTAAATTATTTTGTATAATAGAGAAGTAGTACCGACAAACAAGGGGGAGTCAGATGTGAAAAGGGAAGAATTGATTGCACCGGAAAAGTACAATTTGGTAGAGGAAGTAGAGAAGTTTGCAAGTGATCAAGACAAGCTTGCCATCAAATGGGAAAATGAAGAAGGAAAGAAAGAAGACATTACATATTCGCAATTATTGAAAGATGTAAATAAAATTGGAAACGTTTTCTACGGGGCGGGTCTAGTAAAGGGAGATGTCATCCTTGTCATGGTTCCACGTCTGATAGAGGCGTACGCCGTCTATCTTGCGGCCCTTAAATCAGGATTAGTGGTGATACCGAGCTCTGAAATGCTGCGGACGAAAGATCTTGAATACCGCATCGATCATGGGGATGTGAAAGGGATCGTAGCCTACTCTCCATTTGTGGAGCAGTTTGAAAACGTGAGGGGGATGGAAAATCTCCAGAAGTTCGTCGTCGGTGAAAAGCATGAGGGCTGGATAGCCATACAAGAAGAGATGAAAGGTGCATCTGAAGAACTTGCATTCGCTGATACGAAAAGGGATGACATGGCGTTCTTATCTTACACTTCAGGGACGACGGGAAATCCGAAAGGGGTTGTCCACACACATGGATGGGCCTATGCTCACCTGAAAACAGCCGCTCGTGAATGGTTATGCATCGAAGAGGGTGACACGGTTTGGGCGACGGCAGGTCCAGGGTGGCAAAAGTGGATTTGGAGTCCGTTCCTGTCTGTGCTGGGATCAGGAGCTACCGGTCTTGTATACCAAGGGAAGTTCGATCCCAATAAATATCTGCAGATGCTTCAGGATAATCATGTCAACGTGTTATGCTGTACGCCGACAGAGTATCGCCTGATGGCCAAAGTCGATAACCTGGGAACATATAAGCTTGATCATCTGCACAGCGCCGTATCGGCAGGAGAGCCGTTGAACAGGGAAGTCATCGATGCGTTTAAGAGACACTTCGAGATCGAAGTCCGCGACGGCTACGGACAGACGGAAAACACACTTCTCGTCGGAATCATGAAAGGTATGGAACTGAAACCGGGATCCATGGGGAAACCGACACCTGGAAACAGGGTCGAAATCATCAACGACGAAGGCTATCCATGTGAAGTAGGAGAAGTGGGAGACATCGCGGTTCACGTTGAAACCCCTGCCCTCTTCAAAAATTATTATAAAGATCCTGAGCGCACAGCCATGCAGTTCAGGGGAGATTACTATATTACAGGAGACAAAGCCAAGAAGGATGAAGACGGCTACTTCTGGTTCGAAGGCCGCGGGGATGACATCATCATCAGCTCCGGTTACACAATTGGACCTTTTGAAGTAGAGGATGCACTTGTCAAACATCCATCCGTTCAGGAATGTGCCGTTGTAGGAAGCCCTGATGAGGTCAGGGGATTGATCGTAAAGGCATTCGTTGTACTGCGGGAAGATGTGGATCAGGCTGATCCGGAACTGATTCCTGCCCTACAGCAGCATGTGAAAGAACTGACGGCTCCTTACAAATATCCGCGTAAGATTGAATTTGTAAAGGAACTGCCGAAAACGACATCAGGAAAGATCAGAAGAATCGAGCTTAGACAAAAAGAATTGAATTCAGTGAAAAACTGATCACCCGATAGGGAGCCTATAAGGCTCTCTATTTTTTTATGGTTTTTCCATTTCAGAATTTTTCTATAATATGATACATTTGAGAAATAGACTTTTATGAAAGAAGGAAATGCATCATGGGTACTTTATGGAGAAACGGAATCATCTATACATTGCAGCATGAAGGTCATCAAGTGGAAGCAGTATTTACAGAGAACGGTCTGATCAAGGGCCTGGGCACATCTGAACAATTGGAGCAGGAGTTTACGGTAGATTCTGTGGTGGATTTGGAGCAGAAGGTGATGTTCCCGGGGTTTGTGGATAGTCACATGCATCTGATCGGTCACGGTGAAACACTGATGAGGCTGGATCTTTCCAGTATGAATAGTAAACGGGAAGTGCTCGATGCAATCAAGGAAAAAGCCGGCGGTCTGGAAGAAGGGAAATGGGTCATCGGTGAAGGCTGGAATGAGAATCTTTGGAGTGATGCAGCCGTCCTGACGAAGCAGGAAATCGACGCTGTCGTCCCCCATCATCCCGTCCTATTGAAACGGATTTGCCGACATGCCATGGTCGTCAATTCATTGGCATTGAGAAATGCAGGAATCGATGAACACACACCGAATCCTCCAGGTGGTTTGATTGAAAAGGACGATGATGGATCTCTCAATGGATTACTGAAGGATAAGGCACAGGACCTCATGATCGACGCCCTGCCTTCCATCTCATCCGAGTACCTCGTTGAAGCCCTGACAAAAGGGATCGAAAGCTGCTGGGAGCATGGACTGGTCGGGGGCCACACAGAGGATTTAAGCTATTATGGAAACTTCAAGAAAACGTATGATGCGTTCCTGGAGACAATTAATGTAGGCAAAAAGAAATTCAGGGCTCACCTTCTTGTCCACCATGCAGTCATTGAAGATTGGAAGGAAGAGGGGCATCATTTCCTTGGAGGAAATGAATTCATTGAATTCGGTGCCATGAAAATCTTCGCTGACGGAGCGTTAGGAGGCAGAACGGCGTTACTCAGCTACCCGTACGCCGATGATCCAAGCACGAGCGGGGTCAGCATCCACACCAATGAAAGACTTCAGGAACTGGTGAAAAAGGCAAGGAAGTATGAACTGCCGATAGCGGTCCATACGATCGGGGATCAGGCTTTTGAAAATGTCGTCGATGCGGTCCTGGAGGAACCTTCCGTTCACGGAAGACGCGACCGTCTCATCCACGCCCAGATCCTTCGCAAAGAATTGATTGATAAAATCAAAGGACTGCCCCTTATCCTGGATATTCAACCGAGATTCGTGGCGTCGGATTTCCCTTGGGTGATCGACCGATTGGGTGAGGAAAACATGACATACAACTATGCCTGGAAAACGCTCCTTGAGGAAGGCATTCCTTGTGCAGGTGGATCGGATGCACCGATCGAGCCGATCAACCCGCTTTGGGGGATTCATGCGGCGGTCACCCGCACCAACCCTCTTGATCCTGGGAAAACGGAGTATCGTCCAGAAGAGAAGCTTACGATGTATGAGGCAATCTCCCTTTTTACAAAGGGCAGCGCCTATGCCTGTCACCATGAAGACGATAGAGGAGTGATCTCTGAAGGCTATACGGCCGATTTCACCGTATTGGACATCGATCCATTCACTGTCGAGGAAGACCAATTACTCGGTAAAGTCGTCGATATGACCATCGTGGACGAAACCATTGTCTATAAAAAATAAATAATCATTGCCCCCAAAACCTTTCACCGATATAATGGAGATATTTCGGAAATAGAAATAGTTTTGGGGGTGTTTTTTATGAAGCAAGATCAAGCCGGGATTCTGTATACGGCCTTTTCCTATTTTCTTTGGGGAATTCTTCCGATCTACTGGAAATGGCTCAATCATGTATCAGCGGATGAGATACTGGCCAACCGCATTTTCTGGTCCTTCTGGTTCATGCTTCTATTCCTGTTCGTCAGCAGGCGTTGGAAGGATTTTACCAACTATTTAAAAACATCTCTGACCAAAAAGAAGCAGCTGTTCGCCTTGCTGCTCGCTTCAATCCTGATCAGCACAAACTGGTTTATTTACATTTGGGCTGTGAATACCAATCAGATGGTGGAAGCAAGCCTCGGCTATTATATTAATCCGCTGGTCAGCGTATTATTGGGCGTGTTTATTTTAAAAGAAAGCCTGTCGAAGGCTCAAATGGTATCCTTCGGGTTAGCTGCCATCGGAGTGCTGATCCTGACGATTTCCTATGGGGAATTCCCCTGGATCGCCATCGGTCTCGCCTTCTCATTCGGACTATACGGCCTGGCCAAAAAACTCATCCAAGTCGAATCATCCATCGGACTCACACTCGAAACGATGACCATCGCACCCGTATCCCTGATTTACCTTGCCTACATGTACAAAGAAGGAACCCTTTCTCTGTTCCATGTATCGGGAGGGACGGACCTCTTACTTATGGGAGCAGGTGCGGCGACCGCGATTCCGTTGCTGTTCTTCTCAAAAGGTGCGCAGCAGATTCCTTTGTATATGGTCGGATTTTTGCAATACATTGCCCCGACGATCACGTTGATCCTCGGCATATGGATGTATCATGAAGAGTTTTCGACGACCCATCTCATTTCGTTTATGTTCATTTGGCTGGCATTGACAATCTTTACGGCTTCGCGAGTGCAGTATGCGAGGAAGCGGAGAAGAGAGGCGAGATTGTCAGCGTAATTGAAAACGCTCCAGGTGTGGATACCTGGAGCGTTTTTTGTATGAGATTTGTGAGTGATGTGGCAAGAGGTTGGAGCAATGAGTTAATTGGTTAAAGACTCGCAACCAATCACGTCAGTTCACCCTACAAAAACGACCGTTTCACTTTCTCCCAGAACGAATTATCCTTCAATTTCACCGTTTTGATTACTTTATCACTTAACTTGGCTTCAACTTTTTCCACATGCTGAATGCTTAATGCTTCATTATCCATTCCCATCGCCGGATAATCGTTTCCGTCCTGGACGATCTTCAGGACCAGGCGGCGCTGTCCGCTCACAATAAAGGATGACCCCAGGGTACGATAGCGGTTATTATTCAAGGAAGCCATTTCGCTCACCTGGATACAAGGAAGCATCGGATCGACGACGGCTCCATTGACGGATTTGTTATAAGCGGTGCTTCCCGTCGGAGTGGCGAAGATCATGCCGTCGCCTCTGAACGTTTCAAAATGTTTGTCGTCGATGAAGACGTCCATGACGAAGGTTTTGATGATGCCGGAGCGGATGCTGAATTCATTCAGGCAGTGAAAGGACGTCTGGTTGTCGACGGTCACTTCGATGGTCGGGTATTTACGTACTTCGATCTGCTCGGTTGTCATGGCTTCGATCATCTTGGATGTGTCATCGATATGGAAGTCACAGTACATGCTGAGCGTGCCGCCGGTTGAAATACCTGCATACAGGCAGTCCTCCCTGAAGCCGGTTTGCCGGACGGCCTGAAGGAATGTTCCGTCGCCTCCGATGCTGACGATGATATTTGCGTTCTTCGAAGATTCTACTATATTGAAATCATACCGCCTTGCCAGTTCATATAATTGATCAAGTTTGGCCTGCATTCCTTCTTGATGAAGGGCATAGAAAAAGATATTTCGACGGTTATTCATCGTATGTACCTCCCAGGATAAAAGATAATTTTTCCCATTTACATAAAATTTTGCTAGAATCTAACTTAGTGAATATTCTATCATGTTTCCCCATGAGAATGATATTCATATCCTTACATAAGATAGGGTAAACGAGGGAGGAATATACAGATGAATGCAAAAAGGTGGACGGCATTAGGAATCGCTGGCGCATTATTCTTTGTTTCGGTAATCGTCAACTTTGCGACCTCTGCTGTGACAAGTGATGTTAATCAAGCATTTGAAGACATGTTCGGAGGGACGGACAATCCATTCTCCGAAGAAATCATCGATGAAGGAAATGCGAATAAACGGATCGCGGTCCTTGAAGTGGAAGGTGTCATCCAGGATACGGGTGGTGCAAGTTCCTTATTCGAAAGCCCGGGCTATAACCACGAGCTCTTTATGGATAAGCTTGATGCCGTTGAAAAAGACAAATCAGTCAAAGGGATCATTTTAAAAGTGAATTCTCCAGGCGGCGGTGTAGTGGAAAGTGCACAGATCCACTCGAAACTGGTGGAAATCATGGAAAAAACGAAGAAGCCGATCTATGTATCGATGGGCGGTACGGCGGCATCCGGAGGCTACTACATATCAGCACCGGCTACAAAAATCTTCGCCAGCAAAGAAACGCTCACGGGTTCACTCGGGGTCATCATGCACAGCATCAACTACTCGGAACTTGCTGAGAAATATGGAGTCGATTTTGTCACGATCAAGAGTGGACCGTATAAAGATATTATGAGTCCGACCCGAAAAATGACGGATGAAGAACGGAAGATCATTCAATCCATGATCGACAATTCCTATGAAGGCTTCGTCGATGTCATTGCGAAAGGCCGTGATATGTCGGAAGCGGATGTCAAGAAGATCGCAGACGGACGTGTGTACGATGGGATCCAGGCGAAGGAAGTCAACCTGATCGATGAATTCGGTTATGTGGAAGATACCATCGCCGCGATGAAGAAGGATTATAAATTAAAAGATGCACAAGTATTTGAATACACAGCAGGTGACCCTTTCTCTGAATTCTTCAGTATGGGTGCAAGAAAAATGATGGGTCAGGATATGGAAGCGGCAGCACTGATGAAGCTCCTCTCAAATCCTGGTTCCCCGCGATTGATGTATCTATACTCTGAATAAGGAAGGTGAATGACGTGAGTGAAAGCTTTGAGCAAAATGAAACGCGTGAACATATCGAAGTCCAGTCGACTTCACCTGACTATTCAGGTAGAATTCCCCGAGACGGTTATTACCTGGCGGGGTTCTGGATACGATTCTGGGCCTATCTTGTGGACTTGATCGTCATCGGAAGCATCACGCGGCTGATCGTAAATCCGATTTTCAGACTGCTGGACATCTCTTTATCCGACGGTTCGATGTTTGCACCGATCTCCATTTTGACGAGCATCGTGTTCTATGGGTATTTCGTTTTGATGACGAAATACTTCAGCCAGACAATCGGAAAAATGGTATTCGGCATCCGGGTCATTGAGCTGAATGGAACGAAACCATCATGGGGAACCATTCTGTTCAGGGAACTGATCGGCCGGTTCATCTCCACGACCATCTTTATTTTATATGTGGTGGTGGCGTTTACGAATAAGAAACAGGGGATCCATGATCTGTTTGCGGACACGACGGTGGTTCAGGAAAAGAAGAAGCTGGAATTTACTCCGGCTGTGTGAGGAAGAGAAGCAAACCTGCTGATGTGGCGGGTTTGTTTTTTTAATGGTTTATTTCCTTTTTGTGGTAAATGACGCAATTACGTGGTGGAATGACGCAATTAATGAAATAATGACGCAATCATGGGACGAAATGACGCAATTAATCAAAAAACGACGCAATCACGAACGAAAATGACGCAATCAACCCCCAGACTTGGCCGTCAGCCCCATTTTTCACCGCAATTTCCACCTCCCCAAGTTTATTTTCCCCCGCAAAGGCCATAATAAGAGGTTGAAGGGTGTGAATTTATGAGCTGGTGGATCTGGACGTTAATTATTATTGCGGCACTTATTATATTTCTATTATTTATTGCAATCATCACGAAGCTGACCGTCACGATTTCCTTATACCATGGGAATGACAATGATCATTTCAAGGTGAAGCTGAGGGCGTGGTTTGGTTTGATCAAATATACCATCGATATTCCACTGGTAAAGCTAGATGATGACGGCCCGAATGTCGTAGTCGAGCAGGAGACGAAGAAAGGAAATGAAAGCAATCCTTCTAAGGAAAAGGCTTCAAAAAAGAAGATCACGCCTCATGATTTTATTGCGAGCTTAAATGATACGAAAGAGGTCGTCATTCACGTCCAGTCCATGCACCGGATCATCAGGGGGTTTCTAAAAAAAGTGAAATTGGATCAAGTACAGTGGAAGACCTTTTTCGGAACTGGGGATGCAGCATCAACGGGGACGTTGACTGGAACGATCTGGGGAATGAAAGGGAGCATCATCGGCATCCTGAGCGGGTACGTGCGCCTTCAATCCATGCCGGTCATTGAGGTGACCCCGACATTTCAGCATGCGGTGATTCAAACTCAATTTTCATGTATTATCCAGTTTCGCATAGGGAATGCTATCCTAGTAGGTTTCAAGATACTTCGGTACTGGAGAGGCGGCCGGGCCAGGTTTAAGACAAAGCCCCTTTCCACCATTTCTGGAGAAAAACATTCAGTTTAACTAGGAGGTCTTCACATGTCAGAACATCCGATTGAAGGTCTGATGACCACGGCAATGGAAAATTTAAAAGAAATGATCGACGTGAATACAATCATCGGTGATCCCGTTGAAACACCCGATGGAAGCGTCATCCTGACCGTTTCAAAAGTAGGCTTTGGATTTGCTGCAGGTGGGAGTGAATTCATCATCGACAGTAAGGGTAAAGATGATAGCGGCAAAGGCGGAGATGGCGGAAGTGACAAGTCATCCCCTAAGCAGCAGCCGTTTGGCGGAGGTAGCGGGGGCGGGGTCTCCATTACGCCAATCGCATTCCTGATCGTCAGCTCGAAAGGAATCAAGATGCTTCATTTAGATGAAAGCACTCACCTGATCGATCGACTGCTGGACCTGGCTCCGGGTGCCATTGAGAAGATTCAGGGCATGATGAAAAAGGATGACAATAAGCAGGACAACAGCAGTCAGGGCAACCACAATCAAAAGCTGGATCTATAATGGTTAATGAGCTTACTCGTCAAGAGTGGGCTCATCTTTTTTTTTCGGGAAGGACCCCTATGATTTGCTTTCCCCCTCCCTTTTTCTGTAGTATGAAAAGTGTACATACCAATTATAGAGGAGGAACAAATCATGGCAAATATCACGTTTAAGAACAACCCTGTCACTTTATTAGGTAATGAGGTAAAAGTAGGCGACAAAGCTCCCAACTTCACAGTATTAGCTAATGATCTATCAGAAGTCACACTGAATGATTCCAAAGGCAAGGTGCGTTTAATCAGTGTCGTTCCTTCCATCGATACCGGTGTTTGTGATGCACAGACGCGTAAATTCAATGAAGAAGCTACGAAATTTGATAATGTAGAAGTATTGACGGTTTCAGTTGACCTTCCATTCGCACAAAAGCGCTGGTGTGGAGCGAACGGAATCGAGAATGTCCAAACGCTTTCTGATCACCGCGATCTTTCTTTCGGAGAAGCATTCGGCGTTCACATCCAGGAACTTCGTCTTCTAGCACGTGCTGTGTTCGTTGTAGACAGCAATGATGAAGTAACGTATGTGGAATATGTGAGCGAAGCGACTGACCACCCGGATTATGACGCTGCCGTTGAAGCAGTGAAAAACGCGAAGTAATCCTGACCCAACCAGAATAATCTTTAAGACATGCTGACCTGACTTATCCGTGGTCAGCATTGTTTTTTTTACAAACGTCTTTGACAAAGGTAAAATAGATGAATGAAAATGAGATAAAGGAATGAATGCCGATGATTAATTCGCCAGTCGAATCACTATTTGGAATAATCGACGAAACGGCTACGTTGCTGCAAGAGGAACTCGCCTGCAGTTATTTAGAAGCCGTGGCCGAAACAGGGGAAAACCTGTTTCAAGGGGATGTCCTTCAGGAAGAAGTCAATGAACTGACCAAGAAGCGTCTCAATAAAAAGTACGATGAAGTAAACCTTTCTCAACTTGAGAATGAAAATATCCGTAAAGCCTTTCAATTCGCGATTTTAAAAGGGATGAAAGAGAACGTGCAGCCGAATCATCAAATGACGCCGGACTCACTTGGGTTATTCATCAGCTACCTGGTGAATAAATTTACGGCAGATATGAATAAGCTGACCGTCCTTGATCCGGCGATCGGAACAGGGAACCTTTTAACGACGGTGTTAAATCAAATGCCTGGGAAAGAGACCGAGTCCATAGGGGTCGAAATTGACGAGGTGCTGATCAAGCTTGCGTATGTGGGAGCCGATCTTCAGAAACATCCATTGCAACTCTTTAACCAGGATTCATTAGAGCCGTTGTTCATCGATCCCGTCGATCTTGTCCTTTGCGACCTGCCAATCGGCTATTATCCGAACGACCTGCGCGCCCAGGATTATGAACTGAAAGCGGAAGAGGGCCATTCATATGCTCACCATCTGTTCATTGAACAAAGCCTAAGGCATACGAAGGACGGAGGATACCTGTTCTTCATCGTGCCGAACGGACTCTTCGAATCACCGCACAGCGCACAGCTGCAAGGTTATCTGAAAGAGAAAGCCGACATCCAGGGCTTCCTGCAGCTGCCGCTTTCACTGTTCAAAAATAAAAACTCGGCGAAAAGCATCCTGATCCTTCAGAAGAAAAAGACAGGAATCAAGCCTCCTAAAGAGGTACTGCTTGCGCAACTGCCAAGCCTTTCGAATCAAAGAGCCCTTCAGGACATCCTGTCGAAGATCGATCAGTGGTTGGTACAGAATAAATAAAAGACTGCCTTTGGGCGGTCTTTTTTTTGCGTTTTATTGAAGGGGTGTTCTGGGTATGCAGGGAGTGAGGAGTTTCCCAATCGTTTTTTAAGTTTATCAACCGAAGTTTCAATCTATCCACCGTTCCTTCAAATAGTATTCACATTTTTGTGAAAATATTTAATTTACCATGAAAACGATGTCATTTCAAGCTTTTTCTTGAAATAGGGTGGAGTCAGTGATTTAATGGGGAATTGAGAGATAAAAAACGATTCAATGAACAGAATAAAGGTAGAGTCGATAGATCGAAAACAAAAGGAGCGATACAACGTGGCAAAAAAAGTGATTGCAATTAATGCTGGAAGCTCTTCATTAAAGTTTCAGCTTTTTGATATGCCTGAAGAAACGGTTATTACAAAAGGTCTCATTGAACGTATCGGATTAAACGATGCGGTTTTCAATATAACAGTGAACGATGAAAAACGTGAAGAAGTAACGGATATCCCGAACCATGAAGTAGCCGTTAAAATGCTGCTTGAAAAGCTGACAGGCTTTGGTATCATCAATTCACTTGATGAAATTGAAGGGATCGGTCACCGTGTCGTACACGGCGGGGAGATCTTCAATGAGTCCGTTCTGATCACAGACGAAGTGATTACGAAAATCGAAGAGCTATCTGATTTGGCTCCACTTCATAACCCTGCAAACTTAACGGGAATCAAGGCGTTCCAAAGCGTGTTGCCTAATGTTCCTGCGGTTGCAGTATTTGATACGGCGTTCCACCAATCCATGCCTGAGAGCTCATTCTTATACAGCCTTCCTTATGAGTACTACGAAGATTTCGGAATCCGTAAATATGGTTTCCACGGTACGTCCCATAAGTATGTATCCCAGCGTGCAGCTGAAATGCTTGGCCGTCCGGAAGAGCAAGTGCGCCTAATCTCTTGTCACTTAGGTAACGGTGCGAGTATCGCGGCCATCGAAGGCGGAAAGTCTATCGATACATCCATGGGCTTCACACCACTAGCGGGTGTTGCCATGGGAACTCGTTCAGGTAATATCGACCCGGCTCTTATCCCGTTCATCATGGAGAAAACGGGATCAACAGCTGATGAAGTATTGAATATCCTGAACAAGAAGTCCGGTATGCTTGGTGTATCCGGGTTCTCAAGTGACCTTCGTGACATCGAGCAGCAGGCTTCAGAAGGTAACGAGCGTGCGGAATTGGCTCTTGAAGTGTTCGCCAACCGTATCCATAAATACATCGGTTCGTATGCATCCCGCATGTACGGTGTAGACGCGATCGTCTTCACAGCAGGTATCGGTGAAAACAGTACACTGATCCGTGAAAAAGTCCTTCAAGGCTTGGAATTCATGGGCGTATACTGGGATCCTGCCCGCAACAAAGTACGTGGAAAAGAAGCATTCGTCAACTACCCGCATTCACCTGTAAAAGTCATGATCATTCCTACGAATGAAGAAGTGATGATTGCTCGTGATGTTGTGGAAAAAGGGAATATCGGCTAATATATAATAAATTAGAAAGAGCGACAGTAACTCCCGAGGGGGGGCACTGTCGCTCTTTCTTTTATTAGCAATTTGAGTCAATTAAATGAACTTATTGATCAAGTTTGAAAGTTTTTTATATAGTGGCTTATTCTTTTCTTTGGAAATAATCAATATGGGCAACACAACGATTAATAAAGCGGCAATTGTAAGTCCGGCTTTAGCTACTGCGTCCAATAGGAAATACTTAGTGTTAATTAATATAACAACTAAAGAACACCCGATAAGAAAAAGGGATTTATAGAATAGATAGTATTCATTTTGGTTCTTTTCATTAGCCAAACTTGAAAGTTTTCCTATTATGACAGAGACAGTAAATACAAATAGAATGGCATATAGTGCCCCTAATAAACCAGATATCATTTCAATTACTTCCTTTCGAAATACCTTCCCTTAAACAGTAAGTATTTATAACCGGTTACTTGTATTAATTTACCACCCTTGTTTTTAAGTTTAAATCGAATTTTTTAAATTTAAGTTTGATTTAAGGTTCTTTAAAGAATAACTTAAGGTTACGACCAGCAAAAGAATTAGGAGAGGTGGAGAACAAATAAATAATAAATGAAAAATCCTCCCCTTCAAAATTTCAGACTATTCCCACCACTCAATCGAACTCCCAGTTCCACATGTGATATACTATACCTAATTCAACGAATGTAAGGAGTGGGGAGAAGTGAACTGGTCAGAACGGGATAAGCAGGTATGGCAGTCAATCAAGACGTGGAGAGAAGAGTTATATGAATACGAAGCGAATGATTTGGAGCATACATATGTGAAATGGTTGGATTACGCGTTTGAATCGATTCCTGAAGATATGCAGGAGCAATTTTTCCAGCGTCTCGATGGCTGGTTGTTTCATATGCACTCTCTGATACAAGGTTCACAGATGCAGAATGATGCACGTGAGCGTATCCTTGTGACGGCGCGGGCGTTTAATCAGGATATTCAGACGGTGGAGGATCTGCATTATCTTACGATTGATCAGCTTCATTACATAGCGGAACAGCACGCGGGACGTCACCGCATCTACTCCCTTCTCCAAGGCGGAGTGACGGGGACCGGCGGCTTGGTGGCTCTTGGTTCGGACCTGCCGGCCATGCTTGTCATCAATCTCCGGTCGGTGCAGCTCATCGCCATCACGTACGGATTCGATGTTCAGACGCCGTTCGAAATGATGACGTCATTGAAGGTGTTTCATGCGGCCACCCTGCCGGCAAGACTTCGGGCCCTTGCGTGGGAGGATCTGATGGAGGATCTGAACAAGAAGGATTCCAATTACTTCTACGATGGATCGGAGCAGCTGACGGATTACACGTGGCTGGAAGGATCCATGAAGCAGGCGCTGAAAGCGATGGCGATTACGATGTTCAAAGGGAAGAAGTGGTCGGGTCTGCCACTTGTCAGTATTGCCATCGGAGCGGGATCCAATTATCAGCTTTCGAGAAAGATCACTGATTTTGCGGAAAAGTATTATCAGTACCGCTACCTGCGCGATAAGAAAAATGAACAATAAACAAAAAGGGGAATGATGTGGTCATCACATCGTTCCCCTTTTTGTTTTTTCCGGATTGGTCCGGTACCAGAGCCATAGGTCATTGATTTCCGAGGCCCGTTCAGAAATTTCATTGTTGATTATGCAGGACCGGTCAAAGTCATCTTCCGCAGCCAGTTCCTCCTGCAGGCGCTCGATCTCCCCGTCAATATCCCTGATTCGGTCTGGAATTGTTCCACGGACGCGCTCCCACTCAAGAAGGATCACTTCCTGTTCCTCGGGAGAATACATCGGCCATTCCTTCAGCATAACGGGAAGGTGGATGCCCAGTCTCGGATTATACGAAAAAAATTCATTCCTCATCTTTCTGGACGCTCCTTACGTTTCATTCTTATTTCATCCTACAATAAATTCTGCGTGAAGCCCAGTGCGAAGGCGATGTCACATCTTGTCCATAAAATAATTATACAAATTGATGAATAAGTATTGATGTATTTCTCGTAAACTGCTAATATAAATTCATCTTAAAGAATAAATATTCATTTATATAGAAAATCAACAGGAGGAGATACGGATGAGTAAAAAAGTGGTATTAGCCTATTCAGGTGGTTTAGACACGTCGGTTGCGGTTCAATGGTTAAAGGAAAAAGAATACGAAGTCATTGCATGTTGCCTGGATGTGGGGGAAGGGAAGGATCTTGATTTTGTACAGGAAAAGGCTTTGACGGTAGGAGCGTCCAAAAGCTATGTCATTGATGCAAAAGAAGAGTTCGCGAACGATTACGCGCTTATCGCTCTGCAAAGTCATGCACTGTACGAAGGGAAATATCCACTGGTGTCCGCTCTATCAAGACCGTTGATTGCCAAGAAGCTTGTGGAGGTCGCCGAACAGGAAAATGCAACGGCGGTGGCGCATGGTTGTACGGGAAAAGGAAATGACCAGGTGAGATTCGAAGTGTCCATCGCGGCATTGAATCCTGATTTAGAAGTGATCGCCCCGGTTCGTGAGTGGAAATGGTCACGTGAAGAGGAAATTGAATATGCGAAAGATAAGGGGATTCCGATTCCGATCAATCTTGACTCTCCATACAGCATCGACCAAAACCTTTGGGGAAGAAGCAACGAGTGTGGAGTCCTTGAGGATCCTTGGGCTGCACCACCGGAAGATGCTTACGACCTGACATCAAGCATTGAAGAATCACCGAATGAAGCAGATGTAGTTGAAATCACGTTCTCAAAAGGGGTGCCTGTGGAACTGAATCACGTGGCGTATCCTCTTGAAGAAATCATTGCGAAGCTGAATGTGCTGGCCGGTAAGCACGGAGTCGGACGTATCGATCATGTAGAGAACCGCCTTGTCGGCATCAAGTCACGTGAAGTGTATGAGTGTCCGGCTGCCATGACTCTTTTAAAGGCACATAAAGAACTGGAAGATCTGACACTGGTGAAAGAGCTTGCGCATTTCAAGCCGGTGATCGAGAAAAAAATGACCGAATTGATTTATGAGGGACTATGGTTCTCTCCATTAAATAAAGCGCTGAAAGCATTCCTTGATCAAACGCAGGTGTATGTGAATGGCGTTGTACGTGTGAAATTATACAAAGGCCATGCCATCGTGGAAGGAAGAAAATCACCGAATTCCCTGTATGATGAAAACCTTGCGACGTATACAAAAGCGGATGAATTCGATCATGATGCTGCCGTTGGATTCATTCAACTATGGGGTCTTCCGACAAAGGTGTCTTCCATGGTCAACGCTGAGAAGAAAGAGAAAGTGACTCTATGAGTAAGTTATGGGGAGGCCGTTTTACCAAAAAGCCTGAAGAGTGGGTGGATGAATTCAATGCATCCATCTCATTCGATCAGGAGCTCGTATTAGAAGATATTGAAGGCAGCGTCGCACATGTGAAAATGTTAAAGAAATGCGGGATTTTGACGGTTGATGAAGCCGATCAGATACTAGACGGACTACACGTGCTTTACGGCAAGGCTGAAAGGAATGAGCTCCAGTTTTCCGTGGAGTATGAGGATATTCATCTGAACCTGGAGAAGCAGCTGATTGACTTGATCGGCGAGGTCGGAGGAAAGCTTCATACAGGAAGAAGCCGTAATGACCAGATTGCGACCGATATGCATCTGTTTTTAAAAAGACGAGTGGAGGAAATCGTCAAGCTCGTGGAGGATCTGCAGGAAGCGATCATCGTCCAGGCAGAGAATAATGTGGAAACGATCATTCCAGGGTACACTCATCTTCAGCGTGCCCAACCAATCTCGTTTGCCCATCATCTGATGTGTTATTTCTGGATGCTGAATCGTGATAAGGAGAGGCTTGTTGATTCGTTGAAAAGAATCGATATCTCTCCATTGGGTGCCGGTGCACTGGCGGGGACGACTTTCCCGATCGACCGTGAGTATTCTGCCGAGCTCCTTGGCTTCGGTTCCTGTTATGAAAATAGTCTGGATGCCGTGAGTGACCGTGATTTCATCCTGGAATTCCTGAGCAACAGCTCGATCATGATGACTCACCTTTCCCGCCTGGCGGAAGAGATGATTCTGTGGTCAACAGAAGAGTTCCGATTCATCGAGCTCGATGACAGTTTCACGACGGGAAGCAGCATCATGCCCCAGAAGAAGAATCCGGATATGGCGGAGCTTGTCAGAGGGAAGACGGGCAGGGTGAATGGGAATCTTATTTCGCTTCTTACGGTTTTAAAAGGACTGCCACTTGCCTATAACAAGGACATGCAGGAAGACAAGGAAGGGATGTTCGATACGGTGAAGACCGTTGTGGGATCTCTGAAGATTTTCACAGGCATGATTTCAACGATGAAAGTGAATAGTGAACAGATGAAGGAAGCGGTCGGGAATGATTTCTCCAATGCGACGGAGCTTGCTGATTATCTGGCGACAAAGGGGATTCCTTTTAGACAGGCCCATGAGATTGTTGGGAAGCTTGTGTTGTATTGTATTGAGGAGGGCTGTTATCTGAAGGATGTTTCTCTGGAAAAGTACGGTGAGTTTTCTTCGTTGATTGAGGAGGATATTTATTCGATTTTGACTCCTTATTCGGCTGTTGAGAGAAGGAATTCGTATGGTGGAACTGGGTTTGAGCAGGTGAAGGTGCAGATTGGGAAGGGGAAGGCTGAGTTGGGGTCTTTTGCTGAACAATCTGTTTAGAAAAAATTAAAACCAATTAGAGAGTGCTGGTTGATTTTCGCTACAGGTGCTCGCTTTCCGCGGGGTGGGCGGTGAGCCTCCTCGGGCTTCGCCCTGTGGGGTCTCACCTGTCCCACTATACCCGCAGGAGTCGAGCACCTTCCGCTACAATCAACTAATGGAATTTCACTTTCTCCTCGGTATTAAAGTGCAAAAGAACGGCTGAGTGGAATCATTCTCCCTCAACCGTTCTTTTTTAAGTATTAATGAAAAAAATCAATCCTCCACTTCTTCCGTCCTTACAACCAGCACGTCACAGTGGGCAGCTCTGGTGATGTGTTCTGATACGCTTCCGATGAGGAAGCGTTCGACGGCGTTGAGGCCGGTGGCACCGCAGATGACGAGGTCCGCTTTGACGTTTTTGGTTGCTTCTCTTGGGATGATCACTTTCGGGGAGCCGTATTCGACGTATGTTTTGACTTTGGTCAATCCGGCTTCGGTGGCTTCTTCCTTGTACTCGTTTAATAATTCTTCAGCATACTTGATGGCTCTTTCTCCTACAGTACGGTCATAGGATTCGATGGCTGCGAAAGAGCGGGTGTCGATGACGTGGATCAGGGACAGAGTGGCGTCATTCCGTTTGGCGATGGCAATCGCTTTTTTGAAAGCCCATTCTGCTTCCCTTGACCCATCTACAGCTACTAATATGTTGTGATATTTTAAACTCATTGTGATCCCCTCCTTACATTCATCATACTATATTTTCCCACTTATATCTGTAGCCAATTTTCGAACAATAAAGGAGAATATACTACTTATTTTTAAGGGGGAATCACGATGAAGAAGAGGGATCCGAAAGAGCAGTTCACGTATGATGAAAATGCGAACCAGCAGGTAAGCCAGCAGATTATGGATTCGTATACGAGCGGTGTCATCGATACGGAAAATGGTCAGTATGGGACGAATGAAAACGAACAATATGAAGAATAGGTAAGGTAAAGCTTGCAGAACCGGTAATTGTTTCTGCAAGCTTTTTATTATGTAATCAAAAAATATACAAAATAGGAGCCACCCCAAAGGCTTTCTTTAATGTGGCTCCTTCCTCTTAAACCATCTTTGAAAACGATGTGTCACGCCTCTTCGTACACAACCTCAACATCCCCTTTATCCTCATGCATCTTGAACAATGCTTCAGCAATCTTATTTCCTGAAAAATAAGAGTCTTCCTGAATAAAACCGTTAATGGTCAAAGTCCCGACATAGATTCCTTTTGGGGTCAATTCCTGGTGAAGGCTGTGAGCCAGGTTCCTGAGTCCTGCTTTCCCGACTGAAAGAGAGGCTACATCAGCACTTGGATGCAGGGCTAAACCACCACCTGTCAATAGTATTGATCCTGTTTCTTTTTCCATGAAAGGAAGGACTTCCTGAACAGCGGAAAGGGCCCCGGCTACGTTCACTTTAAAATCATAGATGAAATCTTCCGGGCGGATGGTCGTTGGTTGAGCGGGCTTGATGGACGCGGCGTTGTACAGAAGAACCTCGATTTCATCCCCGAATTCTGCTCTGACTTCAGATAGGGCGTCCTTCATGGAAGATGTGGATGAAACATCTCCTTGGAACCCTTTGGCTGTGATACCCTGTGATGCCAAATCGCTCTCAAGTTTTTGGAGTGAGGCAAGCGTCCGTGAAACGAGTGCCACCTTGTATCCTTTCAGTCCAAAATTCTTCGCTGCCTCATAGCTGATCCCTTTACCGGCGCCGATAATGACAATCGTTTTATCCATAATGAATTCCTCCAATGATTAATATTTGTATGTGCAAATGAGTGGGTAAAAAAAGAGCGCAACTACCTCACTCTTTTTCAAGCTTCAAACTGGCTTCATGCAACATCCGGCTTAAATCCAGGCTGAAATCCTTCCCAAGCGTCTCGGAATAATCCTGGAACATTTCTTTGATCGACACACGAAATTCACGGTACAATTCTTCTCCTTCATCCGTTAAAGAGATAAAGGTTTGTTTACCTGACATTTTCCGAACAACGATGTTTCGCTTTTCCAGTTTATCGATGAAACGTGTACTGGTGGAAGGGGCAATGGCCAGCTTCTGGCACAGCTCTTTCTGCGTGATCCCCGGCTTGAAGTGAATGACCATGATCATATAAAAGTAAGATGGAGCAAGTCCCCCGGCATCCAGGTGTTTTTCTGCAAGCTTGGTGATGCTGCGGGAAAAACGGCTTGCCGTGAAGTATAAGCAGTGAATCAGAACGTCTTCTTCTTGGTTCATCGTTCAACACCCTTTCATTTGCATATACAAATTATCATAGTCAAGAATAGCTTGTCAACATAAGCGCAAATTATGGCTTCTCTTTCAGTTTTTCTATTATACGGGTACCAGACTTTTACATTAAAATGAAAAGGAGATTGTGGAGAAGGGGTGTTGAGATGAAAGCAGTGATTCAACATAAATTCGGGGATTCCCATGTATTGCAATGGGCAGAAGTGGAGACTCCAACGTTAAATGAAGAGGAAGTTCTGATCAAGACCGCTTTGACAAGTGTGAACTATGCCGACATCAAATCAAGAAAAGGCAATAAAGGGAAGGGTAAATTCCCTTTCACACTTGGTCTCGATGCAGCGGGGACCATTGTGGAAGCAGGGGAATCTTCTGGATTTGAAGTCGGAGACCGTGTCATCGCTTTTCCGATAGGCGGTTCATATGCGGAGTACGTGAAAGCCCATAAACATCTGACATTCAAGATTCCAGAAAGCCTATGCTTCGAGCAAGCGGCTGCCATGCCGACAGTATCGATCCTGTCTTATATCCTCCTGCATGAAATCGGTCAGGTGAAAAAAAGTGATACAATCGTTGTCCATAGCGGAGCGGGTGGCGTCGGTTCCATGCTCGTTCAATTGGCGAAGCTTGCCGGGGTTGAGAACGTGATTGCAACCGTGGGCAACTTGAACAAAGAGGACTATGTCAAGAGAATGGGAGCAGATCGCGTTTGTACATACGATACGTTTTCCGAAGAAGTGTTACAGCTTACGAACGGAAAAGGGGCACATGTCATTTTCGATTCGGTTGCAGGTGAAGTCACGACGGCAAGCCTGGACTGTCTGGCACTTTACGGAACCCTCGTTCAATTCGGCAACAGCAGCGGCAGTGCGGGTCACTTCAAAACGAGCGATGTGCATTCTTCCTGTCGAAATGTAAAGGGGTTCAGCCTGGGGACGACAAGGAAACATCGACCGGACATGTTGGCTCCCGCAGCAGAGCAGGTCATCGACTTATTCGCATCGGGAAAAGTCAAACTCCCTATTGCGAAGATCTTCGATTTGAGTGAGGCTGCACAGGCTCACGATTTAATTGAGAGTCGTAAGTATGAAGGGAAAGTCTTGATACGAGTATAAATGAGGAGCCTGTTTTCATACAGGCTCCTTCATTTTACCCCTGACAATCCCCGGTTGATGAACCGGTGCAAGATGCCCGCCATCTCACCTGGCGACTTATCCATCCCGTTTTCCAGCCAGTTTTTTATCACATGGATACTTCCGCTCACCATGAACATGTTGATATAGTCATAGGTTTCCTGGTCAATCCGGTCATCGGTGCGCCAGTTTTTGAAAATGAATTCATGTGTGATGACCATCCCTTTTTTTAGAAAATACATATCTGTGTTCTCACTTAGGAGTGTTTCGCAAATGTCTCGTTTTTCTGCAAGGTATTCGAATAGCTTCTCTGTCATCTGCAGAGCTTCTTCTTCTTTGGAAAAGTTGTATTGACCCAAAGTCTCCGTCAGATCTGCGATGAATTCTTCTTCGATTTCTTCCAACAGTTCATACTGATTGGCATAATGGGCATAGTAGGTGGATCGATTGATGTCTGCCGTCTCGCAGATGTCTTTGATGGTAATACTCGAGATGGATTGTTCCTTCAGAAGTTTCAGCAGGCTTTCCTTCAACACCATGCGCGTGTATTTTTTTCGTCGGTCCATTTTCGTGCTCAAATACGTGAATCCCCTTTCCTGCGTAAGTTATCCAACACACCGGCAATAAGTGTTGCGTATTGAACAAACACTACACAACTGTCCGTTGAATATCCAACACCGTGTTTATTATAATGATAAGGTGAAAAAGTGAAAGAGACAAGTGAGGTTACGTGATGATAAAGATTGCTTCCTGGATCATAAAGCATAAAAAAGCGGTATTGATTGCGTTTATTCTGGCGACGGTTTTGTCAACAGTGGCGCAGTTTTTTGTGAAGGTCAATTATAATATGGTCGATTATCTCCCGGATGATGCCCAGTCGACACAGGCGTTGGATATCATGGAAAGGGAGTTTACCGGGGCGGTCCCGGATACAAGGGTCATGGTGACGGATGTGTCCATACAGGAGGCTATGTCCTATAAAGAAAAGCTCGAAGCCATTGACGGGGTAACGGATGTGATGTGGCTCGATGATATGGTCGACCTGAAGACGCCGTTGGAAGTGGCGGATCAGGAAACGGTGGAGAATTACTATAAAGACCGGAACGCCTTGTTTTCTATCAGCGTCCGGACCGGTGATGAGGTGCGCATCACGGATGAGATTTATAAGCTGATCGGTGAAGATGGTGCGATTGCCGGTGAGGCGGCCAATACGGCGAGTTCTCAGAAAATGGCGGGAAGTGAATCAATGTATGCCGGGATGCTCCTCGTCCCCCTCATCATTCTGATTCTAGTCGTTTCGACGACATCCTGGATCGAACCGCTGTTTTTCCTGACGGCGATTGGGGTCTCGGTCCTTATCAACCTTGGAACGAATATCTTCCTCGGGGAAGTCTCCTTCGTCACCCAGTCGGTGGCGCCGATCCTGCAGCTCGCAGTGTCACTGGATTATGCGGTATTCCTGCTTCACAGCTTCTCTGATTACCGGAAGGAGACCGATGATCCCGAAGAAGCGATGAAGCTTGCCATGAAGAAATCATTCCCGGCGATCACGGCAAGTGCGGCGACGACGTTCTTCGGATTCATCGCCTTGACATTCATGAAGTTTCAAATCGGGTCGGATCTTGGGCTGAACCTTGTGAAGGGAATCGTACTGAGCTTCATCAGCGTGATGGTATTCCTGCCTGCCCTGACACTTATCCTCTATAAATGGATGGATAAGACGAAGCATAAGAGTTTTGTTCCGAGCTTCAACGGTATCGGGAACAAAGTATTGAAACTGAAATATCCAAGCCTGATCTTCGTATTGGTCATTCTTGTTCCGGCTTTCCTGGGACAAACACATACATCCTTCATATACGGAACCGGGGAGCAGCCGGAAAACACCCGTGTCGGAAGTGATTTCAAGAAAGTCGAGGAGGTGTTCGGTGAAACGACGCCGATCGTCCTGCTGATCCCTAAAGGGGATATGGCAAAGGAAGAGAAGCTTGTGGAGGACATCGAGTCCCTTGACTATGTGACGGGGGTCATGGCGTATGTCAATCAGGTAGGGGCAGAGATCCCGCCGGAGTATCTCGACAAATCCATCACGGACGAATTTTATTCGGAGAACTACAGCCGCATTGTCATCAACACGAATCAAGGGACGGAAGGCGACGCTCCTTTTTCCATCGTTGAAAAAGTGGAGAAGGCATCAAGTGATTATTACGGGGAGAAAGCATTGGCACTTGGGGAAAGCGTGACACTGTATGATATAAAAAATACCGTCAACAAAGACAATATCGTCGTGAATGTGCTGACGGTCGTGACGATTGCCCTGGTACTGCTATTCAGCTTCAGGTCAATATCTATTCCGATTGTACTTCTGATCACGATTGAAGCGGCGGTCTGGATCAATCTGTCGATCCCGTATTTTACGAATACCTCACTCGTGTTCGTCGGGTATTTGATCATCAGTACGGTGCAGCTGGCGGCGACGGTGGATTATGGTATCTTATTCACCGAGGCCTACACCCATTATCGAAAGGAAATGCCTGCTAAAGCAGCGATGATACGGACATTGGATGAAAAGACGTTCTCAATCTCGATATCGGCTGCGATCCTATCGAGTGTCGGATTCATCTTATGGATCACCTCATCTAATCCGATTGTGGGATCCATCGGTTTATTGATGGGAAGAGGGGCACTACTAGCCTTCATCATGGTCCTCCTTGTACTGCCGGCACTCTTATTGGTGTTTGATAAATGGATCAAGAAAACAACGATCAAAGCAAACTTTTATGAGGAGAAATGATGATGAGAAAAAAACCATTCACATATAGAGCACTCGCATTGATGCTGTTACTGCCTTCATTTCTGGCTGTTCCGGCTCAGGCTGCAACGGGAGGGAAGGTTGTATCAAAGGATGAAGTCGTGTACGCGACCCTTGATGCCGGTGGTGACTTGAACGACATTTATGTCGTGAATACGTTTGAAGTCACGCATGCAGGAAAGATTCTCGATTACGGGGATTTTAGCAGCGTTAAGAACCTGACCGATTTGAAGAAGCTTGAACAAGAGGGGCAGAAGGTGGAAATGGATGCTCCTGAAGGAAAGTTCACGTATCAAGGAAATATGAAGGAAGAGACCGAACTGCCGTGGGATGTGAGGGTTACTTACAGCCTGGACGGGAAGAAAATTGATCCATCCGAGCTTGCAGGAAAAAGCGGGCACCTCAAGATCACCATCGATACTTCAGAAAATCAACGTGCAGGGACTGTCTTCTATGAAAACTATCTGCTTCAGGTTTCCCTGAATCTGCCTAATACGTATGAAAACATCGAGGCAGCTGAAGGAATGGTGGCAAGTGCCGGGAAGGATAAGCAGATCACCTTCACGGTCATGCCTGGAAAAGAGAAGAAGATGAGCGTGGAAGCGGATGTGAAGGACTTTGAATTCAAGGGCGTCCAAATCGCCGCTGTCCCGTCCACCCTTCCCATTGATACGACAGGGACGGATAATATGACCGATGACATGGCTAAGCTATCCAACGCCATAGGGAAGTTAAATACCGGTGTGACCGACCTGAAAACCGGCGTCTCCCGATTGAACAGCGGTGCTGCGGAGCTTCGTGACGGTTCAGCTCAGTATAAAAACGGCATCAGTGAATTGAATGGTTCTTCGTCTCAAATCGTCGGGGCCTCAAACTCCATCGGCGAAGCACTGCGGACCATCAATCAGTCACTGTCGGCAAATCCTGCTGACATGGATCTGTCCGCACTGCATGAATTGCCGGGTGGCCTCAACCAGCTGGCGGACGGCCTGACCCAAGCAGCAAGTGGATTATCC
This sequence comes from Rossellomorea sp. YZS02, assembly GCF_033963925.1. NCBI lineage: Bacteria > Bacillati > Bacillota > Bacilli > Caryophanales > Bacillaceae > Rossellomorea > Rossellomorea sp. YZS02. The sequence continues at coordinate 59,093 of NZ_JAXBLY010000016.1, read as the reverse complement.
AATCTGCAGGCGAATTACGCTCAAGCCTACCGTGCCCTGGACGGAGCGATAGCTGAGATTCCCGCCAACAACTTGACAGAAGCAGAGATTACTGCGCTATACCAAAGCGGGGCCGATCCAAAGGTAGTGGATAAACTCGTGGCGTCCCACAAAGCGGCGCAAAAAGTGAAGGGGACTTATGCAAGCGTCAAGGAAGCCTTTGCCGCAGTCGGGCCGACCTTGAATCAGGTGAATGGTTCTGTGAATGACATGAGCGGTCAGCTGACTTCCATTTCAACTAATCTGTCTGCCTCCTTGAAGGAAACGGATATGAGCGGGCTTTCTAAGCTCCAAAAAGGACTTGGTGAACTGTCAGCTAACTACGGAGAGTTCCACTCAGGGTTGGTCAAGTACACAGAAGGCGTGGGGCAACTATCCTCTTCATACGCGAAACTTCATGAGGGGATAACTGGACTGGCCGGCGGAACCAACCAGTTGAAAGGCGGGGTCGCAGACCTACAAGACGGAACAAGCGCGTTGCATCAAGAAACGAAAAACCTTCCCGACAAGATGCAGGAAGAAATCAACAAGATGATGGCCGAATACGACAAATCCGATTTCAAACCTGTATCCTTCGTTTCGTCCAAAAACGAAAAAGTCTCCTCCGTGCAATTCGTAATCAAAACAGAAAGCATCGAGAAGGAAGAAAAGAAAGAGAAGAAAGCAGAACCGAAGAAGGAAAAAGGATTTTGGGAGCTGTTGATGGATTTGTTTAAGTGATTGAATAATGGACTCAGGAGGGGGGATCTCTCTTGGGTCTTTTTATTATGGGAAAAAGGAGAAGGAATTGAGCATTGCTCGGAGTGAAGGTTTTTGAAATAATGAATATGAATGCTTGGAAAATATTTCATGAGTGAGGTGTTCCATGTTTAAATCTAATTTTACAAAATCAGGTTTGTTTTTTCACTCGCTCTTGATCGTCCTGTCGATTACGGTGTTCATTCTCTTTCTACTTCAAGGACGTGGTGGAGAACATTTAGGACAATTGAATCTGGTTAATGTGGTCATCATGATTTGCATGATCGTCAATTTCGGGATTATGAGATATAAACAAGGAAGAAAAATGATTGGTATCTTTTATTTGGGGGTCTCATTGATTCCCGTCATTTGTTTGATGATGTTCATTCATCATTTATAAAAAATCTACTGGTCAAGATGAATAGGTAAATTCAAGGGGGCCTGTCCCCGTGGTACGTTTACGAATTAAGAAAATACGACACTTCAAAATTATTATCATATTTCTCGCATTATCTTTAAAATAAGGTGCTTGCTCTTTATAGAAGAACCAACACCACCAAAATAAAATAAGCGGAAATTTTCCGGTTACATTTAGAACGGAACTTGTTTTGGGGGTAAATAAGCGGAGGATTTCCGCTTATGAACAGGGAAATAACCATTATTTTAGTATTTGTGAGTCAATAGTCGGAATTACTCCTGCTATTTCAACCTTATTTAAAATTAATGATTAATTAAGCGGAATTTCTCCGTCTATTTATCAGCTCTGGAGCTTAACCTGATTATGCTAGACAATTTATGTTCAACTGCCAGCAGTTCAAATCTGAAAAACAGTGATTGTAAATAAACACGGCCGTTCATCCAGGAAGGATAAACGGCCATTTTTGTTGAACTCATTTATAGAAACATTAGCTCTGATTAATGGAAAAGGAACACCAAAAATAACAGATCTGATAAATTTAAGCGTATGACTACACTAAGGAGATGAAATCATGAAACTACTACTCACATCCGCAGGCGTCAATAACAAAAGCATTCAAGAAGCGCTGGTTACGATGCTCGACAAACCGATTGCCGATTGCACTGCCCTGTGCATCCCCACCGCTATGTACGGACACCCATGGGTCGGTCCCGGCGTCAGAACATGGGAGTTCATCAGCGGAAATTCAGAGAATCCCATGGTGGACCTGGGATGGAAGTCTGTCGGCGTGCTGGAGCTTACAGCGCTGCCAAGCATTAATCGAGACAGGTGGGTCCCGCTTGTAAAGGAAACAGATGTCTTTCTCGTATCGGGCGGTGACGCTCTCTACTTAGCTCATTGGATGCGACAATCCGGACTTGCAGATCTTTTGCCGTCGCTGGATGCAGTCTATGTGGGAATGAGTGCAGGGAGTATGGTGATGGCGCCTGCGGTCGGAGAAGACTTTGTTGGCTGGAATCCTCCGAACGGCGGGGATGCAGCGCTTGGGTTGGTTGATTTTTCAATCTTCCCTCATCTGGATCACGAGATGCTGCCGGAAAACACGATGGCTGATGCAGAGAGATGGGCTGAGGGTATGAAGGGTGCGGCGTATGCAATCGATGATGAGACTGCCATTAAAGTGGTCGATGGAGAAGTTGAGATCATTTCTGAAGGGAAGTGGAGACTTTTTTCTCCATCAAATAGTAAGCATGGGGCCAAAGATTAACATGGTAGGAATAAAGGTAACTAGGCTGCAAATAATAGTTTCTGTACTATTATTTGCTTCTGTTGTGACCATCGGTTTTGTATGGACAGAACATCGTGGCAGGATGCACGATCTACAATACACTTCAAAGTCGAATCATGAATTCAAGTTTCCTTCGCAGGTCCCCTTTGCGGAAATGATAGTCACCGATTTTTCAGTTGGAGAGAATCAACAGACAGCAGCCATTTCGTTACTGAATGCTGATAAAAATATGATGGATATCAGAATCACATCATCAAAACCGGAGTATGAATCAGAAAAGACCAAGAGGGTGAAAATCGGGGAGGATATGTACGGGGAATTTATACCGAATGACTCCGGCAGAAGAGTCCTTACCTGGAAAGATGACCTGTACTATGAAGTAATCTATTATGCCAAACTAACCCCAAAAGAAGTGAGTAAAACACAGATGGTTCAAATGGCAGAGTCTTTTCAATAAAAATTTCAGGTGGTAAGAATCAACGGATGGATCCTACTCGCTATGAAAAGCACCAAAGTATACCCAAATAACCTTACATACACACGACAAAAAGCTGAAGATATCCTATTCCATCTTCAGCTTTTATAAATTGGGTTGACAAAACCACTACTTCGTCATACTATATAGTGGTAGTTAGTATTACTGAGTACAGAGCTGAAATAGAGGGGGTGAATGTTTGGAAAACTTAACAGAAATGCTGAAAGGGGTTCTTGAAGGCTGTGTCCTTGAGATCATCAGCCGTGGTGAAACGTATGGCTATGAAATCACGCAGCAGCTGAGAGAACTTGGTTTCACGGATGTAGTGGAAGGTACGGTGTACACCATTACCATGCGTCTTGAGAAAAACAATCTGGTGAATATCGAAAAGAAAAAATCAAGTGTTGGCCCGCCACGGAAATTTTACACCCTGAATGAAGCGGGGCAGGAAAAACTCAAGATCTTCTGGGGTAAATGGGAATTTCTTTCAAGCAAGATGAACGAACTCAAAACAAAAGAAATCATAAGGAGAGGATAAGATGAAATTTATTGAAAAGATTACCGGAAGTTTTGCCGACAAGCGTGAATGGAGAGCGATGGAAGCCCGTGCGAAGACATTGCCAAGTGAGTACCTCAATGCCTATAAGGCGATCCAGAAATATATGTGGACAGCCGGGGGTCTTACCGACTGGAAAGATACGAGCCGGGTTTTCAATGGCATTTTGGATCTGTTCGAGGAAGGGGCTGCAGAAGGCAGGGAAGTTACTGATCTAACGGGTGAAGACGTAGCCGCTTTCTGTGATGAACTGGTGAAAGACTCGGAAAAGTGGAGTGACAAGTACCGGGCGAAGTTGAACGATACGATCGGTCGTGGAAAAAAGTGAATCCATTAAGTGATATCGACTGAATGGCGGGTGATACATGCTGAACCGACACTATTCAGTTGTTTTTTTACCATAGTAGTAAGTTATACTGATTACCAGTAACACTAAGTAGCTTTCAAAATAAAGGGAGGAAAAAACATGAGTCAGGCAGCGATTTCAGTAAAAGGATTAACAAAATCCTTCAAAGACAAGGAAGTCTTAAAGGGTGTGGATTTTGAGGTGCAGCGCGGAGAGATATTCGCGCTTCTCGGTTCAAATGGGGCGGGTAAGACAACGATCGTCAATATACTTTCGACACTGCTGAAGGCAGATGGCGGGAATGGGAGTGTTTGCAGCTTTAATGTTCAGCATCAACCGGATCAGGTTCGCCGGAGCATCAGTTTGACGGGACAGTTTGCTGCACTGGACGGTATCCAGACAGGGAGGGAAAATTTGATCATGATTGCGAAGTTACGGGGAGTGTCCAATCCGTCTCGAATCGCAGATGATCTCTTAACACGATTCAGTCTAACGGACGCGGCCGACAGACGAGCGGATACGTATTCAGGCGGGATGAAGCGCCGGCTTGATATCGCTATGAGCTTGATCGGGGCGCCTCCAGTCATCTTCCTTGATGAGCCCACGACAGGGCTGGACCCGGAAGCCCGGATGGAAGTCTGGGAAACCGTCAAGGAGCTAGCTGTTGGCGGAACGACCATCTTGCTGACAACCCAGTACCTGGAGGAAGCGGAACAGCTGGCGGACCGTATCGCCATCCTCCATGGAGGGAAAATCATTACGACAGGTACTCTTACTGAACTGAAGGAAATGTTCCCGCCTGCTGAAGTGGAGTATATCGAGAAGCAGCCGACACTGGAGGAAATCTTCCTCTCGATCATTGGAAAAAAAGGAGGAAATGAAAATGAATAGTAACACAGGGGTATTATTTGGACGCTTGATGCGCGGTATATTACGGAGTCCTGATACGATCATCACGGTTGCCGTTACTCCGATTATGATGCTATTGTTGTTCGTTTATGTATTTGGCGGTGCCATCGAGACAGGGACGGACAGCTACGTGAATTACCTGTTACCCGGAATTTTGCTCATTACGATTGCGTCAGGTGTCGCTTATACCTCGCACCGGCTCTTTACGGATGTGAAGAGCGGGCTGATGGCGCGTTTTAGTACGATGCCGATCAAGCGCTCCTCGATATTATGGGCACACGTACTGACTTCCCTTGTATCAAATCTGCTTGCCGTCATTGTGGTCATTCTCGTTGCGCTGTTGATGGGATTTCGTTCAGGTGCTGATATGTTGGAGTGGCTCGCGGTCATCGGGGTACTGGTATTGTTTATGCTGGCCCTGACATGGCTTGCGGTTATTCCGGGATTGACTGCAGACTCGATGGAAGGGGCGACGGCTTATTCATACCCATTGATTTTCCTGCCGTTTATCAGCTCGGCCTTTGTTCCAACGGAAACGATGCCAACCATTGTGCGTGTGTTTGCTGAAAATCAGCCCGTGACTTCGATCGTGAATGCGATTCGTGCCCTTTTATATGGTGGGACGGTCGGCAGTGAGATTTGGATTTCCCTTGCCTGGTGCGTTGGTATCATGGGCTTCGCTTATTTAATTGCCAGTAAGATTTTTAAACGCCAGTTAGGATAGGGGCAACAGAATAATCATGAACCGATCCGTACTATGAATCGGCTATGGTGAATCAAGAGTCTGTTGATTAATAATAGAAATTAATGGATAATAAAAACTGAATGTTCAGAATTCTGATGTTGTTTGGTGAGCAAATGACTACAAAGGGTCGCGATGTAAGCTATTTGTATAATCTTAACCAGAGGTGAAAAAGCACATGAAACTGGGACTGATGGATACTTTTCGCATGGAATTTGATTTTTGCTGGAACACGGAGGCATGGTTTTTACCCCTGGAACCGGCCCTTGAAGGTTTAAGTTCCCTAGATGCAAGCTGGCAACCTCCGGGGGGAGGGAATAGCATTTGGCAAACGGTGAACCATCTTAATTATTACAACTCTCTACTCGTTAGGCAGGTCAATGATTTAAGATCTGGAAAACGGGTATCTCATAAAAAAACTTCATTTGGAGATATCGGTAGACCAGCAGATCCTATATGGAAGTCAATCCTTGAGGAGAACACCTTTGGAGATACAGGGGACAGTGCAGATTCAGAGAATTGGAAAGAAGTCCTGGCAGAAACACATCTGATTTGTGAAAATGTGCATAAATCATTATCAAAAGTTGATGAGAGTCAAATTCAAGAGGAGCTCGTTGGGATTCTGGCCCGTCAAGTTTTGCACAATGCTTACCATATAGGGCAAATTGTACTCTTACGCAAACAACAAGGATCGTGGCCAAAGGAGCGGGATTAGTTGGTGATGAAAGGACTGCCTAATAGAGGTATAGAAGAAAAACTGGATATTTGAAGGAGGGTTGTCATTTGGATATTATCTTCAGTTTCATCATTTTGTTGATCATGGTATATTTTCTCCGTCTTCAGATTCGATCGTAATATGAGTTGGAATCTATTAGGACGTTTCATCATCATGATGATACTTTTATTAGGGCAGGTCTGATAAGGAAGTTGTTGTCGAGTGGAATCGATTTGATTCCACTGTTTTGTTTATATTCCATACTCGATCATCTTGGAATTTCTACACCAGTAAAGCTACTATCTACTTTGTGCTTCGTTATAGCCTACTATATTTTATTCATCAACATTTTTACACAAACCCCTGGTCATAAACTATTGAAAATAAAAGTGATTTCACTGAAAAAAGATCAAAACCTTACCATGAACCAAATTGTAAAGAGAATTTTTTTTCATATTGTGTTGTTTCCAATGATGATTTTTCAAATACCTTTTCTTAGAAGTCAAAAGAAGCCGTTCTTGGCAGACAAATTCTCAAATACGGAATTAGTACAAGTAGAATATGGTCTTGGTGAAAAGTGGGTCAATCGATGAAACGATCGTATTCTCAATTCATTGAAAGGAATGCTAGAGAGTTTGGTATTTCAGATAGTAGCCACGGACTTTTATGTGTGCTTTTGGTTGTATTGTGGTGAAATTGTTAATGTTTCATAGTATTTTTCGCTGAATGGAGGAAGAATCTTGATTGAAATGGAATACCTTTAGTATGGTATTTTACATGAATTTAACGGAGTAAAGACTGTAATTGGAGAGATGTGTATGGCATTCGTTTCAATTTATACGGTTGGCAGGTTAATTCATCCTTATGACCACCCGGTATCTCGTGAGTTTTATGAAATGGGATATAAAGTGATGCGTCAGGCTACTTTATCAGGACATCTTATTGAAGAGTTTTCATCAGATGGAGTCACTTTACCTGTAGAAGTGGAAGGTAAGGGATACCCGGTCCTGACACTAACGGTATGGAAAAACCTGCAATCCTTATATCGCTTTACATATGCGGGGAAGCACAGTCAGGCACTGCGGAACAGGAACAAATGGATGGACCCTGATGATGGGAAGCATTCTTCGTATGTAGTCTGGTGGACAGAGAAGGTGAAGGATGTCTCATGGGAGGAAGCTGCCAAAAGATACGATTATTATCTTGAACATAAAACTACTCCTTATGCGTTTGACTTAAAGCAAGCATTTGATGAGGATGGAAAGCCGTGTATTCTGAAGTGAAGATAACCGGAAGGAGGAAGTATTTATGCTGTTTATGATGATCGTCAAAGCCTCAAAAAACTCGGAAGCTGGAAATCTACCAAGTCCTGAGCTTATGGAGGCCATGTCCACCTACAATGAGGAATTGGTTTCAGCAGGCGTCCGGGTGATGGCGAAGGGACTTCATCCAAGCTCAAACGGTATCCGCGTTTCATATCCGGATCCAGGGGCAGAGCCGGTTGTAACCGAAGGACCTTTTGAAGTCGACGGGTTAGTGGCAGGGTTCTTCCTCATCGATGTTAAGTCGAGGGAAGAAGCCATCGAGTGGGCCATGCGCGTGCCCGATCCTCAAGGGTATGGGGAAGGCGAGGTAGAATTGCGTCAGGTGTTCTAAGTAAACGATTTATGATGGGAGGAAAGAAAAATGGGCGAACTGATTTATCATGTGGCCGTCTCTCTAGACCATTTTATCGCAGATCAAGCATTGATAGACGGGGATATCGAACGCTCTCTTTTTCTATTTGATGGCGAACATGTACCCGGTTTCATGGAAGACTTGAAGGACTATGATGCCGTATTAATGGGCAGGAAAACATATGAGTTCGGATTCCTGCTAGGGGCAAAGCCTGGTGAACCCGGCTATAAGGGAATCAAGCATTACATATTTTCAAAGTCACTTCAATTTGACTCTAACGAAGAAGTAGAACTCATAAAAGAAGATGCCGTCCCATTTATTCAGAAGCTAAAGCAGCAAGAAAAGGGCAAAATCTGGCTCTGCGGCGGTGGAGAGCTGGCTGGGACGCTGCTCGAACACCAACTCTTAGACCGCTTAGTCCTTAAGATCAACCCTATACTAGTCGGGAACGGCACTCCATTATTCGGATGCAAAGAGCCGCGTGTAAACCTGAAGCTATTGAACGTGAAATCATATTCCAGTGGCGTCATCAAATCGGAATATACGTTTAGTTATTAAATGAAAAATAGAAAAGGAGAGAACATATCATGATCAAAGGCTTCGGAGGAATCTTCTGGAGAACCAAAAACCTGGATGAGATAAAAAGGTGGTACAGCGAAGTGTTAAAGCTTGAGATAGAAGGCTGGAATGGGACCATTATTAAACCCGATCCAGAAAATGAAACGATCTTTTCTTTCTTTAAGGAAGATGACACATACTTCCCGACTGAACAGCAGGTTATGTTGAATTTCCAAGTTCATGATTTGGAAGAAACGATACAGCATCTGAATCAAATCGGAGTACCCCTTGCAAAAGAAAAAGAGGCGAGTGAATTCGGTCAGTTTATTTGGATTCTAGATCCTGAAGGCAGACTGATTGAGCTTTGGGAGAAATAATGGGTTGGAGTCATTCGGTTAGGAGAGTCGGATCTTTATGGGATTAACACCGTCACAGCGTCAGGCAATCGATTATTTTACCTCCTTTGCCCTAAAGCATAAAGCGGAAGCGAATTCTACCATCCAGCATGTCCTGAACATGTCCAATATTTCAGCTGAAGTGTTCGATCAGGCCGTTCACCATATAAAAACATACGCACAGATCGGTCTACATTTCCATCCGGATCGACCGACGTCCACCAGGAAGAACGTTGCCGGGTCCCTGCTTGAACAAGGGCAATATAAAAGTCAGTTCGAAACATTCATATCGAATGGGAAAGTGTCTCCCAGTTCAGGTGGTGACCGGGATCTGTGGGAGGAGGATATGTTTGGGGGAGCTTATCAATCGGAAGGTGCGTTGATGAGCGAACGGCCAAAGTACGGGGCATTGAACCTGATGCTCCATCCGGATGGTCCTTCCCCACGGTTCGGCTCATGCTATTTTCTGCTATCCCCTGAAGTCTCATCCCGTTCTACCTTCACATACCTGGACTCTCATCAAAACCCCCATGAGAAGGGAACATACCAAGAATTCGATATGATTTTGGCTGCGCTTTTGGAAGAAATGTTTTTAAGGGATTTTGCATTGGGAGAGAAGGATCTGACTCCGACGAGGTTTATTCAACACATATTGAATGATCTTGAGCATGGCAGGAAGGAACGAGTGACCCATCGAAATCTGAATCATTATATCGAATCCCAAATTCATGGGCCGATTTCATTGGAAAAAGATGTAGAAGTACTAGTTGCCGATCCATCTTTTAAGGATACAACAGTCGGTAAAACGATGGAGCAAATGTGTTCCAAGTATTCGATCGAACTTCAATGGCATATGGGTTTTAGCCTTAATGTGGATGATGTTCCTTCTGATTTCAGAGGGGCATCCATGCCATCTTTGGCCAGGCGGATTTCTCAAAAAAATAAGATTGATGCGCACACAATCGGGCTGGCGGCCCTTGATGTTAAGAAGAATCCGGGAGACTGGAAAGGCCGGGGAACATATGAAGACGTACTGCAGGAATTAAAGCTTTTGTGGCATGTCCTGGTGAAGTACGGAAAACCAAATGAGAAGTAATTGAGGTGGTCCCGAGGTGAAGAAAACATCCGTGACGGCAGTAGCTTTAAGTATGATGTTGATCTGTGTTCTATCAAATGAGTACTCTTTTCGTCATGCCAAGCATTCTTGTATAAAAAATGATAAAACGCCAACGGTAGAAAAGTCCTTTCTATCTTTTCGTTGGAGTGTCTCCTGTAAATAAACCAGATCTGGCCCCCATATTCTGCGGGCCAGATCTGGTTTCATATTAATGGGCATTTCTCTCTGTTGAATTCCCCTTATACACGAAATATAGGGCTAGCATCATACTCACCAAAGCCAGCCAACGCTTCGGATCCATTGCTATTTCCACACCGCCGAACCAGCCGAAGTGATCAATGACCATACCGGCAATGAGCTGACCGATCACGGTTGAAATATTGGCTGCCGTCACACCGATGATCGGGACGGCAAGAACGGTCAAGAACAGATAGCCTACCCCGAATAGAACAGCACTCAATTGCCACTTAGGTGCATCAAGCAGAGCAAGAACATCGCCCTGTCCGAAGAATAATATGATGATGATGAGAAAGAGAGTTCCGGTGGCGAACGTCAGGAACGCACTTTCCAACGTCCCGGCTTTCTTGCTGAAGGTCCCGTTGATAGAGGACTGTGCGCTTAACATAATACCTGCAAGCAGGGTAAATAGAATGATAAATAGATTCATGAGTTCTACTCCTTTAGAAGATTAATAGTAATGCCACGGACATGAATCCGACGGCTAATAGTTGATTAAGATTGACCGGGTTCTTCCGGCTCCCGAGCCATCCAAAGTGCTCGATCAGGATGCTCATCGCCATCTGACCCAATATGACGGAAACCATGGATAGGCCAACGCCGACAATGGGGATACTGATGACCAGAATCGTTAAATAAACGACGCCGAGAATCCCTCCAAGCAGATTCCATTTCGGTGCTTTAAATGTGTAAGATAGCTTTCCCTTTCCAAAGAAGAGAAGAGCAAGCCCTAAAATGATCGACCCTGTAAAGAAGTTATAAAAGCTGCTTTCGAGTTTACCGACACTTTTACCAAGTTCACCGTAGATGGCACCCTCGATACTGAGTGCCATTCCGGCAATCAGGGCAATGATGTATATGAAAAATTTTTTCATGACTGTGACTCCTTTATTTTTATATTTTTAAATATCGAGAATTAACGATATGTTAATCTAAAAATAAATCTATATATCGAGAAATGTAGATTTGATATACAAAGAAAAAAACCTGTTACAGGTCTTTTCCAATATAATCAGCTAATGTCGAGATGGTTTCTTCGTTCCTTCGATAGTACGTCCACTTTCCATGCCGCTCGGATTCAAGAAGGTCTGCTTTTTGCATCATCGACAAGTACTGTGAAATCGTCGATTGCGACAGGTTGGCCTTCTCTTGTATGTCCCCGACACAGACACCACCTTTTTCGCTTAAATTTTTTGATAAGTGAGCGGTCGGCTTATCAAAATGTTTATGCGGTTCCTTCAACCACTGCAAAATATTCAACCGGGTTTCATTGGACAATGCTTTGAATAGATCGATTGTTTTCATGGGGTCTATACTAATCGGTTTTTCTCGATATGTCAATCCTTCTGAATGTGAAGATCATTGAAAAAGCCCTTTAAAGCATCAAGCTAAATAGACGGAAAAATTCCGCTTAATTCGTTCATTACTAGTAAAAAAGGTAGGAATAGACGGAAAAATTCCGTCTATATCCTCAAACCAAAACAAATATAGGTGTTTTTTCTGTGCATAAGCGGAAAAGTTCCCCTTATTTACTCCAAAAAAAGCTCCATTCTACATATAACCGGAAAAGCTCCGCCTATTTCATTTTTGTTGGTTCTTCTATGGAAAATGTTTACCCGGGGATCTGAGGTTTTCTTGCAGTGTGCTCATCGTTAATAATGGTGACACACTTTGGAAAATCAGGAAAGATGAAATACTGTTGACTATAAACCCTTTTGTTTCATAGCTTTCGGTAACAATGTGCATCAACTGACTATGTACTGTTCCATCTATAAGCATGACAGCAGTCTATATCTAAAGTACATACTATCTGTTATTCCTTTTTGACTATTTAAAAGGGTCCACTGAGATAGATGAACTCCGTAAATGGTGCTTTTTAAATCTTATCCAGACAGCTTCATCTTCACTTCGCTCTGACCAACCTGATTTCTTCCGCTTTCGCCAACACACATTGCTTGTCTTCCGAACTCAATTCTACATATTCAGAATCATAGATCCAGAATATGGTGTACAATTCATCTTCATATTCTACAATATCGCCGAGATTATATTTCATTTTCTCTCCTTGAAGGAGATCGATCCATTCTCAGTGAACGGAGTATATTTTACCATTACTTTAGAACTAAAAATATTTCCGGGGGCTCTATGAGAGGCAATTTAGATTGAATTTTTCTATAAAATCATGCCTGTACGCTGAGATTCACCATAAATTATTCTTCTAAGAATGTATGAAGTATACCCCCTCCAAATTTTCAGACTGGTCCATTCGGAAGGGAGTAAACACACGTTTGCCTATGATATAATGGAAGTACACAACATAATACGGAAGATGGGGTAGCGGCTCACACTCCCAAGTGAAGGGAGGTGATACGCTAATGATTGCTGTAGGAGATGTATTACAAATCATGATTGCCTTTGGAACATTGATTGTAGCAATTGTCGCGGTTACACAAAAAAAGAAGTAACCATCGTCCCCACCGCTCATGAGGATCATTGATGATTACTTCTGTTTCGATTGACTCTAAGTGAGCCGCTGCACATTCCATGCAGTTTATGTTGTGGAGGAGTCCTGATTGCCGTCAGGCTCCTTTTTTAGTGTACTTAACTATCTTTATTATATACATAATGTGATTCGTTAGTAAAGAATAGTGAATAAATGGATCACTTACAGCCCAAAATAAAATAAAGTATTGACAAAATTAACCTGTATCGTATAGATTATTTGTAACATAACACTTACATTCCATGACGAGAACGAGTAGGTATGGAGTCTGTTCTACAGAGAGTTGGCGATTTGGTGGAAGTCAACGTTCAGATCATATTGAATATCCTCTCCGAGAAGCAAAGCTGAAGGTACTTTAAGCTTTGACGGGTTTCCGCCGTTACAAGGAACGCGTATGATTGTACGTTGCATGAGCGCTGTCAAAGTAAACTTGAAATACAGTTTGCGGACAGAATCAGGGTGGTATCGCGGGTTATAAACTCGTCCCTAACTTAGGTTAGGGGCGGGTTTTTTTTATTTATATAAAAGAAGGTGTGATGACATGGATAAGGTAAATGTAAACGAAAAGTCGGTCGAAAGGGAGCAGCGGATCCAGGATTACTGGAATTCGAATCATATTTTTGAAAAATCTGTGGCAAATCGTGAAGGGGAAAAGACATTCGTCTTCTACGAAGGTCCCCCGACAGCCAACGGTCTGCCGCATGCCGGGCATGTCCTAGGACGTGTAATCAAAGATTTCGTCGCCAGGTATCAAACGATGCGTGGATATCAAGTGAAACGAAAGGCAGGTTGGGATACCCACGGCCTGCCGGTGGAACTAGGAGTCGAAAAGAAAATCGGCGTCTCAGGTAAACAGGAAATCGAGGAATACGGCGTAGAGAAATTCATTGATGAATGTAAAAAGAGTGTGTTCGATTATGAAAGGCAGTGGCGTACGTTCACCGAAGCCATCGGATACTGGGTGGATATGGACGATCCTTATGTGACCCTCCAAAATGACTATATCGAAAGCGTCTGGCACATCCTTTCGAACATCCATAAGAAAGGGTTGCTCTATCAGGGGCACCGGGTCGTCCCGTACTGCCCGAGCTGTCAAACGTCCCTCAGCTCCCATGAGGTAGCTCAAGGATATAAAGATGTAAAAGATCTTTCCGCAACGGCCAAATTCAAAGTGGAAGGAAAAGAGGATGAGTACTTTCTCGGTTGGACGACGACACCGTGGACGCTTCCGTCAAATGTGGCACTTGCCGTCCATGAAGACGTGGATTACGTGAAAGCGAGGCGGGGTGAAGAGACATATATCCTTGCGAAAAACCTTGTGAACGAGGTGCTGGGAGAAGACGTTGAAGTGGTCAGTGAGCATAAAGGACACGAATTTGTTGGCGTTTCGTATCAACCGCCTTTCGACAATCTTACGCTTGAGCGAGGTCATGAAGTCATTTCGGCAGGGTTTGTAACAGACGAGAGCGGAACCGGTATCGTTCATCTGGCACCTGCGCACGGGGAAGATGATTACAATGCCATCAAAGAAAGCGGATTGGATTTTGTAAATATCGTGGATGAGAAGGGCTGCTACACCAGTGATTTCAAGCCTCTCCAAGGGGAATTCACAAAGGACAGCGATGTGAAAATCATCAAGATGCTGGCAGACAGCAACCTTCTATTTTCAAAAGAAAAGTACGAACACAGCTATCCACACTGCTGGCGCTGTGACTCACCGCTCATCTACTACGCGATGGAAGGCTGGTTCATCAAGACAACGGCCATGAAAGATACGATCATCAAGAACAACCAATCTGTCGAGTGGTATCCGGATCACATGAAAGAGGGCAGATTCGGGAAATTCCTCGACAATATGGTCGATTGGAACCTTGGCAGGAACCGCTACTGGGGAACGCCGCTGAACGTCTGGGTTTGTGGGGATTGTGACCAGCAGTTCGTCCCGGGGAGCGTTGCCGAGCTGAAAGAACATGCGAAAAGCGGTTGGAAAGACGATCTTGAGCTTCATAAACCGTATGTCGACGAAGTGACCGTGGAATGTCCGTCCTGCTCACATGAAATGAAGAGGACGAAAGAAGTGATCGATGTCTGGTTCGACAGCGGCTCGATGCCTTTTGCCCAGTATCATTATCCATTTGAAAATAAAGAGTTATTCCAACAACAATTCCCGGCGGATGTAATCGCAGAAGGAGTGGACCAGACGAGGGGATGGTTCTACAGCTTGTTGACGGTATCCTCTCTCTTTACCGGCAAAGCTCCTTATAAGCGTGTCTTATCACTTGGGCATATCCTCGATGAAGACGGACGGAAGATGTCCAAGAGTAAAGGGAATGTCATGAATCCGATGGAACTCGTGGAGAAATTCGGAGCCGATGCTCTTAGATGGGCCTTGCTCGCTGACAGTGCTCCCTGGAATAATAAACGCTTCTCGGAAAACGTCGTCAGTCAGGCAAAATCGAAGCTTGTGGACACGCTGAATAACGTTCATTCCTTTTACACCCTGTATGCGGTGATCGACGGATTTGATCCTGAAAAACATGAAGCCGGAACGCCTTCCCTGCTTGATCAGTGGATGGTATCACGATTGAATTCGGTGACCAAACTTGTAACGGATCATTTAGATGGATATGACTTTACGGCAGGAGCGAGAGAGTTATCCATTCTGGTGGATCAGGTGAGTAACTGGTATATCCGGAGGTCGCGGGAACGCTTCTGGAGTGAAGGACTGAATGAAGATAAATTAGCGGCGTATCACACGTTACATCGGGTATTGGTCAGTGTGAGCCGGCTGCTTGCCCCTTTCACACCATTCATCGCAGAAGATATCCATATGAACCTGACGGGTGAAAGCGTTCATCTGGCTGATTTCCCGAAAGCTGAACAAGAGGAGATCAACCCGCTCCTTGAACTGGAAATGGACCATGTATTACAAGTTGTCGAGCTTGCCAGGTCCGCCCGGAATATGACAAGCATCAAAACGAAGCAGCCCCTATCTGAGCTTACGGTTGTTGGGTCAAAACAAGATACTGAACCTCTTCAGAAATATGAATACATCATCAAAGATGAAATCAACGTGAAGAACGTTCAATTGCAGGACAATGCAGGAGATTCTGTACAGTATGAACTGAAGCTGCATTTCCCGACAGCCGGTCCGAAACTCGGGAAGCTGGTGGGATTGGCGCAGAAACATTTACAATCCCTATCTTCCGAAGAAGCGAAGAAGGCTGTGGAACAAGGGTATGTTGAATTTGAATCTCCAAACGGGGAGAAGGTTTCGGTTGAGAAGGATGACCTGATCGTTCATCAAAAGACCCATCAAGGGTTGGAAATGGCTTCAAACTCAACGTTCAGCGTTTTCCTTGATACAACCATCACAGAAGATCTGCGAAAAGAAGGGAAAGCCCGGGAACTGGTCCGTGCCGTTCAGCAATACCGTAAAGAGTTGAATCTGCCGGTGGAACAGCGAGTGCATTTGGTGTTGGATGTGGATGAATCGATGAAAGAGGTTGTGGAGCAATTTGAAGGTTTACTGCAGGGCAGTCTCTTGATCAAGAACCTAACGTTTGAGAAACGAGAAAGCATGAAGACCGTCGATCTGGATGGAGATCGTTTAGGGATATATGTAGAAGCATAATGTGACGAAGGGCTTACCCAAACGAGGGTGAGCCCTTTTTCTGGGAAAATTTATCTTGAGTAAATGGACCTAATTTGAAATAATTGGTAGTAAGAAAGGTGTGATGACGTATGAAGGAATACAAAGCCATACTATTTGATTTAGACGATACGTTACTCGATCGAAATCAGGCAGTGGATAACCTATTTATTGTTTTATTGGAAGAGAGTTATGGGAATGTGGAGGAAACGTTGAAAGAAGAAATGCTTCGGAAGTTCAAGGAGTACGACAAGAAATCCTATGGCATCAGTGATAAAACAGCTGTCATTGAATCGTTTTATAATGAATTTCCACCATTGTACCGATTAACACAGATTCAAGACTTCTGGAATCATCACTTTCCTCAATGTTTTTCAATCAGTGAGCATACCCTCGATCTGTTGAAAGACATCCAGGAGAATATGAAGGTTGCCATCATCACAAACGGCACGATACATAGACAAAAAGCGAAAATCATGAATACCCGTTTACAAGAATATTTTAATGTCATTGTGATTTCCGAGGAAGTGGCGTTGGAGAAACCGGATCCGCGCATATTCGAATACACGCTGAATAAGCTTCAAGTACAGCCGGAAGACGCATTATTCGTCGGGGATAATCTGGAGAAGGATGTTAAAGGGCCTCAAGGTGCCGGCCTCAAGGGGATATGGTTCAATCCAAGTGGAGTAGAAAACGATTCTGATATAGAGCCGGATGATGAGATTCAGTCGTTGGATGAATTGTTACATTATCTGACTCCTAAACAAGTAACTTGATGAGGAGGCGCCATTTTGAGTATTCATTACAGTCAATTTCGTTCTTTACCAGAAGATCAGGTCGTAAATGGGTTGGTGACATTACATCAATCCATATTTGGAGCTTCGGACGATTTGATCACCAAAATGGCCAGTAAGCCTGAAATATTAATAGACATGGCTATGTTCGATTCCAGAGTCATTGGATATAAAATAGGCTACGAACTGGACCCACACACCTTTTACAGCTGGTTGGGAGGCGTGGATCCGGACTATCGAAAACAGGGCATTGCCGCAGAGTTGATGAAACGGCAGCATCACACATTGAAGGAACTCCGGTATATGGTGGTGCAAACCAAAACCATGAATAAATGGCGCAGTATGCTGATTCTCAATATCAAGAATGGTTTTGATGTCATCGATACGTATACGAATGAGAAAGGCTTACATAAGATCATTCTGGAAAAAAAGTTATAGCAGAGCGGGGGAGTTTTCTTGCAAAATAGCTTATCCACAAATGAACCGATTGTTGTGAAGGAAGAAGGATCGTTTGTCAGGATTAAAACTCTATGTATCTATTTGCTCCTACTGGCGGTGCCCGGTTTCTTCATAAATAAGTTGCCTCTTTCGGGTGTTGTGTACGAAGGGGGCAAGGGACTTATATGGTTTACGTACTTTATGGTCGTGACCCTGAGCTACAAGGAAATCAGAACCTTCATCCGTCCATTCTTGAACGCCAAAGCCTTCAAGAAGCCGGTAACCTGGATGTGGATTTTTCTCACCTTTATGCTTCCATATGCCTTGTTGCACCTTTGCCTTTATTTTGAAGTGGTCTTGGATAAATATTTTATTTTTTATTTCAATAACCATATGATGCATGCAAGCAGCTGGGGGCAAACAATTGACGTAGCGATTCTTACACCGATATGGGAAGAAATCGTGTACAGAGGCATCTTGCTGACAATTCTATTAAGGTTTGTGAAGTCGTATTGGGCAGTTGGCATTACATCAATCCTATTTGGACTTGTCCACCCTTCGGACATTTGGGTGTTTACAATATTGGGTGGCTTCCTTTTAACGATAACCGCTTATAAAACCAAATCCATCCTGCCCGCGATGGTCGCTCATTCACTCTGGAATTTATATATGGTGCAGCTATTCCTTTATTTTTAGATGACAGGAGGGAAGCGATTCATGAAAAAAGTAAGTATTGTACTGGGTGTGATCCTTTTCCTCGCCATACTGGCCAATCTCCATACGATCATTGCTTCAGCCAAATGGTATTCGTTTGAACACAACAAAATCGTTTCAACTGAAACAAAGATCATAACGTACGATGACATATTGGAGAGGTTATACCACCAGAGAAAAATGGCATCCGAATTAGAGGGCTCGATTGTTTATTCAAGGATTGGGGATGAAGTACGAAAAGGGGCTGATGACGCTTCTGATTACGAAATAGTATTATCGCATAACGATCACCTTGCTTCTTTGAAAGTGAAACTGCCCATCACAACGTACAAAGACGACGATAAGACCATTGAGTTTATATCTGGAAAAGGGGAAGTGTTAGAAATATTGGAGGACGGTCAGTGGAAAGGTTTTACTGGTGAGTGGGTGGACTTACTAACAAAATAATGAAGATGAATCGTCGAGGCATTGTAAAACAGCTCATAGATTAACGTTCTAAGCTGTCTTACAATGCCTTTCTGTTTCAATATTTTTTACTGTAATAGATACTTCAATACTACCTTTGGTTATACCCCTGTTCCCCATAAGGCTGCACTTTCTCCAACCACTTTTCCTCCAGCTCAGCCAATGCTTCCTTTTCAGTAACAAAGGGATCATCATTCTTTTTCAGCTTCTCCAAGGTCTCAAAGGTAAAAGCGTCTTTCCCGAACTGGTTCCATTCTGATTGTAACGCCTTACTGGTGGTGAACCCGTTGTTCTCAAGCATGAATTTGATCCCGTTCAGGGTCTTCAGGTTTTTCGTGCTTCCGATGTAAATTTTATTGTTTTGTTCATTCTTGATCTGAAAAATACCTGCTTCAACCGGTGTTTCTTTATATTGTTGTTTTAACTCTCTTTTTCGGTCCATGGTTTTGGCCTCCTGTATTCCAGTTATTTTTTTAACCAATAGTTGCTTCCGTCCGGTTTACGGTCCAAAAAGCCGTATTCAATAAGGTATCTTCTAATGAGCACATAATCGTCATAGATGCCTTTGAGTAGTTGGTTTAACCCTCTTTCATCATAGACAACATCTTTCTTCAACTGTTTCGATATCTCACGAAGGACAACCAGCCTCTGTTTTTCCTTAGGTGGGAATTTGGTCAATGCCCCGTCAGAGAAATATTTCTTCAGTATTTTATCCTCTTCGTCCTGAGTGACATTGTACCGTTCGTCTACCATGGTGGCGGTTTTATGAACAGGGACAAACGACGGCGCATTCTCATCTTTTTCTTTCAGTAATTCCATCATGGTCAGGAAGGTCTTGGCCTGACGCTCCTTTTCTTTTAAAGCAAACCGGTGATGACGGATCGTGGACGCACTGCCGATATCCAACTCCTCCTGAACTTCCTTATCATTTTTTCCTTGATAAAATAAGGTCAACAAACGCTTCTGATGATCCGTTAGACCGGTCAGTTTTTTATCCATTCCGATTAAATAGTCGAATACAGATCTGTGCGTTCGTTCAATATGAACACGAATATATTTTTCGGCCAGATAAAATTTATCTTCGTAAGGATAAACCATCCCTTTTTCAATGGTTTCTCCACACATAAGACAAATAAATGAATCTTCTTCTTCAATAAAGCCTCTTTTCATTTCTTCTAAAGAGGCGCTCCAAAACAGGTTGGAAAGTTCCATTCTTAAACACTTCCTACTAAAAAAATAAACTAATTTAAATATTGTTTGTTAATTTATAAACATAATATAATTTTGTTTGTATATTGTCAATGGGTACTCGACGGTTTTCCTTCCTTTCAAGTTCATATTCAGTTCATATAAATCATTTATACTTCCGGTTAGATACGAAAAGCCCCTTGATCTGGTAAGTCATGCAATGAAAAGGTCAAAGGGAGCGAAAACGAGGAGGATATTAAGGATGAAGGATATATCTATAGGAAATGGGGAGTGGGCCCTGGAGGCTAAAGGGCTGGTTAAATCCTTTGGTGACAACCGGGCAGTGGATGGAGTGGATCTTTATGTGAAACCGGGGACGATTTATGGGGTGCTCGGTCCGAATGGGGCAGGTAAGACGACCACCATTCGGATGATTGCGACGCTTCTTAAGGCAGACGCCGGGACGGCACGTATATTCGGTCATGATGTAGTGAAGGAGCCGCAGATTGTACGGCAGTTGATTGGGGTGACGGGTCAATATGCATCCGTTGATGAGTCCTTGAGTGCAACCGAGAATTTGATGATTTTCTCTCGATTATTAGGGTTGAGCAGGAGTGATGCAAAACGGAAATCGACGGAATTATTGGAGGAGTTCGGATTATCGGAAGCGGCGAAACGGCCATTGAAGCATTTCTCAGGAGGGATGCGACGCCGCCTGGACCTTGCGGCTAGCCTGATTGCCCGCCCACCGCTCATCTTTCTAGATGAACCGACGACGGGTCTGGATCCGCGTACGCGAAATCAGATGTGGGACACGATCCGGAAGCTCGTGAAATCGGGGTCGACGGTATTATTGACCACACAGTATCTTCAAGAAGCGGATGAATTGGCAGACCGGATTGCCGTCATCGATCATGGAAAAGTGGTGGCGGAAGGGACGGTCGATGAACTGAAAGGGTCGATCGGGACCTCATCCTTACATCTCAGTACTCAGGATGAACGGAAGATCCAAGAGGCACGCCGCTTAGTGGAAAGGATTCTGAATGTCCGGTCAACTGTATCAGCAGAAGGGGGCAGGATAACGGCACCTCTTGGGAATATCAATCTGGTGACAGACCTGCTGATTGCCCTCAGAGAGACTGGGATCGAGCTTGCTGAGATGAGCGTTCAGAAGCCTTCACTCGACGAAATCTTTTTGACCATTACGGCGGACAAGAAAGATATGACCCCCAATCAGAGGGAAGACAAGAAGGAGGCATGGGGATGAAGCAACCAGCTATGAACCAGGAACACTTAAGCAACCGTACAAGTTTAAAGCAAGCGGTGAAAAATTCATTAAACATGGCATTTCGAGGGTTATTGAAGATTCGCCGTACACCGGAGCAGTTGTTTGATGTGACGCTGCAGCCGATTATTTTTACCCTGATGTTTACGTATATGTTTGGCGGCGCGATCTCAGGGGATGTGCAGAGCTATTTACCTGTCATCATTCCGGGAATTCTCGTCCAGACGGTCATCACGACTTCCATCGTGACAGGCGTCCAACTGAGGGAGGACATGGATAAAGGAGTATTCGACCGGTTCAAGTCACTGCCGATTGCAAGGATTGCTCCACTCGCAGGGGCACTGCTGGCCGATACGATCCGTTATACGATTGCAACGGTCCTTACGTTCACGATGGGGTATATCATGGGGTATCGACCAGAAGCAGGCCTTGGATTCGTGATTCTTGCTGGACTCCTGGTCATTGCCTGTTCCTGGGCTGTCAGCTGGATTTTTGCCTTCTTTGGAGTCATTTCGAGGACCGCCTCGAGTGTTCAGGGAATCTCCATGATTGTCTTATTCCCACTCACATTTCTGTCAAATGCATTCGTGCCTTCGGAAACATTGCCGAACTGGCTTCAGTGGTTTGTGAAATTCAATCCCATTTCGCATCTCGTCACAGCAGTCAGGGACCTGACAAACGCAGGGACCGTCGGATGGGACCTTACCATTTCCCTTCTGGGTGCTGTATTGATTGTAGCCATCTTTGCTCTAATTACTGTAAAGGCCTATATGAAGCGGACATGAAAATATAGTAAGATGTGAGTAGCTAATCTGATTCGGACATATAAAGGCAACCCCCGTTATGGGGCAGCTGTTCAGATACACCATCATGTGAAAAAGGAATGAGTAATGTGGCGAAAATATTGATCGTGGATGACGACTCACATATTCGGGAATTAATCACTGTCCTGCTTTCGAAAGAGGGAATTTTCATCCATGAGGCTGGGGATGGAGAGGAAGCACTTGCTATCCTTGGCTCAACGAAAATGGATCTGATCATCTTGGATATTATGATGCCGAATATGGATGGCTGGACGTTCTGTAAAGAAGTTAGAACTTATTATTCCGAGACCCTTCCCATCTTGATGCTGACGGCAAAAGGGGAAACGGCCCAGAAGGTGAAGGGATTCGACCTCGGGACAGATGATTATATGGTCAAACCGTTTGCACCGGCTGAACTGACAGCCAGGGTCAAAGCTCTACTCAAACGTTCACAGGTTTCCATTGCGAACCGGATCGAATTGGACGGAGTGGTGATAGATCGAGAATCGTATAAAGTGTTCATGAACGAGCGGGAAATCACACTGCCGCTTAAAGAGTTTGAACTGTTATTTAAGCTCGCTCTCAATCAGGGAAAAACTTTTTCACGAGAGCAGTTGATTGAAGATATTTGGGGATACGATTATGAAGGAGATGAGCGGACCGTCGATGTTCATATCCAGCGTCTTCGTCAGCGTTTTACCGGTGTTCCCTCTCCGTTTACAATCACCACGATCCGGGGTCTTGGGTACCGGTTGGAGGTTCACGAATGAAGCTGCCGGAATACGTAAAGCGGATACTGGGAATGGTGGCTGTTATGTCGGCTTTGACTGTGATGTGGTCCCTGTCCTATTGGATCACAGAAACCTTTTATGACGCCATTCATACCCGTCCGCATGAATTTGCGAGACTGCTCATCAACGCCATTCTCGGGTTCTTCCTGTTTGGATGCAGTATGTTCTTCATTACCCAAATCAAGTGGGTGAAAAATCGGCAGGAAAAATTCCTCCATCCGATGATTCAAGCAATGAAGATGATGGCGGAAGGAAACTTCAATATTGATCTATCCTACTACCGAAATCAATTCAATGATCGTGGGGATCATCCTTATTACAAAATCATCGACAGCATAACCCATATGGCAGATCGACTGGGCGAGATGGAAGAAATGCGTCAGGAATTCATTTCAAATGTCTCCCATGAAATTCAATCACCACTTACCTCTATCAGCGGCTTTGCACATGCATTGAAGAACGACAGCCTCGACCCCAAGGAGAGGGAGAGGTACCTTCATATTATCGAAATGGAAAGCGTGAG
This sequence comes from Rossellomorea sp. YZS02, assembly GCF_033963925.1. Classification (NCBI taxonomy): domain Bacteria; kingdom Bacillati; phylum Bacillota; class Bacilli; order Caryophanales; family Bacillaceae; genus Rossellomorea; species Rossellomorea sp. YZS02. The sequence goes on along the minus strand of NZ_JAXBLY010000016.1, from coordinate 35,727 downwards.
ATTGTCCAAATTGAGTGATAATCTCTTAAAACTGACATCTCTTGAATCAGACCATTTCACCCTGGACCGGGAAGAGTACCGACTGGACCATCAGCTTCGCCGGATCATTCTGGCCAATGAACCACAATGGACTGAAAAAAGGATCAACATGGATATCGACCTTGAAAAAGTCACCGTCCATGCCGATGAGGACCTGATGGATCAGGTATGGACGAATCTCATCCATAACAGCATTAAATTCACTCCGGAAGAAGGGACCATCAGCATTCGGGCATCTATACAATCGGGTGACAACGTCATGGTCACCATCAAGGATACGGGAATCGGGATGGACGATGATAGCCGGATGCATATTTTTGAGAGGTTTTACAAAGCAGACGAATCCAGAAACAGGCACTTGGGAGGAAGCGGCCTCGGCCTATCCATCGTGAAGAGGATCATCGACTTACACGGAGGAGAAATCCAGGTTGAAAGCGAATGGGGAAAAGGCACGACCATGATCGTTTCGTGTGATTCGAATCATTACACTCTTAATGATGGTGGAGAGGGAGAGATAGAAGGATGAACAACATTCAAAACATACAATGTGAAAATATGACAGAAGACATCATACAAGAGTATGAAGATGAAGGGTTTGATCTGATTTTCCAAGAATATGTGATGGAACACTCCTTAACGGACATACCTCAGATTGAAACATCTTTTCCTTTGGATTTCAGTTGTTGGTCATCCTCATCGGTAAAGACCTTCTATGAAGTTTATAAGGCTTCTTTCAAGGAACGTCCGGGATTTCCGGGATGGCCGATGGAAAAATGGGTGGAGTGGATATCTTCTGGTGCAGATTTTTTACCTGAGCGGTCCTATATAGCGATTGTCAATAACCAGGCGGTAGGGTTCATCACCGCGGATAAAGAAACCGACAAGGTCGGGTACATCATTCAAGTCGGTGTGATCCCGGATTGGAGAGGGAAGAGGATGGCTGCGATACTGACTTGCAAATGCCTGGAGGCTTTTCGTTTTGATGGCATGATATCCGCCACACTTCATGTGAATCAAAACAATCCAGGAGCCATAAAGCTATATGAATCGTTAGGATTTAAGACTGTTCGTAAAAGGGGCAAGTTTGAAAAGAAAGATAGATGACAGCATGGCGTATCCCGAATGGAAGGATACGCTTTTTTGCTGTGGATAAAGGAAATTGATTAATAGGGGTAGAATCTAAACTTACAAGATTCACTAGAATGGAGGGGGTTAATCATGAAAGAACATATCATCGACGTCATCCAACAAATCGAAATCGATCAGGACGTGAAAGTACTATTCGCCTGCGAATCCGGAAGCAGGGCGTGGGGATTTCCTTCAAAGGACAGTGACTATGACGTCCGTTTCATTTATATACATAAGCCAGAGTGGTATTTGTCCATTGATCAGAAGAGGGATGTGATGGAGATTCCTGCGAAGGATTCCATCTCCATACCGGTTGATCCGCTGTTGGATATGAGCGGATGGGAGCTGACGAAGGCACTGAGATTACTCAGGAAGTCAAACCCGTCTATTCTAGAGTGGCTTGCCTCACCCATCGTGTATGATCAATCCGTTTCTGTTGTTGATCGAATGAAGGAACTGGAACAGAAGCTATTTTCACCGGTCGCAAGTCTACATCATTATATAAATATGGCAAAGGGCAACTTTCACCATCATGAAGAAGGCGTGATCAAGGACTATTTGAATGTGTTTCGTCCCTTGCTGGCTGCTCTGTGGATCGAGAAATATCATGCGAGCCCTCAGCTCGAATTTCAGAAACTGTTAGAAGACCTGCTCCCGCCGGGTGAAGTGAAAGATGCAGTCGCTTTGTTGTTAAAACGGAAGATAGCGGGGGAGGAGAAGAACCTTGAGCCATGGCCTGAGGTGATGAATGGATATGTTTCTGAAACGATCCAGCATTTAGAAGCGTATGTGAAGTCACTTAAGATCGGTCGTCCTGATCCGACGGAGGAGTTGGACAGATTGTTCAGAAATGCGTTGAGAGAGGTATGGAATGAAGAGTGGACGGATTTTGTTGGTGGTACCTGCTGATTATGGGCTGTTTGTTAGGGAAATCAGGTACGAAGGGATCTAGATTTCGTTAAGAGCCAAGAGTTTCAAGCAGGATATGGGCTTTTGGCTCTTTTTTAATCGACTTTGATCCTTCAGTAGAGGACGGATGGCGATTAATTGCGTCATTTTTTTATTTATTGCGTCTATTTCCAATTAGCACCATTTACTCACGTCCCATAACTATTAATTCCGCCCTGCACCCTTGTCATTGCCCCTATTAAGCCAATACATAAGAAAAAATCCCAATGTAATGCCACTGCTCAAGCTTACTATGAACGTCATTTCATATTTCCCGATTAGAAATAAAAATAAAAATACAATGATTCCGACAATGAATGGAAAGTACCACCGATTCACAAAAACCTCCCCCTTATTGGACTAAGTCACAATCAAAATGGTTTATCTCAAACTCTTCTTTCAATCTCCAATACCCAAGTTCATCCTTACCAAACCACCAAACTAAGCTTATAATGGAAATATATTCTACACTCATATTTAAGATAGGAGTGCTCGCATGAAGTTTACATTCTTAAGCATTCTCCGCCTGGTCATGTTCACCATGATCAGTTACATCTATTATTCTTCTGTGTCTACACCTACAACGTCTCAAATCATCTATGTAATCATAGCGGTAATTGGATTCATACTGAATCATTTTCTATTGGTATCCACCCGGAATCAAACCTATTACCCTCTTGCCATTGATTTCATCCTGATTACGGGCTTTGTATTTTTTTACCCTGGATCGTCTCTGTATTTAATCTTGTTCGGGGTAAATGCAGTGACACTGTTTTTGTCTGCTAAAGATAACCGGATTCTTTGGGGCTTCAGCTTAGCCTTTTTCATCATTTGGTTCGGCTCCATGTACTATACGTATCAAGTAACAGGAACCTTTTCACTTTTGGAAAATCTCATCAATTTCAGCTTAATCGTATTCGAAGCTGTCGTTGGAAGGCTCATACATAAACTGTTCCATGCACGGGCCAAAATTGAAACCCAGTACGGGGAACTGCAGGAAACGCATACGGCGTTAACCGCTGCTCATGAGCAATTGCATCACTACTCAAAACAGGTGGAAGAGCTGACGCTGATTCGTGAACGGAACAGGATATCAGGTGAAATCCATGATACGGTCGGCCATAAGATGACAGCGCTCCTCGTTCAGCTTCAGGTGGCGAAAGAGCTGATGGAATCCAGACCGGAAAATAGTAAAGAGAAAATCGAACTCTGTGAGGGTCTGGCGAGGGAAACACTTCAGGAAATCCGCCTGTCTGTGAGGACGCTAAAGGATCATGATCAGCCGAAGTCGTTCGTCACCACAATACGAAAACTACTGGAAGATTATCAGGTGATGACAGGTCTCACATCCACCTTTACGGTCAAAGGGGATGTGTCCACCATCCCAATCTCCATCCAGCTTGACCTGACGCGGGTCATCCAGGAGTCGATCACCAATGCCGTCCGACATGGGGAGGCGAAGGAGTGCAGCGTCATCCTCGACGTTTTGGGATCTGAGGTAGAGATCAGTATTAAGGACGACGGGAAAGGTGCGGCGGACATCAAGCACGGATTCGGCTTAAAGCATATGAGGGACAGAATCCATGTACATGGAGGAACCACCCTATTCGAAAGCACGAAAGAGGGGTTCCTGGTAAAAGCAACGGTACCGCTCATCGAAATGAAATGGCAAATGGGGGAAACATAATGGTCAACATATTAATCGTTGATGATCAGGAATTAATGAGGGACGGACTTGCCACGATATTAGACTTAAGAGAAGAAATCGATGTGGCAGGGGTGGCGGCGAATGGTAAGGAAGCATTCGAGAAAGCGGGAGAGCTCCGACCTGACATCGTCCTGATGGACATCCGAATGCCTGTTGCGAGCGGAGTGGAGGGAACGAAGCTGATCACCTCCACATATCCCGATATCAAGGTGCTCATGCTCACGACCTTCAACGACAGTGAGCTCATTTTTGAAGCATTGGAAGAAGGGGCGAGCGGATACTTACTGAAAGATATGCCGACGGACGCCATCGTTCAGGCGATCATGACCGTACAATCAGGCGGCATGGTCCTCCCGAAAGAGCTGACTTCGGATATCGTAAAAGAGATGAGGAAAAATCAGTCCACTGAACAAATCAACACAGTCCCGGAAATCGTAAAGGAACTGACGGAGCGGGAACTTGAGGTCCTGAATAAGCTCGGACTCGGCTTGAACAATAAGGAAATTGCCGAGAAACTGTATATATCAGAGGGGACAGTGAAGAATCATGTCTCAAACCTCATCAGCAAGCTTCAACTAAGGGACAGGACTCAGGCGGCAATCTTTGCCGTCCGTTACCACATCACGCATTATTGAACCATGACTTTTAGCATAGTACGACTATGAAATACAGCTATCAAAGCTGTATTTTTTTATGTTCAAATTCTATCGCTGGAGGGATTTGGAAAGAGGAGATCCACGCTATACTTTACATACAGTCAAAGAAAAAGGGTGTGGAGATAGATGTTAGAGGTGAAAGAGCTGAAGAAAAGCTATGGAAAAAAAGAGGTCGTGAAGAATGTGTCCTTTACGATCGAGAAGGGGGAGTCGTTCGGACTGCTTGGACCGAACGGAGCGGGGAAATCCACGACAATCTCGATGATTTGCGGACTTGTGCCGTACGACCATGGGGAAGTGCTGGTGGCGAGTCAATCGGTGAAGCAATTTCCGGTGCTCATCAAGAAGAAAATTGGGGTGGTCCCTCAGGAAATCGCCCTGTACCCAACCATGTCTGCGAGGGATAATCTGCTGTTCTGGGGTAAGATGTACGGTTTGACGGGAGCTCAGGCAAAGAAGCGGGTGGATGACGTACTCGAAATCGTCGGATTGAAAGACAGGGGAAAGGACCGCATTGAAACCTTCTCGGGAGGCATGAAGCGGAGAATCAACATCGGAGCGGCCTTGATGCACGAGCCGGAATTGCTAATCATGGATGAGCCGACGGTGGGAATTGATCCTCAGTCACGAAATCATATATTAGAAACGGTCAAAGGATTGAATGAAAAAGGCATGACCATCATCTATACGAGTCATTACATGGAAGAAGTCGAGTTCCTTTGTAACCGCGTCGGCATCATCGACCACGGGGAAGTGATCGCCCTCGGCACGAAGGCGGAGCTGTGCAGCCGACTTGCGGGTAGCAGCTTCATCCAGTTGAAGGTGGAAAGCTTATCGGATACGGCGATGAAGGTATTGGAAAATACAGCAAATGTACAGATCACCTTTCAGCAAGAAGCCGGCATCATAGAAGTGTTTGCCCCAAACCCGCAGGAAGCCGTCGCCACCATTATCACGTCATCCGTTCAAGCTGGATTGAAAATCGAATCCGTTGAAATCAAAGAATCGAATCTTGAGACGCTTTTCCTGCAGCTGACAGGACGAACCTTACGGGATTAGGAGGAGAAAGAGATGAGCATGTTCACCATTGCACGGAAAGATATCAAGATCCGCCTCAAGGATCGCAAGTCCTTTATCACGCTATTACTCATGCCAATTATCCTGACAGCCATCCTCGGATCTGCCTTAAGCGGTGTGTTCAATGAGAACGGATCGCTCCCTGACCTGTCCGCGGGTGTCGTAGCAAACTCACAGGATGAACTGACAGACCAATTCCTTCAGGACACCCTGCAGGGAAAAGAATTGAAAGAAAGCATTACCGTTAAGAAGTTCTCTTCAGAACCCGACTTGAAAAAAGCCATTGAGGATGGAAAAGTGGATGCCGGTCTTGTATTCCCTGACCGTTGGGGAGAGGGGTTATTAAAAGGGGAGAATGAGCCGGTTAAAATGTTTAAAGACCCCGGTAAAGACATCCAGTTCTCCATCCTGTCCACGGTCACCGAATTCTTCACCAACCGGGTGACAACCGTATCGGCGGCCACAAGGACAGTAGGAAAGGAGCTGGCCGTACCGGTTTCCAATCAGAATGTCGATCTTGAGGGTACCATGAAGGACCTATCAGGAAAATTAACTGCGATCGCCGATTCAAAGGCAGGCGGAATCACCTCAAAAAAAGACGGGAAGGAACCCTTATCAGGCATGCAGTACTACGCAGCCGCCATGGGAGCCATGTTCATCCTTTTCAACACCACCATGGGAGCAAAAACGATCATTCAGGAGCGGAACACAGACACATTGGCGAGACTCATGATCAGTCCCATCCGCCACTCATCCATCATAGGAGGGAAATTCCTCGGGACCCTTTCGTTCACCGTCCTTCAGTTCACGGTGTTTGTGATTGCCACCCACTTTTTATTCGGAGTCAACTGGGGCAGTGATGTTGCACAGCTCGTTCTTCTGGGCATCGCTTACTCCATTTCGGTTTCAGGCCTTGCGATGTTGCTTGCCGGTTTCATGACCGAAGAAAAGACCGTCGACTCCATCGGGGGAATTGGCGTTCAGGTTCTCGCACTGCTTGGAGGTTCGATGATCCCATTGGCTTCTTTTCCAGAGGCTATGCAGCAATTCGCGGGTATCGCGCCGAATAAATGGGCCCTCGGCGGATTACTAGACATTATGAACGGAACATCCTGGGACACACTCACACTTCCAGTCACAGTACTAGTACTGATCGGCCTTGCCTCATTGTGGATCGGTTCACTGAAATTAAAGCTTAGATAAGGAGAGAAATCGAATGAGGAAAATCATCAGCATCGCTAGCTTTGAGATTAAACGACTCTTTCAGAAGCGCAGGACACTTCTGCTTTTGTTCGGAATGCCTTTATTATTCACCTTCATCTTCGGCGGGGCCGTTACCGGAAATGGGGAGTATAAGCCGGAGATTTTTGTGGTCGACGGGGATCAGTCCAATTTGTCACAGCAATGGATCAACGATATGAAAGCATCTGACGCTTTCGCTTTTAAAATGGGGAGTGCAAAGTCCGTTGCTGAACAATTTGATAACCAGGAAATAACGGGGTACATCTCTGTGGAAAAAGGGTTTGAAGATAAACTCCAAAGCGAGGAAACACCAGAAGTCGTCTTTGTATCCGCTCCTTCCTTTGAAGGGGCAGCACTAGTCGAACAACTCATCAATGATAGCCTCGTAAAACTGAAGATCAGTACAGCGGCCGCGGGATTTTATCAAGATGCTACGGGAGAGAGTTCTAGCGCTATCCAAGAGAAAATCTCAGATGAATTGAATACTCTACCGACAGTAGTTGAAACCGTCTCAGTCACCAACAATGAAGACCTCCAAACGATGAATAACCTGACCGCCCGCTCAGCCGGTTTCACCATCATGTTCGTCATGATCGCCATGCTATCGAGTACCGGAATTCTCCTCGAAGCACGCCAAACCGGCGTATGGTACCGGATGATGTCCACACCTGCCACTAAGGTCGAACTATTATGCGGATACATGCTGGCCTTCTTTCTCATCGGCTGGATCCAGTTCGGAATCTTAATGACACTGTCAGAGAAAATCTTTCACATCGAATGGGGTAATCCGTTTGCCAACATGATTCTCGTTTCAAGCCTGCTCCTTTGCACGATCGGACTCGGCCTCTTCATCGCCGGTTTCGTCAAAACGTCAGAACAGCAATCGGTCTTCGGGAACCTGATCATCATCTCCACCTGCATGCTTGCCGGTGTTTACTGGCCGGTTGAAATTATGCCGGACGCCATCCAGAACGTTGCGAAATTCCTTCCGCAGTATTGGGGGATGGAGGGGTTTGCTGAGTTGACGGTGAGAGGCGGCGGAATCATAGACATCATAACACCGGTTGGGATCCTGCTTGGGTTTGGGGCTGTGTTTTTATTGGTGGGGTTGAGGAGGGTAAGGTTTGAATAACATTGAATGGAGGCTTTACACGAGTACATAAATGCTCGTGTAAAGCCTCGTATATTAGTGCTCTTGTTTTTCCAATTTACTAGGAAGATGTCAACAAAGATTAACAATCTTTCCAGGACCAGGGTTGCTTCAAATGATTACTCAAATAGGAGAGCAGAATATTTAGAAGTTATACGCACATACAAGGAAATCCCTAAAGAATGGCACATTCGTTAGGGATATTTTTTAGTATTTGCTACTCGGGTTTTCATAAAGAAGAGTAAAACGGATAGGTCAAGTGCCGAAGCATAATCGATTCTATCAAATACTATATATTATGGGGATATACGGCATGAAAGCTTATACTGCTGTCATTATTCTCAAAGCTTAAGTAGGAAGGAGGAATTTAATGATGGATAAGAGATGCAATAAACGACAATGTGAGCATATTTGTTCGGCATTTAGGGCGATTTCAGAAGATTCCCAGAGTGTAGCGGGTTTTACAGGACAGAAGCTAGAATTTCCGGTGGTGGTCTTTGATTTAAACAAGGAGTATGATCAAGAAAATTCTCTATTTATCCCTAAACAAGATGGAGTGTATGTGATTACGGCATCTACATTATTTTTCCCTGGAGAGGATGTTGCTCCTCAGGACTTTGTTGTCAACCTTACCATCAATGTAAATGATGAGGTTGCTCTCGCAGGACAGAACAGTCTTCCTCAAGGTTTGTTTTCTTTCGATGGTCTAGGGACGACGGTAACCGGAATCCTTCAGCTGAAGAAGTGTGACAAAGTGGAAGTATCTGCTAATCCGACCATAAATGGAGCGGTATTCCCGAAGTCATATTTTACACATTTTGAAGCAGCAAGAGTGTCGTCACCGCTATATTCCCCCCGTTCACACAGAAGACCCCACTCATCTCGATAAACTTTCTAAATCTAAAATCGTATGATGGAAATCACTCTATCCTAAATATGAATTGAATGGAAAAAGAAAAGGCCAAAATGGTCTTTTTTTTGAGGTGAAAGTGAGTAATTATTATTTAGATATGGATAAGTACAAAAGAATTTGTATGCGTGATTTAAGCGAGTAGAATTCAACAAGAATGGGGATAAAGTGTGCCCCGCCCTTTCTATTCAAATAAAGAAGTGATTTCTAAATATTTCCTTATTATGTGATAAACTATATTTATATGTCTTGAAATTCAAGGTAGGGGAATCGGAGGAGGAACGGCCGGTGTTTAAGAAAACAGTCATGCTTTTAACCATATTCTTCATTGCTTTTGGATTGGAAAACGTAAAGCTGCCGGATGATGTTTACTTTATCCAGGGTATCCCCAGGACATTGATGTTTAAGTTGGAAAATCGACTTTTCGTCCTCACCTTTTTTATCATACTTTTACTGATCTACAGAAGAAAATACCACCATGTATTCAGCTTGGATGTACTGAAGGACAGGAAGATGTACGTGTGGGTCATCATCACCTTGATGTGCGTGACTTTCTTGAAACAGGCTTCAATAGGCTTCGAGGATACGTTTGGACTGATACGATTGCCTCAGCTCTCTACCTTTCATCTGTTTTTTCTATTACTCAATGTTTGCCTCATTGTTCCGATCCAAGAGGAACTTCTGTATAGAGGTCTTTTGATCATCGTTCCCTCCAAGCGATGGAAGGTGGTCATGTTGATCTCATCATCCATCACTTTTGCCCTCCTGCATACGTATCCACTGCAAATCATCTGGTTAGGGCTCGGCTTGGGAGTTCTTGCACTTAGATTTAATAATCTTTGGGTACCAATCATAGCCCACTCGCTCTGGAATCTGCTCGTTACATATATCAATCTATAAAAATGACATGAGGTGCCGCTATTCTTCAAATTAGGAAATATAGATTACCGAGCTAAAGGGAGTGTTGATTCATGAAGGGATCTATGCTCTTTTTGTTGAAGTTTACACTAAGAAAAGCTAAGGGGTTTAAACATGAATAGCACTATAGAAAACTATCCAACCATTAAAGAACTACTCTCACTACCAATCACCTCAAACACCACCATAAGTGAAGGCGGCCACTACACAGCTTTCATCAAACAAACACCCGACTGGCAAGACAATATATATCGGCATCACATATGGATCTATGAAAAAGGTAAGGATCAATGTTCGTTAATCGGCGAAGGGACAGCCCCATCTTGGTCTCCAGATTCCAGACAAATCGCTTACCTTCGATCAATTGATGAGAAAAATCAAATCTTTGTTCAGTCATTGAATGGCTCTGTCGGTGTTCAGGTAACGAATGACAGAGAAGGAGTCAGCCACTTCAAATGGGATCCTTCGGGGAAAGGTTTTTATTATGTTGCCCAGTCAGAAGAATCGGAGATCATCAAGAAACGAAGGGTAACGTATGGAGACTTCCATTACAGGGGTAAGGAATACCGAAATCACTGTTTGTATTACAAAGACATAAACCATCCCAGTCAAAAAGCGCGGACTCTAACGGATAGTCAGGCATTTCATATCCTTGAATTTGATATTTCAAACGATGGGAAAAAGATTATTCTATTGACTACGCCAAGCCCTGATCCAGAAGATATTTTTTATCGAAACCTATACATACTCCATGTCGAAAATGGCGAGCTGCAACAGCTGAAGATTGATAGGCTGCTGGGAGGGAGCGCCTGCTTTTCTTTCGACGGCACCCAAATCTGTTACACAGCAGGCATAGAGGAAAAGGATTACTATAAAACTCATATACAGGACAATACGTTGGAGATCTATAATCTGAAAACGGGGGAGTTCACCAGACCTCTGACCAATTTCGATAGTACAATAATGCCGATACGTTGGACGTCTAAAGGGATCTTTATCACGTGGCAGGAAAAAACGAACTATCGTATCGGGTTGTTATCTGAAAGTGGCTTAGTGCTGATGGATAAAGAAGATGGCTTTGTAAAGGATGCCTCGATCTCAAGGGATGGAAATCATCTTTCTTTTTGTAAAGCCGTACCAAATGAAACCTTTGAAGTCTACTTAAATGATCAAAAACTCACTGAGGAAAATCACATTTTCAAAGAAAAGCGTAAGAGTCACAGGCAAGTCTTCTCATGGAAAAGCACGGATGATCTTGAAATAGAAGGGATTTTAACAACTCCTGCAGACTTTGATTCAAATAAAAAATACCCATTACTGGTACTTATCCATGGCGGTCCGAATTGGGCCTCCTTCCCCATCCATTCCGGCTGCTTTAATGAAAAATACCCTGTTGAGCCATTTGTGGAAAAAGGATTTATCATCTTGGAACCGAACTACAGAGGAAGCTCAGGATATGGCAATGACTTTTTAAAAGCAAACTACCGAAACGTTGGGCTCGGTGACTACGAGGATGTGATCTCCGGAGTGGATGCACTTGTTGAAAAGGGGATCGCAGATAAAGAGCGGGTTGGGGTGATGGGCTGGAGTCAGGGAGGATTTATTTCAGCTTTCTGCTCGATCTACAGCGATCGGTTTAAGGCGGCTTCCGTCGGTGGAGCCATAACGAATTGGAGAAATCATTATGTAAATACCGATATACCTTACTTCATTCGGATGCATTTAGGCGATACGCCTTGGAATGACCCGGAGGTGTATGCCAAGACTTCACCCATGAACTATATTCAATCAGCCTGCACTCCCACCTTGATTCAACACGGCGACATGGATGCACGGGTTCCGATTTCGAATGCTTATGAGCTATACCAGGGGTTAAAGGATATGGACGTGGAGACAGAATTCGTTATGTTCAAAGGGATGGCCTATAGCCCTGACCAGCCGGGGATGAACGTTGCAATAATGAAACAGAATTTGATGTGGTTTTCACATTATATTCTTGGAGAAAGCAACAACGGGAGGGATTCAATATGAAGAAGCTGTTACTCTTAGGTGCAAGCGGATTAGTAGGGAAAGCATTGGTGAAGGAGTGTGGAGATTCCTTTGATGTGTATGGGACCTATGCAACGCGACCACTTGATTTACCAGGGGACAAGCAATATCAATTAGACATCAGTGATAAGGAAAAGATGAAGGGGGTCATCCAAGACATCAAGCCCCATGTAATCATCTCATGTCTACGTGGTGACTTCGATCAACAGCTAGAATTTCACAGGGAACTGGCAAAGGAAATCGAACATACAGAAAGCACACTCTACTACTTTTCCACGGCCAATGTGTTCGATGGGGACTTCACGAGGCATCATGCAGAAGAAGATAAACCTAACGCTGCATCTCCCTATGGCAAGTTCAAGGTAGAGTGTGAAAACTTGTTGCAGGAATTATTACAGGAACGGGCCGTCACGATACGCATTCCACAAATATGGGGCAGGAATTCTCCGAGACTGGATCAGATCAAAAGTGGGATTAAAGAAGGCTCGATGGATGTATACAGCAATTTGGAGTGTAATCATCTCACGGATGAATGGTTGGCAAAACAATTGAAATACATCATTTTGCATGAACGTAAGGGGATTTTTCACTTGGGTGCGGTGGACATGATGACACAGGCTCAATTCGTCGAGGAATTAGTTGGATGTCTTACGAATAAAGATATTACGTTTCATGATTGTTTGCTTGAAGATAAACCGGAGACATTTTATTTCGGGCTGAAGAGCATTCGAAAGGATCTTCCGGAGCATTTGGTGAAGACGAATAGGGAATTCATAAGGGATTTATTGTAGTCAGTTTATGTTCAAATAGGGGGCTAACCATTGTTTGATACGTTTAATTTTGGCCTGATTTATCGTGAACGAAATGATGTAACTCCTTTAGTGGTCATGATGTGTGGTGTGGCGGGTTCCGGTAAAACGACTTTTTCAAAAATAATAGAGCAGGAAGGTTTTGTGCGCCTTTCAATTGATGAAGAAATATGGGCAACGAATGGCCGTTGGGGGATTGATTTCCCAATGGAAAAGTTTGAAGAATACAGAAAAGAAGCAGAAGGGAAATTACGTAATCGTCTAATAGAGTTAATTCACGATAAACAACAGGTGGTCATTGACTTTAGTTTCTGGGATCGGATAAGAAGAGACCAATATAAGAAACTGATCGAAGATTCCGGTGGTAAATGGAAACTTGTTTATTTAAACGTTCAACATCAGGATTTACGTGAACGACTTACATTACGAAATCAGCGTTTTGATGCAAATTCCTTTCCTATTTCCGAAGAGCTTTTAACATCATATCTGAAGGGTTTCGAAATACCTCAAGGAGAAGGGGAAATCGTAATAGATAACTAGAATGAAAAGATGGTAAGTCACAGAAAAGGGGGGATTCATTTGAAAGTGAGATTGTTCCCACTAGTATTGATCTTTACCATTCTACTTACTGCTTGTAGCGGCGGAGAAAATCCCAAGGATCACCTGGGCGAAATATACATCCTTGCAATGGATGCTCTCATGGAAGAGGATAAAGCGTTGAACAGTGATATGACATTCATTGCCATTGATATGAGTGATCTTGATGGCGTGGACGAGGAACAGAAAATAACAATTTTACGCCATTTCAAGGATCAATATAAGGTGGAGACCATGAATGCCACGATGGTTGAACTGGAGAGGAAAGGGTATTACGACCCCGACACAAATGCGTTGGAGGGTGTACTTCTTCAGATAGAGAAGGTGGATTTCACATTAAATGATCATGTATTGATTGAAGGCACTAAATTCAAGTCGGGAAAAGGGGCAATTGGTTTAAGGATGGAAGTAGAGCATGAAGATGGAGAATGGAAATTAAAGGAGTCGGAGTTAAGCGGGATAAGCTAAAGTAGGTGTGAATCTCCGTTATTCTTCTCAAGCCGGATTTGAACAGAAGCAGGATTTCCATTCTCCATCTGAGAATACATAATGAAAAGGCATGGAAGGAGCATAAATATGAATGTGGAGAAACAAATTTTAGAATGGTTCACTCATTTCCACGCTCACCCGGAAGTGAGCTGGAAGGAAGTTGAAACGACGAATACGATTGCGGGGATCCTCGATGAATTGAATGTGAGCTACAGGAGATTTTCTGATGTGACAGGTTTGATTGCTGAGATAGGAGAAGGGAAGGAAGTGACGGCTGTTCGCGCGGATATCGATGCCCTATGGCAAGAGGTGAACGGGGTGATGAAGGCAAATCATTCCTGTGGTCATGATGCCAATATGTCAATGGTTCTCGGGGCGCTTCTTTATTGCCTTCAGGATCCTCCGAAAGATAAGCGGATCCGCTTCATTTTTCAACCTGCAGAGGAGAAGGGGAATGGATCGCTGACCATGATTGAGAAAGGGGCTCTTGATGATGTCCGTTATTTATTCGGGGTTCATCTGAGGCCGAAGGAAGAATTGGATCATGGTTCTTTTTCACCCTCGGTTCATCATGGGGCAGGGATTTACATGGAAGGGAAAATCAAAGGAATTGATGCCCATGGTGCAAGACCCCATCAGGGGAAGAATAGCATCGATGTGTTGATGGCCATCCATTCCTTTTTAAAAACGATCTATTTGTCTCCGTTTGAATCGTATTCTGCGAAACTGACAAAGCTCGCTGCAGGAGGGGAGAATCTAAACATCATTCCCGGAAATGCGGAGTTTGCCATCGATGTGCGTGCCCAGAAGAATGAGGTGATGGAAGAAATTCAGCGCCGTCTGAATGATGGGGTCGAAGCCATTGCCAAGCTGTACGGAGTCACGATTGAGTATGAGTGGACAGACTATACACCCGGGGCGGAAGTGTCGAAAGATGCCGAGTCCATCGCGAGAGAAGTAATTACATCCATCGCGGGTGAAGAAACATTGGCACCTCCGGTCATTACATCGGGCAGTGATGATTTTCATTTCTACACGATCAAGCATCCGGAAGTGAAGGCGGCGATGATCGGGGTTGGGGCGGATTTGACTCCCGGGCTGCATCATCCGGACATGACATTCAATGTTTCAGCGCTGAATCAAGCGGCAAAAATACTAGCGGAGACATTAAAGAAGGCATAAAGCTGATTGTGAACGGTACCAAAAACGGATTGACGACTTCGGCTTCTGCCCTTATGATACTCATATAGCGACTATTTAACGACAATTAGGAATAGTCAAAAAACAAAGGGGTATCAAGGGGGAATTTGGATGAAGAAAGAAATGTCGTTTTGGCTGGCAATCATACCATTGCTTGTCATGATTACTGTAATGGCCATTACCATTGTCGTATTGGAGCAGGGGCCGCACATTCCTCTGATCATCGGCACAGTCACGGCTGCACTTGTGGCCTGGTTTGCGGGGTACAAGTGGAAGGATATAGAGGAGGCGATGTATAAGGGGATCCGTCTTGCTCTACCTGCCGTCATCATCATTATGCTGGTGGGATTGACAATCGGAGCGTGGATCGGCGGTGGAATCGTGGCGACGATGATCTATTATGGTCTGAAGATGATCACACCTTCGCTTTTCCTTTTATCGATTAGCGTCATCTGTGCCGTTGTGTCGCTGGCAATCGGAAGTTCCTGGTCAACGATGGGGACTATCGGTGTTGCGGGCATGGGAATCGGCATTAGTATGGGGATTCCGGCTCCGATGATTGCGGGGGCCATTATCTCCGGGGCTTATTTCGGTGATAAGATGTCGCCGCTGTCAGATACAACGAACCTGGCTTCGGGGCTGACCAACACGGATCTTTTTGTACATATCCGCCATATGCTTTACACGACCATTCCAGGATTTGTAATTGCCCTGGCTGTATATGCATATTTAGGAAGGAACTTTGGAAAAAGCGGGGTCAATACGGAGGACATCGAAAAAACGATCGGTGTTCTGCAGGATAGCTTTATCCTGTCACCATTTTTACTGATCGTTCCGCTGCTTGTCATTGTGCTCGTTGCGAAGAAAGTGCCTGCCATCCCGGCTCTTATCGTGGGGATTATTCTTGGGTTTGGAGCTCAGGTATTCATTCAGCATGATTCGTTTGCGGATGCTGTGTCTGCTCTTCAAAGCGGTTACGTGATCGAAACGGGCAATACGATGGTGGATGATCTGTTTTCTCGTGGAGGTCTCGATTCCATGATGTACACGGTCTCCATGACGATCGTAGCGATGACCTTCGGGGGGATCCTTGAGCACACAGGCATGCTTCAAGCCATCGTCAACCAGATCCTTAAGGTGACAAAAACAGCGAAAGGCTTGGTTGCTTCCACTGTAGTGTCTTGTTTTGCCACAAATGCATCATGCTCTGAGCAGTATATTTCAGTTGTGGTGCCTTCAAGGATGTATGCGAATGCCTACAAGGAAAAAGGGCTGCATTCAAAGAATCTGTCCCGTGCCCTTGAAGATGGAGGGACGTTGACATCCGTCTTTATCCCATGGAATACATGCGGCGTCTTTATTTTAGGAACGCTCGGCGTCCATGCATTTGAGTATGCTCCATATGCGGTGTTGAATTTCATCGTGCCGATCATTTCCATCATCTATGCCTTCACTGGCTTCAGTATCACCAAACTGACTGAAACCGAAATGAAGGCAATGGAGCAGGAGGATGCCACCCTTTCCTCCTGAACCGGTCAATGGATGGGGAAGGTCAGTTCATAAACCGCACGTGGCCTTCCTTGTGCATAGGTCATTTCTTCTCCAATGATCTTGGCCGAACCGTTGTCCACCAGTTTCTTCAAGATCCGTTCCGTGGAGCGCCGTGTGATTTGCATATAGTCAGAAAGCTCTGCTGCTGTAAAATCACGGGCCGAACGGGATTTGTGGAATTGAACGAGTTTGGATAAGTTCGCTGGACTTAACTTTAATTGTTTGGCAAGGGACAGCATGTCGGGAGTATCATTCTTCAGATGCTGTTTCTTGCTTTTATCAGGATAAGGTCCAGATAACTCTTTTTCTTCATTTAGGATAAAGGCGCAGCCATCAGCATCAACCTTTTGGGCAAATGCCAACGCGGTCTGTGCGTTAGCTTCTGCCTCCGCTGCCGTGGGACCGTATCCGAAGCCTCCAAGCACGGGGTGTTCAAGCTGAAACAGGGAATGGAAGTCGGTGCTTTCCATGAAATGTTCAATGCTTCCCCTGTTGCTGTAGATCGTGTAGGAAGCATCGTCCTCATTTTTTTGAAGGGTCCCGTTCATCAAGCGGCTAAGCTCATGAAGAAGTTCAAGTTCACCATCCCATTCTTGAAAGGAAAGACGGGCAGCAGCGATCGTGGCCGCTTTTCGTTTCGCAAGAAGGGATTGGGCATGAGCTTCATGAATGGTCCGTATAAGTGACTTGGCAGGGTCGATCATTCTCATGCAAGGGATGTGCAATTCGACAAGCCGGTCATAAACAGCATGGATGCTCGTTAAGGCCATATCTGTTTGACCACCATGAAATAATTGCCGGTGGAAATCTGTAAAGTCATCGATGTGAAAGTGGTGGGGCAGGCGCTCTTTATAATCCATCGCATATCGTGGCGGATTCTTGAGGTGTAAGTCTGACTGGGCGTGATCGATGAAAGAAAGATCCATTAAGTCGATGGACACGCGGTCCGGTTCAATCCCATGATGGTGAAGGATATAAAGCAGTGATGTCACAAGGGCCGTTTCATCCTGTTCCAGGTAAAGGACCGGGACGGATAGTGTGCTGCATTCTTGTTTGGAAAAAAAGTAAGGCAGTGCTCCGGAAAACAATACGGCATCACAAGGTGTCAGGTTTTTAATATGCAAGCTTGCTTCCTGGGGCTCAACGTAAATATAGGGGACCAGTTCAATATTGTTCAAGTTATAAGGAATGGACGTTTCGACACGTTGTATGAACTCCCTGGACCCGATCAGGGCGATTTTCGTTTTCATGACAATCTCCTCTCTGAATTAACGACTATATAACGACATTATACCAATAAGAAATGAAATTTGGTAAATTTTAAAGGAGTGCTTAGATATGATCATCAAAAAAATCAATCTGTATGCCATTCGATTACCACTGAAACAGCCTTTTATCATCAGTTACCATACCTATGAGGATATGCCTTCAATCATTTTGGAAATGGAGACGGACGAAGGAATCATTGGATACGGTGAAGCGGTGGCGGATGAACATGTGACAGGGGAAACGTGGGAAAGCACATTTCAGGTACTTCAGCACACCCTAGCACCGAAACTGATAGGGGAGAATCCGTTTCATATTGAAAAAATCCATGAGCTGATGGATCAAGCCATTTACAATGCCCCTACGGCCAAGGCGGCCATCGATATTGCTTGCTATGATGTCATCGGAAAAAAAGTGAGTCAACCCGTTTATCAGCTGCTCGGCGGCCGGTATCATGACGAATTCCAGATCACCCATGTCCTGAGCATAACAGACCCGGATACGATGGCAAAAGAAGCAGCCGGTATGATCGAGAAAGGTTTTGAATCGTTTAAAATGAAGGTTGGAACCGATGTCTACCAGGACATTAAACGAATACGGAAGGTCAGGGAACGTGTCGGATTGGACGTGCCGATCCGGGTGGATGTGAATCAGGGCTGGAAGAACAGCAGTCAGACGTTGAAGGCTCTGCGGCATCTTCAAGCCCTGAACATTGATTGGCTGGAGCAGCCCGTTTTGGCAGATGATGTAGATGGGATGGTCCGGATTAAATCGAAGACAGATATCCCCCTTATGATCGATGAAGGGCTGAAAGGCGTACGTGACATGCGTGAAATCATCGGGAAGCAGGCAGCGGATAAAGTGAACATTAAATTGATGAAGAGCGGAGGGATCTATCCGGCAGTGAAACTTGCCCACATGGCTGAGATGGCAGGGATGGAATGCCAGGTCGGTTCGATGGTCGAATCCTCGATCGCGTCAGCAGCCGGCTTCCATGTGGCTTTTTCCAAAAGGGTCATCACTAGTGTAGAATTGACGGGACCGATTAAGTTTTCGAAGGACATCGGAGATCTGCATTATGACATCCCATTTATCCGACTGTCGGACAAAGCGGGCCTCGGTGTTAACGTAGATAAAGATATTCTGGAAGAGTTGACTGAGTTTAAGAGTATCGTAGAGTAAGGAGCATAGAATCATGGATAATCTATTTGAAGGGTTTATTGACAGTGAATCATACACTGTTCGTTTGTTAAGTAAAGAGGATATAAGTCAAGTACAGCAGCTGCAGGGGATTGTAGTGGAGACATTAACAGAAAAAAAGAACCTGCAGCCCCTGACGTATGAGGAATTGGATTATATCTTAACCGGAAACGGACTGATGATCGGAGCCTTTACAGAGATGGGATTAATCGCATTCAGAGCATTATTGATCCCGCCTATTGACGAAGAGCATCTGGGGCTGGATGTTGGACTCGAGGCAGAAGAACTGGCACAGGTCATCTATCAGGAAATTTCGAACGTACACCCGGATTACAGAGGCAACCGCCTTCAGCAAACACTGGCCCATTTGATCATGCAAGAGCAGGCGAAGCTGGATCAAGGGTTCACCTATGTGGCGTGCACCGTCGCTCCCTTTAATATTCCCAGTTTAAAAGATAAGTTCAAGCAGGGAATGGAAATTGCTGCCCTTAAGATCAAGTACGTCGATCAATTGCGCTATGTATTCATTAAGCGCCTTGACGGAGAGGGAAGCGGTGGCGAGATTTCAGAGATTGCCAGAGTTCCGATGGGGGATGTCGAGGGACAGCAGGCGTTATTGGATGAAGGCTGGCGCGGGATTTCGATGGAGGAAGATGATGGTGGGTATAGGGTGTTGTATGTAAGAAGGAGTTAGTTCAGTAATAAACTGAAACGAATTTGGCGTCCTAAAGGGCGCTATTTTGTTTGGAGGAACCGGTTTGAATTCAGATAGATTCGTTTCGATCTGGAACATCCGATTTATTGCCCCTTGCCGTCATAGTCGATGCAAGGGGCTTTTTGTTTTTGTCGGTTGAGTATGATTTCGGGAAAATGGGAACGCTGACTCATAAAGGGGTGAAAGAAGATGTTGCTACTATTCACGGCTTTATTTTCACTTATGTTGCTTTTATCTGCAAAAGGGTTATTGAAACGGCTGGGGACGACTGAGACAGTGGTATGCACATTGTTTAACTCCTTTTTATGCCAACATATCAATTTTAAGATTTTTTCTGCATATGATCGGCTTTCCATTAAAGAGGAGTGGATTCCGAGAATCGTGAGCAATCTTCATTTTGGTCTACTATTGCCTCTTTTGTTAACGTGGGTGGTTTATTTGTTCTGTTCTGGGATTCCAACGATATACAGGTTGGCCATTGCCATGTGCTGGGTTGGGATTGATGTAGTAGGGAAATATGTATTATTAAAAGAAGGAACGTTACTATCCGGAGCTTCGGGCTGGTATCCGATCATCGATGTGAGCATTTCTGTTGGAATTGTTCTGTTGGCATTTATCTTTATGAATCGTTTTTCCTCTATTTTGAGGAAGGAGATCGGTTTTATTGAATAATATACTAAATCTGTTAGAGCCTCTTTTACCCAAAACGTTTGATCAAAATGAGATTTTTGTATTGTTGATCATGGTCTTGTGCATTTGTATCTTCGTTATTGTGCATCATTTGGATCCGCAATTACTGCAAACTAAAATAATCGCATTATTTGTTTTTAATATACTATTTTCCACCGTTGGGGATCGTATGCTGGCTGAACCACCACTGGATTTGTATGACACACTTGATTATGGCCATGGAGAACTATTTGATTCTGTATTACAGATTCTCGTATATCCTATCCCCGTCATTCTGTATATTCACTTCTATCAGAAATATAATCCCAACAAAATCGTCTCTATAGTTTTATACGCTTTTGTCCTTGTGTTACTTGAATGGACTTCGGAGAAATTCTTCAATGTCTTTCAATATAAGGAGTGGAAGATTGTGTATTCTTATGGATTCTATTGTTTTGTATTGGCACTTAACTTGTTGTTTGCGGGATTGATAAAGAGGCTTATAGGAAGAGAGCAATCTAAAAAAAGAAGCAGTGCCAATTCATAACTGGCTCTGCTTCTTTTTATGAAGTCTTTACAGGCTCGTTGGACAGGGCGCCTGATGGAACTTTCCTCAACATCCGAGGCTTCGTCTTCCATAACGAAAACAACACACATCCCGCCAGAACAATCATACTCCCAACAGCCTGAAGACTATTCATCTTTTCTCCTAAAAAGAAGAACGCCAACAAAGCTGTGAACACAGGATTAAAGTTCAAGAACAACCCTGATATACTAGGCCCGAGCCTATTCACCCCGACATTCCAAAGCACCATGCAGACAACCGTGGAAATAACACCGGTATACAGGATTGACTGCACGAAGGAAGCATCGACATTGGTCACACGGAAATCATGAAGATTGAAAGGCAGCAGGATAAGAAGTCCGAACACTCCTGAATAAAGAATCGACATCATTGGAGTGACGCTTTTCATCGCCCACTTGCTGCAAACGGAATAGAAACCCCACATGACAACGGCAGCGAGCATATACAAATCCCCATCATTAAACTGCATGGAATAAATCATTTCCATGTTTCCTTTCGACAGGACAAGGAGCACGCCAAAGAGTGATAAGAACATGGATGACAGTTGAAAGGCGTTCATCTTTTCCTTCAGAAAAATAAAAGAAATTCCTGCGATTGAAAACATATTTAACGTGGAAATCAGTCCAACATTGGTGGCAGAGGTCTTCTCAAGTGCCATGAATTGAAGTGCCTGAAAGAGGGCCACCCCTGTCAGCCCCATTAAACATAATGGCAGAATGGATCGTACGGGTGGAACGAGCTTCTTTTCCTTCCACCAAACAATCGGGAACAGGCAGACGATGGCGATGGCCCATCTTAATATCGTCAACGTTCCCGGGGATGCATGCTCTACAAGCGTTTTCCCTACGATGAAATTGCCTCCCCAGAGAAGACTGGTCAGTAACAATAGATAATGATATTTCACGTCATTTTAGCCCCTTTTCACAGAGCCACTGTGCACAATGACATTTACTATAAGAATAATTTTAACATTTTATCCGATTTACAAAAGAACATATTGTATAATGATGATAAAACGAAATAATTGAAAGTCTGATAGATTGTTAGATTATTAAAATTCATTTATGTATCATTTTATAAGTGGTTTTTGGAACAATTGAAAAGGGTGGTTGAATCATGGAATCGATTGTAAGCAGGGTCTTGGACCAAATGGATCTTCAGCTTTTGGATTTGCTGCAAAAGGACGGGCAGTTGAGCAATCTTGAATTATCAAAAAGAGTCAATTTATCGGCACCGGCTGTTCATGCACGAATCAAGCGGCTCGAGACGGAAGGATATATCAAGAAACAGGTAGCCATCCTGAACCATGAAAAACTGGGATTTGACTTACTATGCTTCGTGTTTATGAGTACGAATGAGCACCGGACAGAAAAGCTTGAAGCAGTGGAAGGGACGCTCGAATCGATGGAGGAAGTCCTGGAATGTCATTGTTTGACCGGGGAATATGATTATCTTCTGAAAGTGGCATGTAAGGATCGGAAGGGATTGGAGCTTTTTATCAGAAGGTTGAATGAGATGGGGATCACGAAGATTCAGACAAGTTTGGCTTTAAGGGAGATTAAGGATTCGACGGTGCTGCCGATAGTGGGGGAGTGAGTGGAGTTAAATCCCATAATTTAGAAACTTAAATTTGTTAGGCTTTTAATTGAAGGAAGAGAACATGAGTTAGCGGGGACTCTAGTAAAGTAGGATGAACGATGATTAGGCAATGGTTGTGGTGAAAACCATTGCTCATCCATTAATCAAAAGGAGACTCTGTTCTTCTTTCTCATCCACACCCATCTACTATTAAAAGACAATCGCAGACTGGGATCTTCCACAAATTCAGCTCCCTTATAGCATTGAATTGCTTGTAGATTTCCAGGCTTTATTCTCATATACACCCATTCATAAGGATAATCTTTGCATAATTCAAGAAGTTCTTGAATCAATCGCTTACCTATGCCTTTATTTCGTAAAGAAGGTGCAACAACCAAATGGGCAAGTTCCAGATCTTCTTCTTCCGCGTCCACCCATATCTCCCCATAGGCAACGGCTTTTGAGTCATCTTCAAATATATATCCGAATTGATCATGTGCTTCGTACCAGCTATGGAACATATCCGGTGAATAGGTTTGCCTACCAGTGACAAGCATACAGTCCTCTGGATGGTTTAACCATTCTTTAAGAACAGGTTCATCTTCTTGTGTTACCTTTCGTATGTTCATGGTATCTACTCCTACTGTCTGAATTATCTACTAATTATATCAGAAGGGAAAATGAAAAAGGAGTCGTGAGGGAATTGTACATGTAGAAAAGAGGGGGAAGCCGTTTTGATTACTCATTTTGCTGATTCCAGCATCTTGGTTCGGTTGGGAGATCAGGTTAAGCACGAGAGCTGATCAATAGACGGAAAAATTCCGCTTAATTTGTCATTACTATTAAAAAACGCTGAAATAGACGGAAATATTCCGCCTATCAACTCAAAAAATACAAATGTGGGTGGTTATTCTGGGCTTAAGCGGAAAACCTCCGCTTGTGTACCCCGAAAACAAGTTCCATTTTGAATATAACCGGAAAATCTCCGCTTATTTTAGTTTTGCTGGTTCTTCGATAAAGGGTAAGTGAAAAGAGTACCATGAACCGCATCTTTGTATTCCTAATATCAAAATCAATAGTAGAATGGCAATGAACAAAGGGGACAGGTACTCTGGTCCCCTTTGTTACAATGATTGATTCTAATACTCTCCCTTAATCACAAAATAAGATCCCCGAATGGTGCCGGCCAGTTTAGACTTCTGCCTCGCAAATTTAAACTTTTCCTCCAGCTCCTTTGGTATCTCCATTCCTTCAGAAAGCTTAAACCCAACTGCCCTTTTCTTTGGATCATCAACGGTATACATAGCATTGACCGTAAGACCATCCTCATAAAAGACGTAAGTGAACTGTATGTTTTCCACTTGAAAGCGCGATGTTTCCAAGGCCTTGGCCGCAAATACAATTTCACGTTCTTCTTTTAATATTCTGTTCAAATAATCAAGAGTCTCCCGGCTTTCGCTGGCCGGTACAACGGTAAACGCATGTTTATATTTGTTCATAAAATAACGGGCTTCATGAGCACGTAAACCAGCTAGTGCTTCTGCTACAGGCGATGATTCTAAACCAATCGTAGACACATTTTTAAAATCTACCGTATAAGGCATGTTCATTTCTCCTTGCTTTCTTTATTTCTTCACAACAGGAATCCACATTTCTCCATATACCATTCCGTTTCGCTGCCCCATTTCAACCACTGTATTCGGCCCTCCGACATAGGCAAAGTCCTTTGCTTCCGAAAGAACACGTCCGAATGCAATGCCGGAAACCGTATGATCCAGTTCCTCTGCCGTATTTCCTTCTCCTTTTACAACCAAATAGGTTCCCTTGGGAAACTGAATGGCTTTGGCTTCTTCCGGTGCGGCCGATGCTTCGGCCATGACCCCGCCATGATGCATCATCTTTCCATTTATCGCTTCATTCACGGCGAAAATGTAGTCGTTGGAAGCGATGGATTGTAGCTTTTGCAGTATTCCATTTTCACTTATTTCTTTCCAAAAATCGGCCTTTTCCCTGTTCAAGCCTGTCATATCCGTGTAATGGCTCGTCAATTCGGTTCCCACACCCACAACGGTGAAGGAGTCTTTTTCTTCTAACTGATAATTTGACATCGTCAAAACCTGCCTTTTCATAAATTTGTTGTCTTCAACACTTGATATGTATATACTAACGTTAAATTGTGTCAAAAAGTGATACTGTTTAGGAGGTCCCCATGAAAAAAGTTGAACGGATTAACGTGATCATGCGTTACATTAATAATCGTGCCCACTTTACGATTTCTGAAATCATGCGTGAGTTTGACATTTCGCGGTCGACGGCGATGAGGGATATCAGGGAGATTGAGTCCATGGGGATGCCACTCGTTTCTGAAGTTGGCCGGGACGGTGGTTATTTTGTCATGCACAACTCTGTTCTGCCCGAGGTCCGTTTTACCGATAATGAGGTGAAAGCTCTATTTATTGCCTTTATGGCGACAAGAAATCTCCAGCTTCCCTATCTGAAGAGTCGCCAATCCCTGGCAGAGAAACTCCTCAGCCTCATTTCCGAACAACAACAAGATACCCTCGTTCTGTTAAATCAGATCCTGCTCTTTGAAGGGACCAATCCCTATAATCCTGATATTCTTGATCTTTCCGACCTCCCCCATCCCATGTTGGATAAACTGATTCAAACCTTCCTGTTGGATAGATATTTATTGATTACAATAGAAGAGAAGGTCAAAAAACCCCATCCTATTTATCTCCTGCAACTCTATCGGGAAAAGAGTCATTGGCATATTGAAGGGTTCAATTTGGATGATGAAAAGAAACAGATCTTTTCAGTCGACCACCTTACCGATGTAGAGCCGTATCCCAATCGAAAAAGGAAGAGTGAACAAGAGATCCTGGATAAACTGAAAAAGCAGGAAGAAGTCATCAACCTAGTCATTGAACTTGGTCCGAAAGCGATTGCTCAATTCAAAAAATATCATCCTAAAAACGTTTCCCTTTCTTATACGAATCCATACCACAGTACTGGGGTTCTAAAGACTTTTATTGATGTGACTAAACGCGAAGAAGTAAAGGAAACGGCCAATTGGATCATGTTCCTTGGTGAGGATATCAGTATAAGAGTAGTGCCGGAAGAAGTATTGGACGTTTTGAAGGGGAGAATGGGTTTATTCTTTAACAAACGTGATGAATGAAACGAAATAGTCATCGGTGGATGCCTCACCTTATTGGAATGGGGTTTGTCGGAAAATGTATTTCGGTTGGTAAATTGGAAAAACGATAAAGTAGATTGAGATTGGAGTTGAAATAATCATGATCATCATGATAAACGGGGCGTTCGGAGTCGGGAAGACCACTATCTCTGATGAACTCCTGAAAGTCGTTGAAAACAGCATGTTATTTGATCCTGAAGAAGTCGGGTACATGTTAAGGAATGTATTGCCCCAAGAAATAAAACAGCGTGAATCTCAAACAGGGGATTTTCAAGATTTACAACTATGGAAAGAGTTGACGGTTAAGATGGCAGGAGAGCTCATCTCCAGGTATCATGTGAACTTGATTGTCCCTATGACGATTAGGAAACT
This sequence comes from Rossellomorea sp. YZS02, assembly GCF_033963925.1. Taxonomy (NCBI): domain Bacteria; kingdom Bacillati; phylum Bacillota; class Bacilli; order Caryophanales; family Bacillaceae; genus Rossellomorea; species Rossellomorea sp. YZS02. The sequence goes on along the minus strand of NZ_JAXBLY010000016.1, from coordinate 9,671 downwards.
CGAATACTATGACTATATTTATAATGGATTCAAACGTTTAGATCCACACACTTACCACTTCTGTTTAACAGCAGACAAGGAGACGATCTATAAGAGGTTGCGAGAGCGTGGAGAAGAAGAAGGAAATTGGTGTTTTCAACAAACGGATAAGTGCTTGAAGGCTTATTCTGAAAACGATTTTGGGGAATATATAAGTACTGAGAATGTGACCGTTAAAGATATAGTTGAAAACATAAAGAGAAAGGTAAGTAGCTGATTATTAGCCGGACCCAAGTTGATCGCTCAATCTAAACATATCTTAGAAACTGCCGATATAGCAAATATATAAATTTAGATGCTATGAATGATTATCTGTATTTGGGCGCTTGGATAATCGGGGAGCAACTAGCGCAACCGGCTAATTGAACTTTATTGTTTAATTGGCTTTTTTTATTTTTAAAACGAAAAGCTATAAATGAAAGGGATATGTATATGAACCAATTAACTAGTAAGACTAGCACCCAAGTGTTAGATATAAAGGATGTTTTATTAGCTCTTGAAACAAATTTGGCGATGATTGAATTCTCTTTAGACAGAAAGGTTATTTGGGTAAATGATCACTTCGCTGATGCGATGAACTACAGTGTGAAGGAAATGCAAGGGATGGATCACAAACAGTTCTGCACGATAGAATATAGCCAAAGCAAGGAATATACTGAGTTATGGGACAATCTTCGGAGTGGGAAAAAGTCTCAAGAGAAAATTGAAAGAGTCGATAAACATGGAAATAAACTTTGGCTGGAAGCAACATATATTCCGATTTTAGATGGACATGGTTCTGTCCATGCCGTACTGAAGATTGCCACAGACATTACAAAAAGGGAAAATACCACGGTAGAGATCATTTCCCAATTAAAGAGCATGCCGAAAAATCTAGTTCAATCAGTTATGGCCAATTCCAATGAAAAAGTAGAAGCATTAGAGTCTTTAAGAGAGCAAATTAATCGAATTGATGAAACATCAAAATCGATAAAAAATATTTCTTCTCAAACCAACCTTCTTGCTTTAAATGCCGCGATTGAAGCAGCCAGAGCGGGTGAACACGGAAGGGGATTCAACGTAGTCGCCCAGGAAGTCAGAAAGCTTTCTGTGAATGCGGATGAAGCCATTAAAGAGGTTAATGCCAACATTGAGAATATTACAAATGAACTCCTGAAAGTTAATCGGATATCAGATGACTTACAAAGAATCGTTACAGAATCTAAAAATGAAATTGATCACACCATTAATAAGTTAGAAAACCTTACTACTAATAATGAGTAAGTGCAGGTAGAGGATTAAAATGGTTCTTGAAATGCAAACCGGGGACGGTCAAAAAGGAAAAGGTAGAGGCGTACCGTTCCCAGACCCAATAAAGCAGGACTGTCTTTTGCTTAATTGCGTCATTTACAGGGGTGATTGCGTCATTTTCCGGATAATTGCGTCGTTTTTTTATTTATTGCGTCATTTTCCGGATAATTGCGTCATTTGGTTAAATATGGTAACAAATCTTGCGCTACTTTCGGACAATCGAATGAGAAAGGAGAGCTGAATCCGCCACCCTCCGGCCCCTTATTGATTATTGAAAAAAATGCTCCCGACTGCGAAATCACGTTAAAAAAGAACAGGTGCTTCTTTGAACCTTTAATGATCATTCAGTTCACGGATCAATTCTTTATCTACTTCACCAATTTGCTCCATCTTTGATGTATTCTTACTCAATGCCTTATATGAAATAGGTTTCTTGCTGTCTAATGTGATTTCGTATTGACCGTTTAAATCAGTGTAAATGACTTGAAGAGATGTAATGTTGTAATGTTCCCCAATCCCTTCTATTATTTCATTAGTAAGTTTTGCAGGCATGTTAGAACTCTCCTCTGAATCAATCTTATCGCGGTTGATAATCCCTAAAAGATAGATTTTTTGATACATTGGGATATTCTTGGAATATTCTCCATCAGCTGAAACCGAGCTGAACAAGCATGCGTCGGGCAACTCAATAGTGTCTCCATATGAATGTTTCAACTTGCTGTAATCAATTTGGAACTCATTATTCTTCTCCTCCACCAGTTTCTCATCAATAATTAGATTATGTGAAAGATCATAGGAAAATTGGCTTTCCAATTGAGGAAGGTACACATCGTAGGTGGAATTTTTGAAGTTGAATTGTGGTTTGGGAATACCTTCTTTTAAGCTATATACTTGCTCCACATAATCTTTGATTTTTGCTTTTGCGATATACCTACCGAAAGGAATTCCGTTAAATAAAGAGTAGAGTGATAACAGAAGAAAAGAAAATATAAGACTCATGATTATTGTAATCATCCGTTTTTTATTCATTTAAGTCACTCCATACATAATAGGGTGTATAACCATACTTACATTGGACTCTGTTTATGAAAAGGTATATACAGAAGGACACCAACGAACACCAACATCATCATGGCTAGTGAAAACCCTATTATAGCCAATAATTTCTTCTCATTCTTTTTCTTAAAAGCTAAAACACTGAATAGCACCGTTAATGTGATACCGGTGTACTGTAAACCCATAAAATAGTTCGGAAAGAAATTCGTTAACAAAGGGTGAGAAATCAACAGTGTTCCTAACCCGATAGATGCATAGCTTAACCAAGAAAATCTTTTTTCTGTCAAGGTCATCCTCCTTGTTTTTACTTTATTGTAAATGAATCCTTATAGTGTAATTATACACTTTAGGGATTTATTTACAACAAATATATTAGAGAAAAATACAGAACCTTCATTACCAAGTATTCGTTATGTCACCTCTCCACGACCCCCTTTTGTGCTCCCACCATAACTCCACCCACAAATATTTGTGTCCCGAGCACGTTGTTTCCGAACCTCTTTTCCAGCTATAATTTTCTTAAGATTTACATTTCTTCGTTTAATCACTCCAGTCTTGAGGTAACAGTCACTATAAGGAGGTGTTGTAATCATGGAAGCAATCAGTAAACGTTTTTTCCTGTTTCTTTCGCACAATAAGGCATTGGATAAAATGGCTAAACGGTGGGGATCGAAATTTGGGGCTAACAATCTTGTGGGGGGAGAAACCTTTGCACAGGCGATTCCATTGATTACGCAATTGAACGAAGAGGGATTCCAGGTAACAGTCGATCATCTAGGTGAGTTCGTCGATTCCACAGAAGTGGTGCGGGAGAATGTCCAACGATGTATCGAGAGTATCAGTGCCATTGCCTATCATGGGTTGGAGACTGAGATCTCTGTGAAGCTGACTTCCCTGGGATTGGATATCAGTCAAGATCTTGTCATGGAAAGTATGGAGTTGATTCTGTCGAAGGCAAAAGAAAGCGGAATCACGGTCACTCTCGATATGGAGGATTCCTCGAGGTGCCATGCCATCCTTGACGTTTACAAGAAGCTCTGTCAAAAGTACGACAATGTGGGGACGGTGATCCAATCCTATCTTTATGTTTCAGAGAAGGATGTGGATGACCTCAATCAGTGTTCCCCTTATTTGAGGCTTGTGAAGGGTGCATATAATGAATCGGGTAAAGTGGCGTTCCAGGAGAAGAAGAAGGTGGATGAGAATCTGAAGCATCTCATCAAGAAACAGCTCTTGAACGGCCATTATACAGCGATCGCAAGCCATGATGAAGCGATCATCAATTACACCATCGGATTAGTGAAAGAACACAATATTCCGAATGACCGCTTCGAATTCCAAATGCTTTACGGCATGCGGAACCAACTGCAGTCCGAGTTACTGAAAAAAGGATATACCGTCCGCATTTACCTGCCATATGGCGAGGACTGGTTCGGGTATTTCATGCGACGTCTGGCGGAACGGCCGGCAAACATCGCATTCGCATTAAAAGGAATCTTCAGCAAGTAACATCCAGACAGAATGAAATCAGAAAGGAACGTGAAGAGAATGAGTAACGGAATTTACAACATCCCAAAACCTACAAATGAGCCTGGTAATACATATGCCCCAGGTACGAAAGAAAGAGAAACGTTAAAAGCTGAATTAGAGCGCCAAGCTGGTATTGAGGTTGAGATCCCGGTCATCATCAATGGCGAGAAAATTAAAACAGATACAGTGAAGCAAGTGGTCATGCCACATGATCACAAACATGTGTTGGCTACCTATTCACAAGCAGGTGAAAAAGAGCTTCGCGATGCAGTGGAAGCGGCAATGGATGCGAAAGAATCTTGGTCCAATATGCCATGGCAGCACAGAGCATCCATCTTCCTGAAAGCGGCTGATTTGATTTCTGGTCCATACCGTGACGTCATCAATGCAGCTACGATGTTAGGTCAATCCAAAACAGCTTATCAAACGGAAATCGATGCGGCGCAAGAATTAGCCGATTTCTTACGCTTTGGCGTGGATTATGCAAACCAAATCTATCAAATGCAGCCGGACAGCATGAAAAACATCTGGAATCGCCTGGAGTACCGTGCATTAGACGGTTTCGTACTGGCAATCTCTCCATTTAACTTCACAGCGATCGGTGGTAACCTGCCATCAGCTCCTGCGATCATGGGGAACGTAGTTGTGTGGAAACCAGCCACAACGGCTTTACTATCAAACTACTACTTCATGCGTATCCTGGAAGAAGCTGGACTGCCTAAAGGCGTTATCAACTTTGTTCCTTCACGCGGTTCACAAGTATCAGAAGTTGTATTAACGGATCCACGCATGTCAGGATTCCACTTCACTGGATCAACAAGCGTGTTCCAGACGATCTGGAAAACAGTAGGAGAAAACATCACAAACTACAAATCGTATCCTCGTTTAGTTGGGGAAACAGGCGGTAAAGACTTTGTCTTCGCTCACGAAACGGCTCAAGCAGACAAAGTAGTCGCTGCACTTGTTCGTGGTGCATTCGAATACCAAGGTCAAAAATGTTCAGCAGCTTCACGTGCCTACATCCCAGCAAGCATGTGGGAAGAAGTGAAAAATGGTGTCGTGGAAGAAACGGCTAAGCTTAAAGTTGGGGATGTTAGAGACTTCAGGAACTTCATGGGTGCGGTCATTGATAAACCTGCCTTTGATTCCATCACAAGCTACATCGACTATGCGGCTGATTCTGAAGAAGCTGAAATCATTGCCGGTGGTACGTATGATGATTCTGTTGGATACTTCGTACAACCGACTGTCATCGTCACAACGAATCCAAACTTCAAAACGATGACCGAAGAAATTTTCGGACCTGTCTTAACGATCTATGTATATGAAAACGATCAATTAGAAGAAACACTGACTTCAGTGGATACAGCTTCTATGTATGCCTTAACGGGTGCGATCTTCGCACAGGACCGTGAAGCGATCATGCACTTGGAACGCCGCCTATCCGGTGCAGCTGGTAACTTCTACATCAACGATAAACCAACAGGTGCCGTGATTAACCAACAACCATTCGGCGGTTCGCGCGGTTCAGGTACAAACGATAAAGCAGGCTCAATCTTCAACATGATTCGCTGGACCAGTCCTCGTATCATCAAAGAAAACTTTGCGCCAACAACAGATATTACCTATCCGTTTATGGATGAAGAATAAATCGAACATGAAAAGCTCTCCCGACACGGGGGAGCTTTTCATTTTTTATTGGGGGATTTAACGCTATAATAGGAATCACAAACATTCGTGGAAAGGTAAGATTCCTATGGAAGCACTTGATATCATCCTCCAAACAGAAGACATTCATAAAGCAACGGAATTGATCAGCTCAAAACTGGGCAATCCCGTCATCATAGAAAACAAAAATTTCGAACTGATTTCATACAGTTCCTCTTCAAATAAGTTCGATCAAACACAGCTAAAAACGATCCTTACGAAAAAATGTCCGGTCTTCATCATCGACCGACTGAAAAAAGAGGGCATCGTCCACCAACTCGAGAAACATACGGATCCGATCCGGGTGCAGGCGATGGAAGAGTTAGGATTCCACCAGCGTGTCGTCATTGCCGCCAAGTACCTGGGTAACACGATGGGATACATCTGGGTTCAGGAATCCAACCGTCTCTTGGAAAACGAAGAGCTCGCGTTCCTTGAAGAAATCTCAGCACATCTTGGAAATCTGATCAATGATATGTACGCAAAGGTCAATATCAAGAAGGATAGAAAAGAAGAAGTACTGTGGCATCTCCTGCAGCACGAGTACGGAAGTGAAAGTCAGCTCCGCCATGATGCATCCCTCGTCAAGCTGACCTTGCCGGAAAGGTTCACGGTAGCGGTTTATTCGATTGCATCGTCAGACTATAAGCCTATGCTCGACCAACTCGAGAAGCTCGTCCAGGAATCAAGCTTCAACTCAAAGATTTATTCACTGCGGACGGAATGCCAGGTGATCCTCGTTCTCTACGGCAAAGCAGACACACCGTCTTCTTCCCTGGAACTAGCGAGAGATCTCGTGGAAAAGGTGAAAGAACAAACAGGGGAAGAAGAATTCTACAACTTCCTGATCGGGATCGGGAAGGAATACACCACGTTATACCAAATGAGAAAAAGCTTCCTGGAAGCGTCTGAAGTCATTGAAACGGCTAACTTCATCAGCCCGCGTCCTGAATCCATGCCTCGGGAATTCGCTCATCTGGGTATTTACCGGTACTTGCCAACCCTTTATGAAAAAAACACATCCAAGGATTATTACAGCGATGATCTGCTCGTATTGATCAAGAATGATGTGAAAAAACAGACAGATCTCCTGAAAACACTTGAAGTGTACCTTGCGAATGATGGGAAGGGGAAACAGACCGCCAATGAGCTGTTCATCCATCCCAATACGTTGAATTACCGGATTAAGAAAATACAGGAACTGACTGCAATTGATTTTAATGATTTTAATATGAAGGTGTATTTGTATACGGAGTTGTTGTTGTTGAATAATGTGGAAGCGTATTATCAGAGGTATAAGGACGCGTTGAAGGGGATTTGATCCTCTTGATCCGGATAGAATTCTATACATAGGGGGCCAATATATTGGACTTTGAAAGGGTAGAGAGCCTCAATAGTAAACAAGTCGAAGAATTACACGTCATGTATGAAACGGAATGGTGGACGAAGGGACGGACACTTACTGACATTCAAATTATGCTTCAGAATTCAGACATTGTTATAGCATTGGTTGGGCCACAACATAAAGAATTAATTGCTTTTGCACGAGTACTCACCGACTACGTTTATAAAGCCATTATTTTTGATGTCATAGTCCATGCATCTTACCGTGGAAAACATATTGGTGAAGTAGTGATGAATGAGATCATACAGCACCCCTCATTAAAGAAAATAAATCATTTCGAACTTTACTGCAGACCAGAGATGATACCGTTCTATCAAAAATGGGGCTTCACAAATAATCTGGGTGAGCTTCATTTTATGAGACGCTCTTGATTATGGAATAGTCTTTCATCCGTTAAATGGGGGGTGTCAAAATGAATAGTACAGAGGAAATCATTATTTCTCCATTAAAGGAGGAATTAATAGCGGATATCAATCAAACAAATGATTATTTTACTGTGTTTGGTAAGGTTGTACCGAGTTTTCAGTCGGGAACATGGTCTTTTGAAGAGAAACTATTCGATGATCCCAAAGAAATTCGATTCCCGGATGATCAACTTGAATGGAGCCAGTATATAAATAATGAAAATAAAGCTCTATTTTTAGCTTATAAAAATAATCAATGCATCGGGCAAATTAGAATTGTGAAGGATTGGAATCGCTTCTGTTATATTGAAAATATCGCTGCAAAAAAAGAAGTTAGAGGACATGGAATCGGAAGCTTGCTCTTAAAGAAAGCGGAAGAGTGGGCACAAGAAAGAAATCTGATCGGAATGTCTCTGGAGGCTCAAGATGATAATCTTGGAGCGTGCAGGTTTTATGTGAAACAAGGATTTATACTAGGTGGAGTTGACACAATGAAGCAGTCCTATAATCCGCATATAGACACCACTTTGTATTGGTATAAGGTGTTCAAGTAACGGGGAGCTTGTCCGGAATAAGGATAAGCTTCTTTTTTTCGTTAAAGTTTTTCTTGAGTAAGCTGCTCGGTTTTGAAATAATTGGATATAAACGTAGGCAGAGGTGAGATCAGTGATACATCAGATGGCCGATTGATAGAGAGAATGTCAGAGGAGATAAGTTAAATGATAAGCTTGTATATTTTATGCTTAGTTTTTCTGTGTCTTATGGTGGGGGTAATATTTATTCGTAAACATTTTAACAAAGCGGGTTATAATCACGGGCAAAAAAGGGATGCTATGATTGTACTTGGTTATCCCGCAAAAAAGGATGGAAGAATGACTCCGATTTTACGAGAACGAATTAATAAGGCAATAGACCTCTATCACACTGGAATTGCTGAAGTAGTTATTTGTTCGGGTGCATCTGTTGCAAATGACCATGTTGAGGCAGAAATCATGGCAAGAGCCTTAGTGGAATCAGGCGTGGATGGTAGCCAAATCATACGAGAAACAAAAGCGAAAGGCACTTATGAAAATTTGGTAAAATCGCGAGAAATCATGCGAGAGAGAGGGCTGAAAAAAGCAGTTATAGTCACCTCACCCTGGCATTTGCGAAAAGCTAGTTCATATGCGTTTCGGCTAGGAATTGACCATACCTTGGAAAAGTCTAAAGTCCCAAAAGAATTCGTCATAGGTTTAGGAATCATCTACGTTTACATATACATACAGATGTTCATCATGTATTTGCGTTTTTATAAGGGAAGACAGTGAAACTTACTCCATTTAGAAGTGGAGAAATGTCTCTGTTTTTTATGTGAAAACTATTTCTTTAAATAAGATTCTGTTACAAAGTATGAATGGATTTTTATTTTCTGAATTTTTATACATTGATATAAAAAGGGAATTCGTATATAATGGAGTAACAAAATATTTGTAAAGCTTGGTAGGAAGAGATCACCTATGAAGCGACATGCATGATTTTTTCCCCTGGTAGAGGAGAAAGGATGCATTCGTTTTGTGGCGAGGTCTCTTTTTCATTTAAGGAGGATGGAGTCATGGCGCACTACATGGATATATTAACAGATTTCTTCTGGCAGCATGATATTTATTTCCGGATCGTGGTGAGTGCGATATTAGGCTTCATCATCGGATGGGACCGGTCATCAAAGAATAAGCCAGCCGGTTTAAAAACGTATACGTACGTGTCGGTAGCCTGTACCTTGATCACCATCGTCTCGATTGAAGGTGCCGAAATGCTCAGTCAACCGGACAGTGGGAAAATGATGGACCCCTTCCGACTCGCAGCCCAGATTGTATCAGGGCTCGGTTTCTTAGGTGCTGGGGTGATCTTGAAGGACGGCCTTCGCGTGAAAGGACTGACTTCCGCAGCGATGATTTTCTACGTGGGTGGAGTGGGAATCGGGGTTGGAGCCGGTTTTTACGGCATTGTGATTTTTGCGACTCTGATCACGTTCCTTATGACGAGGATTGGAAACTTCTTTGAAGGACGGGAAATTACGACCGTGCGTTTGCCGAGTATTGGAAAGAAAAAAGAGGATGAGAAGGAATAAAAGAAAGCTCAGATAAAGCAAGTGAGAGTTCCGTTTTCTGGTGCTCTTTAATCTTTAAATAAATGAATGAAGAGGCTGGGACAAAACCCTCCTCTGAAATGAAAAAGCCGGTGAAATTTTACAAAAAGTAAAA
>NZ_JAXBLY010000015.1:0-122354 GCF_033963925.1 Rossellomorea sp. YZS02 | reverse complement strand
AACAGTGTTGACAAGAAGGAATAAAATGACTCTTTCTTTTTACACAATTATATGGACTTAATCTACCGTTCTTATGAATTGCGTCATTTTCATTGGTGATTGCGTCATTTTTAATTTTATTGCGTCATTTTCATCGGCGATTGCGTCATTTTTAGAATTATTGCGTCATTTTCTTCAATAATCGCGCTTTATTACAATAAATGGAAAATTACATCCCCTCACTCTATTTAAATCCAACAAAAAAACCCCTGCCAAAGGAGAATATCCCTTCGGCAAAGGCTTTGTTAAAACTAAATATCAACCCGTGATTTCAGTATGAATCAATGTAGGTGCTTCCACATGTTCAGATGTTACTTTAATGCTTTCATATAATTTTTCTTTCACGTTGTCGATGTTTTCATCGTTGCTGTAAATGGTAGCAAGTGATTCACCGGCTTTGACGGCATCTCCGATCTTTTTACGAAGTTCAAGACCAACAGCCAGGTCGATGACAGAATCCTTTGTTGCACGGCCCGCTCCCAACCACATGGCAGCTGTTCCGACAGCATCGGCCACGATTTCAGAAACATACCCATCGTGTTTCGCTTCAAGCTCGATCTTGTACTTTGCTTGAGGAAGCTTGGATGGTTCATCCACCACAGAAGGATCTCCGCCTTGTGACTCAAGGAATACCTTGAAATTCTCAAGAGCCGATCCGTCTTCAATCGCTTGTTGTAATAACGCTCTTGCTTCTTCTAACGTTGAAGCTTTCTCTGCCAGTAATACCATGTGGCTTCCAAGAGTCAGACACAGTTCCGTTAAATCTTCAGGACCTTCCCCTTTTAATGTATCGATCGCTTCCTTCACCTCAAGGGCGTTCCCGATGGCATATCCAAGGGGCTGGCTCATATCGGAAATGACCGCCATCGTTTTTCTTCCCACGTTGTTCCCGATGTTCACCATTGCTTTAGCCAGGTTCTTCGAATCATCAAGTGTCTTCATGAAGGCACCAGCACCCGTTTTCACGTCAAGGACGATGGCATCTGCACCAGCTGCGATCTTTTTACTCATGATCGAGCTTGCAATCAACGGAATGCTGTTGACCGTTGCCGTTACGTCACGCAACGAGTACAACTTTTTATCAGCAGGCGTCAAGTTGCCACTTTGACCGATGACAGCAAGTTTATTCTTGTTCACCAAACGGATGAACTCATCGTTTTCAATTTCCACGTGGAAGCCTTCTACGGATTCCAGCTTGTCGATTGTACCTCCTGTATGACCAAGGCCTCTTCCACTCATCTTCGCTACTGGGACACCAACAGATGCCACAAGCGGTCCAAGTACAAGTGTCGTTGTGTCACCTACTCCACCAGTGGAGTGCTTATCGACTTTAATCCCTTCAATGGCGGACAAATCAATCTGATCCCCTGATTCAACCATGGCCATCGTCAGGTCCGCTCTTTCTCTATCACTCATATCTTTAAAGAAAATGGCCATCGTCAAGGCACTCACCTGGTAATCAGGGATGCTTCCGTCCGTATACCCTTCCACGATGAATTTGATTTCTTCAGTAGATAACTCTTTTCCTTCACGCTTCTTCTCTATTAAGTCAACCATTCTCATTGTTGTCACCCACTCTTTTCAATTTTTCTGAATCAGTTTTTATAATGATTTCACGATTTCTTTCACATATGAAAGGAAATTGGCGCGGACCATTTCCGTCGTTTCCATGACTTCATCATGGGAAAGAGGCTGATCCAAAATTCCTGCAGCCATATTTGAAATACATGAAATTCCCAGTACTTTAATTCCTGCATGACGGGCCACGATGACTTCCGGTACCGTTGACATCCCGACTGCATCACCGCCAAGGGTGCGTGCAAGGCGAACTTCAGCAGGCGTTTCATAAGTAGGGCCTGTATTTCCTACATAAACACCTTCCTGCACTTCAATGGATAGTGTCTTTGCGATTGCTTTCGCTTTTTGACGAAGATCTTTACAATATGCTTCTGACATATCAGGGAATCTTGGCCCCAAGCGGGAGTCATTCGCTCCAATTAGAGGATTGCCGCCCATATTGTTGATATGATCTGAAATCAGCATCAAATCCCCTGCCTGGAAGCTTTCATTCACTCCACCGGCTGCATTGGTCACAATCAATACCTCGACGCCAAGTTCCTTCATTACACGAACAGGGAATGTCACTTTATCAAAACCATATCCCTCATAATAGTGAAAGCGCCCTTGCATGGCTACGACTTCCTGCCCCGCTAATTGGCCAAACACTAATTGCCCGGCATGACCGGCAACCGTTGAAACGGGGAAGTCCGGAATCTCCTTATAAGGGATTTTCACCGAGTTTTGGATTTCATCAGCAAGGACACCAAGTCCGGATCCCAGGATCAATCCGACCTTCGGCTGTCCTGTATATTGATTTTTCAAATGATTGGCTGCGTTTTGGATATTTTCGTAATTCATTTTCTTTACTCCTTTTCAACGTAAAGAGGAGGAAATGAGCCTTTCGTTCAGCTTCATCCCTCTCCTACTCGTATTTTTTATTTTAATTTCGTCAAGAAGCTTTGGCCGAACTTCGGCATGTTCACATTGAAGTTATCTGCAACTGTTGCCCCGATATCTGCGAATGTTTCAGATACAGGAAGTTCTTTCCCTCCATCAAAACGCTTTGAATATACGAGAAGTGGAACATACTCCCTCGTATGGTCTGTTCCTGGAGCGGTAGGATCGTTCCCGTGATCGGCTGTAATGATAAGAAGATCATCTTCTGTCATTTTCTCGAACACTTCAGGCAGGCGTGCATCAAATTCTTCCAACGCCTTCCCATATCCTTCTGGATCGCGACGATGTCCATATAACGCGTCGAAGTCAACAAGATTCAGGAAGCTTAAGCCAGTGAAGTCTTGATCGAATGATTCAACGAGTCCATCCATTCCGTGCATGTTATGCTTCGTCCGAATGGATTCGGTCACCCCTTCACCATTATAAATGTCTGATATTTTGCCAATGGCGATCACATCAAAGCCGGAATCTTTCAATTCATTCATAACGGTACGGTCAAAGGGTTTTAACGCATAGTCATGGCGATTGGATGTGCGTTTAAACGCTCCCGGCTCCCCGACGAATGGACGGGCAATCACCCGTCCCACCAGGTATTCCTCTTCTTTCGTGATTTCACGGGCAATTTCACAGATCTTATACTGTTCCTCAATCGGGATGATGTCTTCATGAGCAGCGATCTGTAAGACAGGGTCAGCTGAAGTATAGACAATCAGAGCCCCTGTTTCCATATGTTCTTTGCCTAACTCTTCAATGATTTCAGTTCCACTCGCAGGCTTGTTTCCAATGATCGTCCTGCCCGTTTCAGCTTCAAGTCTTTGAATGAGTTTTTCAGGAAAACCATCCGGGTACGTCTTGAACGGTTTATCGATATTAAGGCCCATGATTTCCCAGTGACCTGTCATCGTGTCTTTCCCGACAGATGCTTCCTGCATTTTTGTGAAATAAGCAAGGGGCTTGTCGGCCTTTTCAATACCCTTCACTTCTTTAATATTTGAAAGCCCGAGTTTTCCCATATTCGGCATGTTGAGCCCGTTCATATGCTCAGCAATGTGGCCAATGGTATCCGATCCCTTATCGTTGAATAGTTCTGCATCGGGTGCTTCCCCGATACCGACAGAATCCATTACAATCAAGTGAATCCGTTTGTATGTATAATTACTCATTCAAGCAAACCTCCTATATATGATCCTTTTTTAAAAAAGCGGTTACATTTTCGATCTTCAATCGTATCATACCCTTATCTGCTTTATAGCAATCGACAGGATTTAACGTCAGAAGTCTGACATCTATATTCTACTTTTCCCATTCAAAAAAAACAAGAGAGATCCCTTAAAGAATCGTAATTTCTTTATGGAATCTCCCCTCATACTATTAAGCTCTTGGATGGAATTGCGAATAGACATCCTTTAATCGCGTTTTCGTTACATGTGTATAAATTTGGGTGGTGGAAATATCTGCATGCCCGAGCATTTCCTGGACCGCCCTGAGATCTGCCCCATTCTCCAATAAATGAGTGGCAAATGAATGACGAAGAGTGTGAGGCGTCAAATCTTTCTCTATATTGGCTTTCTTGGCAAGAGCCTTCAGGTTCTTCCAAAATCCTTGTCTTGTTAGACCTTTACCATGATGATTCAAAAAGAGATGATCATCTCGGTGCTTCTGGCTTCGTAATTTCAGCCGTGCATCGCCTAAGTATTTCTCAAGGACACTCATGGCCGTCTGACCGATCGGGATAATCCTCTCTTTATTCCCTTTTCCGATGCATCGGACAAACCCCATCGTCAAATGGACATCATCCAATTTAAGCTGGATGAGCTCGCTCACCCTGATACCGGTCGCATATAGGATTTCAAGCATAGCCTTGTCTCTCATCCCTAACGGAGTGGATTCTTCAGGGGCTTCAAGCAAGGCTTCCACTTCAGCGATACTTAAAATCTTTGGTAGTGTCCTTTCAGTCTTCGGCGTCTCGATATGCACCGTCGGATCCTGTTCCGTCGTCTTTTCCCTCAAAAGGAATTGATGAAAGGACCGGATGGATGCTACATGACGGGCGACGGTTTTAGATGACTTTCCCTGACTTTTCAAATGGCCAAGAAATTGAAGGATATTCACCCTTGATACGGCGTTCAGTTCCTCTACTTCTTCCACCTTCGTTAAATATAAGCTATAGTTCTTTAAATCACGCTGATACGACTCGATCGTATTTTTGGCCAGCCCTTTTTCTACTATTAGAAAGTGCATGAAATCTTGAATATGGTCTTCCACACTGCATTACTCCCCGTTCATATAAAAAAATAATAATCGGTCATACCAATGGCTTTCTTCATCTGTGACGGAAGAATATACCTTTACCGCTGCTCCCTCGGGCTCATCATACCTGTGATAGCCTTCGTACTCTTCACTGATCCACATAATACCATAGTAAAACAAAATCGTTGATCCCGTAAATAAAATAAACACCTTAATGGTCTGCCATACCATTTGGACCCCTTTAATCATTCTGTCATCCTCCATATTCGCTGGCCTATTAATACAAGCTATGACGATTTTGAATCGTTTTATACCTTATGGAGTCAGAAACTGCGAAAAATTCTATGTAAGTATGAAAAAAAGCCTTAAAGAGTATGTATGGGATGTTTCCGGATGAGAAACAACACAGGGGTCTTTAAGGCTTTCAGGCATCTTCTTATTCTTCTGGATTTTCATCTTTATCATGGCATCTGGAACAAATCCCATGAAAGGTGAGTCGGTGATCTTTTATTTTAAACTTCCAATCACGTTCGACAATCGTTTCCACATCTTCCAAAAGATCTTCTTGGATTTCATCGACCGCTCCACATTCTATACATACTAAATGGTGATGGAAGTGGGCTGCCCCTTCTTGTCTGAGATCATATCGCGATACACCATCGCCAAAATTGATTTTATCCACAATTTTCAGTTCAGATAACAATTCCAATGTACGATATACGGTTGCCAGTCCAATTTCCGGAGATTTTTCCTTAACGAGGAGGTATACATCTTCGGCGCTGAGGTGGTCTTCTTCATGTTCCAATAACACGCGTACCGTTGCTTCACGCTGTGGCGTAAGCTTGTAGCTGGCAGAATGAAGCTGTTTTTTGATTCGTTCAATGCGGCTTTCCATAGTCCCTTCCTCCCTCGTCAATGTCTTTACTATTATATCAAAAAGGGAGGAAGAAGCAAAATAAAATAATTATAATCAAACAAATGAAATGATTCTTACATAAGAACCATTTCACTTCAATTTCGATATGACCGCTTCCATTAAATTAGGAGAAAGATAAGCTTCAATACTAGCGGCGACGGTGACGATCCCGATTGCCACCACCATGAAGATGACGTATCTGGACAGAAAAGGGATCATCTGGAACTGCATGGATGAGGTATGCCTCATAAAAATCTTCCGTATCAATGTAAGGGAGAAGTTCGCACTGATCGCCCCGATGAAGATGAATGCAGGTATAATGATGATGTTTTGTGGCAATATGCTCACAAAAGATAATAAAAACCCGCTCCAGCTCATTTGATTCACAAGGAATCCTACGGAAAAACCAACCACGACACCTTTCATGAATAATAGAACAAAGATGAGGGGAAGTCCGATGATTGAAATGCCAAGGAGCCACATCAACCCTAGATACTTCACATTATGAAGGAAGCTCTGACGGAAAAGTTCTTCTGAAGACGTCATACTCCCATCCTCCATTTCACTGAAGAACTTACTCAAATAAAAATACAGGTCCTCCTTTTGGGCAAAAGACAAGGAATTAACGACAATGGCACCAAAAATGATTCCCATTAAAAACAGCGTTATGATAAATAAATAGATTGAGGAATGTGCTTGTACATGTTGAACGAGTGGATTTGAATTTGATATTTTTTTACGCATCACAGTGCTCCTCCTAGATATCGATTACTAATCTATATGTACGGGAGTACACGTTTATTCTATTCTATTGAACTTCTATAGGGATAAACGTATAATCATAGAAACTTGAACAGGAGGAATATAGAATGCATAAACCAAGTTTAATCGAATTCCCCTCCAGAATTGAAACTCCACGCCTTTATATTCGGCCATGCATGCCTGGTGACGGCTCAGATGTGTTTCGTGCCATTTCTGATTCGAGAAATGAGTTAAAACCATGGCTCCCCTTCGCCCGGAAAGAAAGCACCCTTGAAGAAGTCGAGGCCGGTGTCCGGGAATCTTATGCAGAGTTCATTAAAAAGACCGATATCCGGCTACATATCTATTTGAAAGAAACGAATGAATTCATCGGTTCAACGGGACTTCACCGCATCGATTGGGACGTACCTAAAGTGGAAA
Organism: Rossellomorea sp. YZS02; assembly: GCF_033963925.1. Lineage (NCBI taxonomy): Bacteria > Bacillati > Bacillota > Bacilli > Caryophanales > Bacillaceae > Rossellomorea > Rossellomorea sp. YZS02. The sequence goes on along the minus strand of NZ_JAXBLY010000015.1, from coordinate 115,450 downwards.
TCGGATATTGGCTTCACACGAAACACACAAAGAAGGGATATATCGTTGAAGCTGTGAAGGCGTTGACCCGTTTTGCTCTGAATGATCTTTCCTGCAGAAGGGTGGAAATTCGTTGTGATGAGAGAAATTCTGCCTCACGGAAGGTGCCTGAGAGGCTGGGATTCAAGCTTGAGGGTCTCTTTAGGAATGATCACCTTGATGAGAACGGGATTGATGGACGGGATACGTGTGTATATTCCCTTGTTCCTGGTGATCTGATTGAGATTTGATTACTGCATGGAAGTCAGGCCGGTTTTTTGACCGGTCTGGGTATGTGGTTGAGGTTGAGGTGATTGAGATATGGGAGAGCTTGTGTATTTATGATTTATCTCTCTTATTTTTGAAAATTTGACCTTTAATTTTGTATTAGGAGTTACTTAAGGTCTTTTTTCAATTGAAGATAGAAGATTGATAGAATATGCCCTTACACATGGGGGCAGTTATTTTGTACAAAGCCGGACAGGAAGTCCTAATTGCGTCATAATCCAAAGTAATTGTGTCATATTTTTATTAATTGCGTCAAAATCAGGTTCAATTGCGCATTTTACCCTTTCCATCCAAACAAAAGCCAGACTCCTTCTCAAACGGAGTCCAGCTTCATTCATTTCTTATCCCATAAGCTTCTGCAGCTGCAAATACTGAACCGCATAAGCCGTTTTCGCATCATAAATCCGCTGTTCTTTTATGAGCTGGAGGGCTTCCTCCACTGTCACTTCAATTAATTCGACAAATTCATCCTCATCCGTCTCTCTTGACTCCTGAATGGAATAAAGGTCGCGAGCCACATATAAGTGGACAAGTTCATCGGCAAATCCCGGTGACGTATAAAACGAAATCAAATGTTCAAGATCCCCGCATCCATATCCCGTTTCTTCTTCCAGCTCACGAAGGGCCGTTTTATCAGGTTCTTCCCCCGGCTCAAGCTTCCCTGCAGGAATTTCAATAATGGATTTCTCCAGAGCTTTACGATACTGCTCCACCATCACCAATTTCCCTTCCGGTGTTAACGCAATGACCGCCACGGCCCCAGGATGCTTAATGAGTTCCCTCTTGGATGTTTTCCCATTTGGAAGCTCCACTTCATCCACTTGAAGATCAATGATCTTTCCTTGATAGATACTTTCCGTGTTGAGTGTTTTTTCTTCAAATTTTTTCATCATTCAACTCTCCTTGTTCTGTCATCCACCTTGTCCTCATACATTTTACCATATCCAATTCTAGGATCGAGGTGAAAACCCTTGAAGGTGATCGCTGAAAAAGACCGGATCATCCTGGTAGGTAAAGCTTGGGAAATCAAGGCAAAGCTGAAGCAATATAATCAACACTACGCCACGGTAAAGGAATGGATCGAAGCCAATCGTTGAAGGCAGCCGTTTTCTTTGTTTATTCGTCCCCACTTTCGTTAATATAATAGAGAGTGCTAATGTCGAAAGGACGGATACTATGGAAAAAAGACAAATAGGTAACTCCGCTTTACATGTATCAAAAATGGGGCTCGGCTGTATGTCCCTTGGAACCGAAGAAAGTGCAGCCAAGGACATTGTGAAACATGCTTTAGATAATGGAATCAACTATCTTGATACCGCTGATTTATACGACTTTGGCCAAAATGAGGAAATCGTCGGTAAAGCCATCTCTGAGGTGCGGGGCGATATCATTCTGGCAACTAAAGTCGGGAACCGCTGGGATGACGTGGAAGACGGCTGGCGCTGGGACCCTTCCAAATCGTATATCAAGTCTGCCGTTAAGGACAGTCTTTCCCGCCTGAAAGTCGACTATATTGATCTTTATCAGCTTCACGGAGGGACGATTGAAGACCATTTCGAAGAAACGATCGAAGCTTTTGAAGAATTGAAGAAAGAAGGGCTGATTCGCTATTATGGCATTTCTTCCATCCGGCCGAATGTCATCAAACGTTTCTTGACTTCTGCTTCCATTGAGAGCGTGATGATGCAGTACAGCCTGCTCGATCGCCGACCGGAAGAATGGATGGACCTCCTGGATGAAAATAAGGTGAGCATCGTGGCACGAGGTCCTTTGGCTAAAGGGCTTCTTTCTGAAAAGATGCTTTCCAAAGCATCCGCCAAAATGAAAGAGGATGGCTATCTGGACTATTCTTATCAAGAGCTTGAAGAAACTCTGAAGTCCATCCATGGAAAAATGGGGGACAACCGTTCAATGAACGAACTTGCCCTTCAATATATTCTCGCTCATGAGCCGGTGGCTGCTGTCATCCCTGGAGCAAGTTCTGTTCAACAGCTTCAGGAAAACGTCGATGCTGTCAATTCAGGACCCCTATCTTCCAATGAGCTTGAGATGCTAAAACAATTAACAAAATTATCACGATATGAGCAACACAGAGATTGAATGAAAACTAAGCGGGTCAGGGTTTCTTAATTCCCTGCCCGCTTATTATTTTCATGCCAGCTTAACGCCTTTTTCTCAAGGTCCTTCACAAATTGATCTTTCCCTTGAATGTAGCCCTCCATATCCTGCGGGAACTTCTTTGCAAGCATTGACTTCAGTTCACCATACCGTCGGGCTTCCCCGTCATGCTCTCTTAAATAATCGCGAAACGCTATGTGCCTGATCACATGATGAATTCCATAAGGGAAAATGTGAAGATGGACGGCTCTCTCATTACCTTCTCCCTTATAAAAATAGCGGCGATTCGTGATGCCATTCTCACCTTTCCCCACAAAATCCAGTTGATTGAATTCGTCTGTCAGGTAATCAACACCCTCGAAGTCGGGCACTTCAATTAATATGTCTATGATCGGTTTAGCGGCTAATCCCGGTACGGAAGTCGACCCTATATGATGAATGGCTGCATCGGGAAGAAGCTTAGTCAGGATGCGTTTTTCCTTTTCAAATGTCTCTTTCCAGACAGCTTGATGAGGCACCACTTTTACATCCCTCATCAATCCTTGTAATTCTTCCAATTCATATTGCTTTCATTTAACAACTCTTCAAAGCTTTTATTTTTCTCACGCTGTTTCTTCTCTTCTATTTTCCGGAGTCGCTCTTCTTCCTTCTTCACAGACTCTACCTTTTCAAGCTCTGCTTTCTTTTCTTTCAATTGTTCAAAGAGGTCGCCACTGATTGAGTTTTTTAACGTCATTTCTGCTTCCTGTTTCTTTTTCTTAGACATGTCCTGATTCCCCCTATCTGTCATAGTTATAATTCTTTTTATGATTTTAGTCAAAAGTCAGGCTCAAAAAAAGCCGGTTAAAAGGGGGAATACACCTCCTCCTAACCGGCTGTTTACATCAATAGGCTTCGAGTTTCACATCTTCCCCGATGATCAGCTTGGCATCCGTGGATGATTGGATATCTTCCACCGAGAAGCCGTTTGCCACTTCACGGAGGAGTAATCCTTCCTCCGTTACATCCATCACGGCACGATCCGTGATGATGCGGTGCACAACGCCTTTACCTGTCAATGGCAACGTGCATTCCTTCAGGATCTTGCTCTCACCCGCCTTATTGACATGCTCCATGATGACGATGATACGCTTGGCCCCATGGACGAGATCCATCGCTCCGCCCATTCCTTTAATCATCTTCCCCGGAATCATCCAGTTGGCAAGGTCCCCGTTTTCGGCTACTTCCATTCCTCCGAGGATGGCGATATCGATATGCCCTCCTCGTATCATTCCGAATGACTCAGAGCTATCAAAGTAAGAGGAGCCCGGAATCGCTGTGACAGTCTCTTTTCCGGCGTTGATAAGGTCGGCATCCACTTCGTCTTCCCCCGGATAAGGGCCTATACCGAGTAATCCATTTTCCGATTGAAGGACAACCTGTTTGTTTTCTGTTATATAGTTGGCCACCAGTGTAGGCATCCCGATTCCTAAATTGACATAGAAACCATCTTCAATTTCCTTTTCTGCTCTTCTTGCTATTCTTTCACGCATTTTGGCACGCTCCATTCCGTTCCACTCTCCTTCCTATGCTTGCTTTACTGTTCTTCTTTCAATGCGCTTCTCCTGCTCGGCCTGAATCAGGCGCTGAACATAGATGCTTGGTGTGTGGACTTCATTCGGATTGATGTCACCGATTTCAACAAGCTCCTCGACTTCGGCGATCGTCACTTTCCCGGCAGCTGCAATCATCGGATTAAAGTTTTGAGCCGTTTTGTTATAAATCAGATTCCCCATCTTGTCGGCCTTCCACGCCCGTACAAGCGAGAAGTCTGCCGTATAGGCTTCTTCTAGTAAATATTCTTTCCCATTGAATGTCCGTGTTTCTTTTCCTTCCGCTACCGGCGTCCCGACACCTGCAGGCGTGTAGAAGGCAGGGATCCCTGCACCACCTGCACGGATTTTCTCCGCAAGAGTGCCTTGAGGAACGAGTTCCACCTCAAGCTCTCCCGATAAAACCTGTCTCTCAAATTCTTTGTTTTCCCCGACATATGAACCTATCATTTTATCAATCTGCTTATTTTGCAGTAATAAACCCAGTCCCCAGTCGTCTACACCACAGTTATTTGAAATGACGGTCAGGTTTTTCACACCCTTTTTCACAAGGGCAAGGATGAGCTTTTCAGGGATCCCGCACAGACCGAATCCTCCAACCATTAATGTGGCTCCATCGTGGATGTCTGCCACGGCTTCGTCGTATGACGTGTATACTTCTTTCATTGTATTCCCTCCTCGAATTTGGATTTTTTCAATTTCTTATTTATGAAGTTCAACAACTGTTGCTACTCCCTGTCCACCACCGATACAAAGGGTAGCCAATCCGTTTTGAACGCCTCTTTTTTTCATTTCATGGATCAACGTCACCAGAATTCGTGTTCCACTGGCTCCAATCGGATGACCTAGAGCAATGGCTCCCCCATTCACATTCAGGGCATCTTTCTTGAACTGAAGTTCCTTATCCACGGCTAATGATTGAGCAGCGAATGCTTCATTTGCTTCAATTAATTCCATGTCCTCAATTGTCATCTTTGTTTTTTCCAATACTTTCTTCACCGCGGCCACAGGTCCGATTCCCATGACGCTTGGATCCACACCTGCATTTGCGTTCCCTTTGATCGTCACTAGAGGCGTGATGCCAAGTTCGTCTGCTTTCTTCCTGGACATGACGACAACAGCAGCTGCTCCATCATTGATGCCCGATGCATTGCCGGCTGTCACAGAGCCATCTTTTTTGAAGGCAGCCCGAAGTCCAGATAACTTCTCGGCAGTTGAGCCTTTACGCGGGAACTCATCCTGACTGAACACGATGGGATCCCCTTTTCGTTGCGGAATGGAAACCGGAACGATCTCATCATCGAATCGGCCGGATTCGATGGCAGCAGCAGCTTTCTGCTGACTCCATGCAGCGAATTCGTCCTGTTCTTCTCTTGTCAGAGAGTAACGGTCACATAGATTCTCTGCCGTCACACCCATATGGTAATCATTAAAGGCACACCATAAGCCGTCTGATATCATGCTGTCGACGACTTTCTGGTCCCCCATTTTGTAACCTTCCCTTGCTCCCTGCAGTAAATATGGAGCCTGACTCATATTTTCCATTCCACCTGCAACGATGATGTCAGCATCCCCTGCGAGGATTGCCTGCGTTGCGAGATGAACCGTTTTTAATCCTGATCCACATACTTTATTTATCGTCATGGCAGGTACCTGCTCAGGCAGTCCTGCTTTGATGGATGCTTGACGGGCGGGATTTTGACCCAATCCTGCCTGCAACACATTCCCCATGATCACTTCATCCACATCACTACCGCTTAAACCAGCCTTTTCAAGGGCATCTTTAATCACGATCGCTCCAAGTTCCGGAGCGGAAATACCTTTTAAAGATCCGTTAAAGCTTCCGATGGCTGTGCGTACTGCACTCACAATGACAACTTCATTCGACATCTTTCTTCCTCCCTTTCTCTTCTGACTGATGTGCTTGCCTATTCGTTACTTACTGAAAACAGTTCCACTTTAACTCATTCTATGTAAGCGGTTAAATTCCTCTAAATTTGTCAAAAAATTTTTATATTGATTTATATGTCGAAATTTTCTTAAAATGAAAGAGGGAGGGAAATTATGAATTTACCTAAAAAAGCTACGATTATCGAAGTAGGTCCGAGAGACGGCTTACAAAATGAGAAGAATTTTGTCCCGACGGATGTTAAAAAAGAATTTATCCTTCGTTTGAAACAATCGGGAATCAACGAAATGGAACTGACTTCGTTTGTGTCCCCGAAATGGGTTCCACAAATGCAGGATGCGAGTGACATTGTCGATTCCTGCATGACACTGAATTCACGCGATATGGTACTTGCTCCTAATAAAAAGGGGATGGAACGGGTTTACGAAACAGGCTGCCGGTCTGTCGCAGTGTTTGTTGGCGTGAGCAACACGTTCAATCAAAAAAACATCAATAAGACAACGGATGAAGCCCTTAAAGACCTTGCGCCGCTTATTACTGAGTTAAAAGAAAAGGGCTATTTCGTGAGAGCCTGCATTTCTACCGCTTTCTACTGTCCATATGAAGGGAGGGTCAAGCCTCTTGACACTCTTTCACTTTGTAAGCGATTTGTTTCTTTGGGAGTGGATGAACTGAGCGTCGCCGATACGATCGGCCGTGCCAATCCGTCTGAAGCGTATCATCTTTTTACAAGGTTGAAGCAGGAAATACCTCATACATTACTGACAGCACATTTCCATGACACCCGCAAAATGGCCCTGGCGAATATCCTGGCGTCCCTTCAAGCGGGGATTGACCGCTTCGATACAAGTGCCGGCGGGCTTGGGGGCTGCCCTTTCGCTCCCGGTGCGACCGGAAACGTGGCAACCGAGGATGTTGTGTATATGCTCGAAGACATGGGGATTATCACAGGGATTGATCTGGAGAAGCTTGCACATGCCATCGAAGTCGTTAAACCGCATGTCAGCCGCCCGATCGAAAGCGGTTACTACCGTCTCCATGAATTGAATCATTAATGCATAGGCCCTTTCTCCTTCGAGCATTCTAAAGATGATACCCTCTAAGGAGATGAGTTACATGAGCCAAAAACGCGATAAAGGATTCAGTCAAAAAGGGAAACCGAATGCAGATACGGTTTCAAACACCATGGCGAAAGAAGATCTTGATAAAGCCATCCATCCAACTAAAGGACAAAATGCTAAATCATAAGTCCTGAATTAAACACCGATTAAAAAGAAGTGTCTCTTCCTGAGGCACTTTTTTTCATCCTCAAAAATTCCGCTTATTTCCTTTATTTGCTACAATAAAAATAAACGATATTCCTTTGAGGTGATGACACATGAGAAAAAAATGGGCCATACTCGGCGGCACCCTTTCTTCTATCGGGCTGCTTGGGGTTTATATTACGAATCGATTTATGTATTTACCGAAAAAGGGGGATGACTTCATCCGGGCTCGGGAAACCGAATCGACCCGGCTGATCGAAGAAGAGTATGACTCCCTTCCTAAAGAAGAAGTCCTTATTCCTTCTCGGTACGGTTATGATATTAAAGCGATAATCGTGAAGCCCCACCCTCATAAAAAATTCATGATCTTTTCCCATGGAGTGACGGAAAACAAGTGGAATTCCATCAAGTACATGAACCTTTTCATCAAACAGGGGTTCAACGCCGTCATTTATGACCACAGGCGCCATGGGGAATCAGGGGGGAAGACAACGAGCTATGGATACTTTGAGAAATATGACCTGAAGGCGGTCGTGGATGAACTGATCCGCCGGGAAGGGGACGATGTATTCTTCGGAATCCACGGGGAATCCATGGGGGCTGCGACTCTGCTTCTTTATGCCGGAAGTGTTGAGGACCGGGCTGATTTTTATATTGCCGATTGTCCCTTCTCCGACTTTGGGGAACAGCTTGCCTACCGGATGAGTGCAGAAGTGAAGATGCCTGCAAAATTCCTCCTCCCCCTCGTGGATGGTACGCTGAAGCTGCGACAAGGCTACACATTAAAGGATTTATCACCTATTTCGGTAGTCCAAAACATTCAAAAACCCGTATTATTCATTCACAGCAAGAACGATGATTTCATCCTTCCTCAAATGACCAAGGAGCTTTTTGAGAAGAAACAGGGTCCAAAGGAGCTTTTCCTTGATTTCAGCGGGACCCATGCCCAGTCGTATAATGATAACCCGGAAGAATACGAGGAATTGATCCAACGGTTCTTAGAGCAATTTGTTATAGAGGGAAAGGATGTCGTCTCATGATTCCAACTGATTTCAGGTTAAAAATGCAAACGATGTACGGAGATGCGGGGGATGATTGGATTACGGTAACGGAAGAACTCATGGAGTCATTAAAAAATCGACTCCAGTTAACCTACGGTGATCCTTTTTCACTGAGCTATAACTTCGTGATTCCGGTCCAAATCGGGTGTGAGCGGGACGCCGTGTTAAAGATCGGGTATCCGAACAGTGATTTCTCCAATGAGTTTCATGCTCTGCAGGATTTTCAAGGAAAGGGAATGGTGAAGATGCTCGACTTCAATAAGGAAGAAGGCTGGATTCTTTTAGACCGCCTCATGCCGGGATCTTCCCTCCTCTCTATTAATGATGAAAAAGAGGTGCTCTCTGTCTTCTCCCATACTGCCAAGCGACTTTGGCATAAGCCTGTCAGCAACCACCCCTATCCTACGGTTCAGTCCTGGTCAAAGGGAATTGGAAGGTTACGGGAACGATTTAACGGGGGAACTGGCCCCATTCCTCATGAGCTCGTCGCTAAAGCTGAAGCCCTTTATCCGGAATTGCTGAGTTCTTCCACAGATCTCTATCTTCTTCACGGTGATCTCCATCACGGAAACATTCTCTACTCTGATTCTTCAGGCTGGACAGCCATCGATCCCAAAGGGCTGCTTGGAGAGAGAGAATATGACTGCATTCAGTTCATGTTGAATGAGTGGGAAAAGTGGGATACTCCCATCGAACTGCTTCGGTATAGGACCGGGACCTTGGCTTCCCTTCTTTCCCTCTCCTACGAGCGGTTGATCTCATATGGATTTTGTCATGCAGTTCTATCTGCATGCTGGTCTGTGGAGAGCGATTTGGATGGATGGAAAACCGGGGTTTCTTTGGCGGGGATGTTTGAAGAGCTATTGGAGAAATAACGTTTTTTATTTTACATATAATGGAATTTACTGTTAGGAAAGGAGCAAAAACAGAACATGGAATGGGAGAGGTTCTCTATGAGGGAAATCGCATTGGCCTTTGGAAATATTTTTGGAGGAATTGCGCTTATCGCGATCCTTGCTTCTTTGTGGGGAAGATTTGAGACCTGTTTTCTTCATAGGCTTACTCTCTTCCGCCAACATCTCTTCCTTTTCGCCCTCACCCTTTTCATTGAAGTTCTATCCCTTCTTTTCATCTATATCTTTTTCCACATGGCCATCCAGGATGCCTTGTTCATTTCAAGCGTCTTCTTCCTATTTGTCACTCGGGTGATCCCGTATCACTCCCGTTTTAATATGAATACGGAAATGTTGTTTTTAAAGAAATTCGGCCTATCCTCACCGATTCAGGTTTTCAGACCCGTACTCTCCCCTTTTTTCGTTGGGACCCTCCCGTATTCCACCTGTGGATTCATTATTGCGTTTGGTTGGCGGTATTTTTTTTAAAACAGTGAAAGCCTCCGGTTGGCGCCGACCGGAGGCTTTCACTTCTATTCCCGTGGAAACATCAGAAAGCTCATTCTTCCATTAATGATCTGACCGGGGCTTTTTAATTGAAACGTGTTGCTTTCTTGGGAAAAGTCGATTTTCAACTCTTCATCGAGGAAGACCATCTTTGACTTTTCTACGAGTATCGGGTAGCTGTTCGTTTCTACTTCTATATCTTCACCATCTGCGGGATGCTCGACAAACCATAAAGTAGGAATGCCGCTCACTACACAGCCACAGCCTTCTGTATCATACTTTAGCTTGAGATGACCTTTTTCGTTTTCTATTTTATCCTGGATCTTTCGGATTGCTTCGTTCGTCAGTTCGATTTTCATTTGATGACCTCCTCTGCCCTTTATCCTACCACATTTTATTTGTTCCTTTTAGAATATTGCTTTTTTGCTCTTTTCACCTTACTATCGATAGTGGGGATTCTTTTGTATTTTCTAGAAAGGGTGGTTTTTTATGACAAAAGCTCAAATTAAAGTGAATGATAACGGTTCTTTTCGCGTTAGCGGCGATGTGGAACTGATCGATGCTGATGGGAATGTGTTTCCAACCAAACAAGTGTTTACCCTTTGTCGCTGCGGCTTATCTGCCAACATGCCGTTTTGCGATGCTTCACACAAGGGGAAATTCGATTCCTGCGTTCGTGCTGAAAAGATATTGGACGAAGAGTAGTTTGAATGAAAAGAGAGACTTCGCGCGAAGTCTCTCTTTTCATTCAAAAAAACGAATGTCCACAACGCTTGCCAGTGGAATATAGTGTACCTCTTCAAACCTGTCGACCACGTGCAGCTTGCCTTCCATTGAGTCGACATGGTGAATGGTGCCAATCAATAATTGATGACGGTACTTCACATAATGAGTAATCGACACCAGCTTCGCGAACTCCATCGCTTCCGCCACGACTTCATTCATCCTGTCAAGCTCCTGCTCGTCAAGTTCGATCCTCTTTTCGTGTGTATCTTCCTTGGCCCAATCCCTTAGGAGTTTTACATGCTCCGGGAGCATCATGGATGTCCATTTGATTCTTCCTCGATCGCGGATCAACTCTCTCACCTCCCCATTCTTTACGATTTATGTCCGCCCACCAGGCGGGCACGATGCCTTGCTGTTCCTGCTTCCGTGTAGGAGACGGCGCGGAGAAGGGCCCCTGATCCATATCTATTCCGGATGCGATCCACCACATACCCAAGCTCACGTTTTTCCCAACGGTCAGGCTCAAAAAGGGACACTTGCATCGCTCCGTCCTCCACTATATTTGAAAGAGTGATGTTGATTTTGCGGACGGTTTTTCCATTGTAGTTCTCTTCGAATAGTTCCAGGCACACCCGGTACAAGTCCATGGTGATATTGGTCGGTTCCACTATCGTCCTTGACCGGTGGAAGCCGCCGCCGAATTCTTCGTGGCTGTAGCCTATTCCAAAGCTGACGGTCCTCCCAGCCTTTCGATGGGTCCGGGCGCGTCTCGCGACTTCTTCGCACATTTCTAAAATGACGCGTTTGATTTCCTTTTTCTCCTTATAATCCCTGAGGAGAATCTGACCCTTGCCGAAGCTGATCTGTCCATCCATGATCGGGGCCCCGATTTCGGACAGATCCACTCCCCATGCATGGTGATAGAGCTGGTTCCCCATCACGCCGAACTTCTCCTCAAGCTTCCCGAGGTTATACTTTGCCAACTGCCCGACAGAGAAGATTCCCATCCGATTGAGGGTCTTTTCAAGGCGTCCGCCTATCCCCCACATCTCGCGTAACGGTGACAGGGGCCACAGCTTCTCCGGGACGTCTTCGTATGTCCACTCGGCAATCCCCTCTTTCTTTGCTTCAAGATCCAGGCACAGCTTGGACAGAAGCATGTTGGGGCCGATCCCGATGGCGCATGGAAGTTGGAATTCCCTTTCCATATCGTCTTTGATTTTCCCGGCGATGGTGGTCGCATCCCCCCAGAGATTCGTCGCTCCATCAATCTGGATGAAGCTTTCATCCACGCTGTACGTATGGATGGCATCCTTCGGTACATAACGATGAAACAGACGGGTAAGCTCCGTCGAAATCCGTACATACGTCGCCATTTTCGGCTCTACAAGCCGGATTCGCGAGTCGTTCGGAATTTCAAACATCCGCGAACCCGTTTTGATACCAAAGTCCTTCTTCATCCTGGGCGAGGCAGCCAGCACGATGCTTCCCTGCCGGCTTTTATCCCCCACTACAGCCAGGTGGCATTCAAGAGGATCCAGCCCCTCCATGACAGCCGAACAGCTAGCATAAAAGCTCTTCATATCGATGCACAAAATCTTGTGGTGTGGCAGCACACTGTAATCGACAGTCATATCTTCGCCCTCCATTTTACCTAAAATAGAACAAACGTTCTTATATAGTATAGTTATGATTCTATACGAATATACGTTCCCTTTCAACTTAAATTACTGGAAACGGAGAGAATAATAAGAAAAGCGGAGGCGGCTTGGTCAGGCCCGACAAGCATGAAAGACACACACCTAAGTCAGATCCTGTCGATATTTTTGTTATGAATGACATAGTCACATTTTCCTATATTTGTTAAAATTCAAAAGAACGATCATTGTGAATATAAGGAGGAGTAACATGCCGAAAGTAATTGTGATGTATGAAAAGCCAAAAGATCAGGAAAAGTTCGAAGAGTATTACTTCAACACCCATATGCCGATTGCAGAAAAGGTGCCCAATGTAAGAGAGGCTAGAGTACAACGGGTATTATCGAATCAAAACACTGATTTATCCCTATACTTAATAACAGAAATAGAGTTTGAAAACAAAGGTGCCATGAAAGAAGCATTTGCGTCAGAGCAGTGGAAAGCCGTCGGGGATGACGTGCCAAACTTTATGAAATACTTAGAAAAACCGCCGATTATCACGATCGTAGATTAAACGCTATAATAAAGGCCGGAATCCACCATGATTCCGGCCTTAGTTCATTACCCTTTTCCGGCTTGGAAGCCAGGATATTTCGTCATGCCACCGTCGGCAATGAGAGTCGTTCCCGTAACATAGCTCGCTTGATCGGATGCTAGGAAAGCCGCACAGGAAGCAACCTGCTCGGGTTCTCCGATATAGCCAAGAGGGATAAGTTTCTCCACTCCTTTTTTCTTTTCCGGATCTGAAAATTTTTCCGCATTGATGGGCGTATCGATTGCTCCGGGAGCGATATTGTTCACCCGGATTCCATCGGGCGCGAATTCCAGTGCGAGACTCTCCATTAATAATTTCACTCCACCCTTACTGGCAGCATAGTGAGCAAAATGAGGCCACGGTATGATTTCATGTACGGAAGAAACATTGATGATGGATCCTTTAATACGATGATCAAGCATGTATTTTGCCGCTTCACGGCACCCAAGGAATGTCCCTGTCAGATTCGTATTGATGACCCTTTGCCAATCTTCTATCGGCAGGTTTTCAGATGGGACTTCATTTTCGATTCCAGCGTTATTCACGTAGATATCCAAACTGCCGTAAGTATCATGGGCAAATTGGACAAAGCCTCGGACGTCCTCTTCTTTTGACACATCTCCCTGGATGATGGAGGCTGTTCCCCCTGCTTCTTCAATTTCTTTTACTAATTCTTCAGGGTTCTCTTCATCTTTGAAATAATTAATGACCACCTTACAACCTTCAGACGCGAACCGTTTAGCAATCGCCTTTCCGATACCAGTTGCAGCTCCCGTTATAATGACAACCTTATCTGTCAGATCTGAATACATATCCATTCCTCCTTAATCTTTCGTAAATCCTAATAGCACACCGCCGATAATGATCAGCACACAGCCTGCGATGACGAGAAGGATCTGCTTTTTCGATTTCTTTTCACCCAAGAAAAACAAACCTCCAAGGGTCGAAATGACAATTCCCGTTTGGGAAAGGGAGAAGCTTGTTGCGACTCCGATACGGGGAAGGGCAAGCAACAACCCTAGATTTCCCGAAGCCCACATGAGTCCGGTTAAGATATTCCGGATCGTGTATTTATTGAACGGTTTATGCCTGAAAGTGATGACAACGGCCCCGATGAACATGCCGATTGCCTGAGGTAAAATCGCTTCCCAGCCATCAATATCAAACCATCTTAAAATGACGACATACGCTATGTAACCACAACTTGAAAGAAGGAGAGTCAAAAGGCCTTTTTTAAGTTGAGAGTCTTCATCACCCTCGGATTTTTGAGTGAATGAGGTCAGGACGACACCAATGATAAGAGCTAAAACCGCTCCGCTGCCGAGGAGGATCGTTTCAGTCGTTTTCCATTCTTTGAATACTAAAACACCGAAAAGGGTCGTTCCAATCAGCTGCATCCCCGTTGAAATCGGGACGGTTTTTGAAACGCCGATGAATTTTACACTTGCCAGCTGGTTCACTTGTCCGACCGCCCAGAAGACGCCGGAAATAAACCCGATTCCCCAGACAAATAACGTTAATTCAGGGGATTTAATGAAGAAAACACCAATCGCAAACAGCAGTGAACCAACCGTGATCCCAACCGTTTGGCTATAGGCATTCCCTCCGAGCTTTACACTTACAAACACAAGACTTCCCCACGCAACCGCGGGGATCAGGGCTAAAAGAATCCCTATCATACATCCACATCCTTTTTCCAACAATGATCATAGTTTTCCTCCGAAACAATAATTCTAGCCGTTTCGACTGGAAAAACCCAAAATATTTCCCACTCTCTGATGCATACCCTTCTTTTCTCCGGTATAATCTCGAACAGAGGGAATGCGGACAGAAAGAAGAAAGCGTTGATTCATCATCAACGCTTTCTTCTTTGCTATTTGGTGGAAGTATGTATCGGGACAATGACTCTTTCATTCTCGACATTCACCATGACATGGACATCACGGTCGATGGAAAGGTCTTTAAAACGGAGCGAATATAAGCCGGTAGGATTTTTTTCGATGGATTGGATGACCACCTCTGAAAACCGGGGATCTCTCATGACTAATTGAACGACATTTTCTTCTGTTTTGCTTTGCTCGTCTGTCAGGAACACCAGTTGGTCCGCAGAACCTCTCCTGGGATAGGATTCCTGGAGCTTGCCATTGAAGGTGACATTCACTTTTTTGCCCAGTTCTATATCTTCTTTATGCAGCTTTTTATCTTGATCAGTCAGTAAGACGGTATGTTGATCGAAAGAAAACCAAACATCATTGATCAGTACCTCGTTATTCTCCAACCGGGTCACGAAGCCTATGAAATCGGTACTGCCCTGAGAGTTGACAGACGTTGAAGGCCCGCAGCCGGTACATAATAAACAGAAACAAAGTATCAGAACAGTCAAACATTTTTTCATAGACTCCCCCCTTATAAGATTAGACGATTGAGGACATCATTAAGTTTCACTATTTTTTGAAAAAAAGGTTATTTCCTACTTTTTCTACAAAAGATGGGAATAGCTGATAGATTTTACTGCCCATATTCATCCACCGCGGCAGGTTGATTTCTCTCTTGTTCGTAAAGAGCGCATTCACTACCGTGTCAGCAACATATGCAGGATCAAGCATGAATTTCTCTACATTCTTCACGTACGTTCCGGATTCATCGGCAATGGAAAAGAAGTCCGTGGCGATGGGACCGGGGTTTACCGCGGTCACTTTTACACCATATCTTTTCGCTTCCATCCTTACACTGTTTGTATACCCGAGGACAGCATGCTTGGAGGCTGAGTATGCACTTGATTTCGGGGTGGCAAACTTCCCTGCCTGAGAAGCGATGTTCATAATGTGACCGAAACCTTGTTCACGCATATGGGGAAGGACCTCACCTGTACACGCCATAAGACCAAGCACATTCACATCCATCATTCCTTTCACATCTTGAAAAGAGGTTTCATGGGCTTCTTGAAAAATTCCATACCCCGCATTATTGATCAAGGCATGAATCGCTCCAAAGTCCTCAAGGATGGTGTGGAAGACAGCGGGAATTTGATCATAATCCGTTACGTTTAAAGGATAGACTTCCACCTTACACTTATATTCTGTTTTCAATTTTTCCTTCAATGCCTGGAGCAGATGGACACGTCGTGCAATCAATGCAAGATTCCCGCCGCTCTCTGCAACCTTAATGGCCATCTGTTCGCCGATGCCTCCAGAGGCACCGGTAATGACAATCGTTTTTCCTTTAATTTTATTGTTCATGTAACGTCACATCTTTCTAAACAAAATAATAATAGATTCCTTCATGCTTCTCTTTTTTTATGTAATGAAGGGATTCCAGATAGTCCAATTGCCCGATCGTTTCCGACAGTGTCAGACCAAGCTCCTTTCGATAAACGGAAGGAAATAGTCTTTTGCAAATTTCAAATACGGTCACGCGGTTTCCTCTGATCATCTCGAGCACGCCTTGAGCTCTCTCATCCTGTTTCAAGAGTCTCCTCGGAATTAATCCATGAACATCTTCAATATTGTCTCCATGGCCCGTGTAAGCAAGGGAAATCGGTATGTCCAGAAGTTTTTTCAATGAAGCATTATATTGTAGCAATGGCTTTGAACGCTCCGTTTCCCCCTCGAATGGAGGTTCAATGAGGGGGTTGGGAGATATGGATGCCAGGATGTGATCTCCCGCGATCAGAACGCCGTCACTTTCCCGGTAAAAAGATAAGTGGCTCTGGGCGTGGCCCAGCGTTTCGATTATGGACCAGCCTTCCATTCCAGGCAGTGCATCCCCTTCGCCTATCACCACGTCCAGCTTACGGTTACCCATGAATTTCAAGGGGCTCTTGAATTTCGGGATCGCTGCGAGGTACTCATGGGGCAATCCCGATTCTATGGCCAATTGCATGAAAAAACGGTCGTACACTTCATGGAAGTGATCATCGCGATGAAGCCAGAATCGGTTATATTTGTGACCAAAAACCGTAACGGAGGACGGAAAACGGTCAAGCAGTCCTGCATGATCCGGATGGTGATGAGTCAGGACGATTTGTTCGATATCCCCCGGCGTATATCCTAAAGTGGATAATTGCTCCGTCAGCTGCACCCAGGCCGTATCGGTAAGAGGACCTGCATCAACAAGCGTCAAAGCATCCCCTTTCACTAAATAAACATTCACATCTCCTACGGCAAATGGAGTGGAAAGTGTGATTTTTGCAATATCATTCACTAAAGTTGTCATATTTTCACCACATTCTTCATAATAAAAAGGGTAAAGCAAGCACCGTACCCCCTGCCACTCAAAAAAAATGAATGACCCTTCAGTACCTAGTGTACATTTTTTCGTGTACAATGTCATTTTTAAAATGATTGAATATACTGAAATAAACACTTGACAAACAAGCTCTCTTTCGAAGATAATCACCTATAATATCCATTTGACCTTATTTTTTTTTACATATTCATACATGAAAAGCGATGATAAAGACTAGTAATGAATAGATGATGTCAGAGATCGGAGCCCACCGGCTGAAAGGCACCGTCGTCCCCTCTATTCATGAACCTGCCTTTTGAGCGTCTTAAAGCAGAACGTTCTCCAGCGTTAATGGAATGAGAGTGTGTTCATTTTCTTCATCAATTGAAAATGGACAAAACAAGGTGGTACCACGGAAGACAGACCCTTTCGTCCTTTAAGGATGAGAGGGTCTGTCTTTTTACTATAAAGGGAGGAATGAGGGAATGAAGACATTATTTATCGGGGCAGGATCGATGGCACATGCATTAATGAGCGGCGCATTGAAAGCAGGAGTATTGCGAAGTGAAGAAGTGTATGTAACCAACCGCGCCAACCGGCAGCGTTTAGATGAAATCATGCACGAATTCTGCGTTCGGAGGATGAACCGGGACACACCCTATGATGTCGTCGTTCTTGCCATGAAACCAAAGGACTTTCATGAAGCGGCAGAGTCGATCAGACCCCACCTCTCAGAAGATACGCTAGTCATTTCTGTACTGGCAGGGATCACCTTGGAACATATAAGCGACAGGCTTTCCTTTAACGGGGCCATTGCAAGAGCGATGCCCAATACAAGTGCCGCCCTTGGGAAATCAGCAACGGCTGTATCCTTTAACGGAAACCTCTCACACTCTCAAAAGGTATGGACGAAAATACTCTTTGAATCTGTCGGAATGGCAACAGAGGTAGAGGAAGAGAAGCTTGACCTCATTACGGCACTTTCAGGGAGCGGACCTGCTTATATCTATTATATTGCCGAAATCATGAAGAACGCAGCTGTCGAACTGGGGCTCGAAGAAGAGCTCGCCGAAAGCATGGTGACCCAGACGATTGCAGGAGCGAGTGCCATGCTTTCTGAATCCGGATTAGAAGCCGGTGAATTGAGGAGAAACGTAACGAGTGCAGGTGGAACGACCGAGGCGGGTATTGCAAAGCTTGAACATCACCAGGTAAGGGATGCCTTCTTCCAATGTATCACTTCTGCAAAGGATCGCTCCCTGGTGCTTGGACGTGAATTAAAGAAGCAATCTTTGAAAAAATAAACGTAAAGCCCACCATGATTCGAAAAGATTCCATTACATTGATACAATCAGAGAAAAAGAAGAAGGTCGACACACATGAATCTCCTACTTATCTTCCTTTCTGCTATCCTTGTCGTCTGGATCGTTCTGTCCATCGACGTGTGGAGGGGACTTGGAAAACTCACATCGATCGAAGAATTTCAGTTAACAGCTGACAGACCGCTTCTATCCATCATTGTGCCGGCAAGGGACGAAGAGGAAACCATTTCAGACAGTATTCTGTCACAACTCGATCAGGACTATCACCGGATTGAATGGATTCTCGTAAATGACCGTTCAACAGACAGCACTCAGTGGAAAATGGAAGCTATGGCAAAAAAAGATAAGAGAATCTGCGTACTCCATATCGATTCCCTGGAAGAGGGATGGCTTGGCAAAAATCAGGCATTATACAAAGGGTATAAACGTTCAAAAGGTTCACTCATCCTGTTTACCGATGCAGACGTCCTGTATAAAGATCCTTCGACGCTATCAAGGGCCGTTGGTTTCTTACAATCACAGAAACTCGACCATCTGACCCTGGCACCCGGCATCAAGTCACAAACATTCTGGTTAAAGAGCTTTGTTGCATTCTTTCTATTTGGCTTTTCCTTTTATAAGCGTCCATGGAAAGCAAATGATCCTTCCTCTAAGACCGGGATGGGGGTCGGCGCCTTCAATCTTGTCACCCGTTCAGCATATGAGGAGATCGGAACTCACGAGAAGATCAAGAATATGCCCGATGATGATCTCCAGCTTGGCATCACGATGAAAAAACGGGGTAAAAGCCAGGCGTTCCTCACTGCCTTAAAGTCCCTCGAGGTCGAATGGTACCACTCATTGAAAGAAGCCTTTAAAGGCCTTGAGAAAAATACGTTTGCCGGGCTCCATTATTCGATCCTGCTTGTACTATTTGCCATGATTGGGGTATTCAGTTCCACCGTACTGCCTTTCTTGACGGTATTCTCAAAAGATCCGTCCATTGTCACCGTCAGCCTGCTGATCATCTTCTTCATCGGCATCACCTACGTGAAAGTAATAAAGAAAATGACAAACGAATCTCCCTTCCTCTTTCTTTCACTGCCCGTGACGGCCCTGTTATTCACCTATTCAATCGCACGGGCCACAGTTCTCACCTTCAAACGGGGAGGGGTTGAATGGCGTGGAACGATTTACCCACTGAAGGTCTTGAAGCAAAAAAGAAAGTAAAGCACATTTCTTTTCGGGCCAAAATGTTGTTGATATAATCACTGTGTATAACTGTTTAGAAACCCGAAATAAATTCGTCATGGAAGGTGATCGAAGATGAAAGCAAAATTATTCGAACCATATACGCTTAAAAATGTGGAATTGAAGAACAGAATCGTCATGGCCCCGATGTGCATGTACTCTTCCCACAATGAAGATGGAAAAGTCGAAAACTGGCATCGCACCCACTATACAAGCCGAGCTGTTGGAGGAGTCGGACTCATCATCCTAGAAGCAACGGCGGTAACACCACAGGGAAGAATTTCTCCACAAGATTTGGGTATTTGGGACGATGCACATATTGAAGGCTTAAAAGAATTAGTGGACCTGATGAAGGAGCAAGGGGCAAAGACAGGCATCCAGCTTGCCCATGCAGGAAGAAAAGCCGTCCTTGATGGCGATATTCTTGCACCATCTGCGATTCCCTTTAACGAAGAAATGAAAACGCCTGTTGAAATGTCAGCCAATGATATAGAAAAAACAATCGCGGCCTTTGTAAAGGGAGCAGAAAGAGCGAAGGAAGCGGGCTTTGATGTGATTGAAATTCACGGGGCACACGGATATCTCATCAATGAATTCCTCTCCCCTTTATCGAATAAACGGAATGATGAATATGGCGGACCAGCAGAAAACCGCTACCGGTTCCTACGCGAAATCATTGACGGGATCCAACTGGTGTGGGACGGACCACTCCTCGTCAGGGTTTCTGCCAAGGATTATCACGATGAAGGCTTGGACGTCGAAGACTATGTCGTTTTTGCAAAGTGGATGAAAGAACAAGGTGTCGATTTGATCGACGTCAGCTCAGGTGCCCTAGTACCTGCACGCATCCCTGTATTCCCAGGCTATCAGGTGAAGCTTGCCGAAACGATCAAGAACGGAGCAGGCATCGATACAGGAGCGGTTGGATTGATTACAACCGGCATTCAGGCGGAAGAAATCCTGCAAAATGAACGGGCGGACCTGGTCCTTCTTGCCCGTGAACTCCTGCGGGATCCGTATTGGCCAAGAACGTCTGCGCAAGAGTTGGGTGTGGAGATTGAAGCACCAAAACAGTATGAGCGTGGCTGGTAAAATAAAAGAAGGTAGCGCGGAACCCTAGGTTCCGCGCTACCTTTTATTTATACACTTTCTGCACTTCATACCGGAAACCTAAACACGTGTAACCTTGCTTCTGATACATCAGTCTCGGCGTATCTTCACCGTCCGCCACCAGTATGACATCCCTGTCATGGAACCGGTCCATGACAAACCGCTGAAGCCTGCTGCCGATCCCTTTTTTTTGAAAGGTTTCGTGAACCATCAATCCGTCGATTTCTGCAGCATCTTTTTCAATGATTACATCCACGGAGCCGGCAGGAGTACCCTTATATAAAGCAAGCACCTGCATAATACTCGGATTTTCAAAATTCCGCTTGTGCATGTCCACCTTTTGATCGGCAAAATCAGGGCCAAAGTCCATATCCTGCTCGTACTGAAAGGCAAGGTAATCATCCAGTTCCTTCTTGCCCACTTCTATGACATCTACGTCAGGATTCACTTCCACTAAAGGGAATTGATCTGGTTCTATAGAATACAGTTCATTGAATCCGACGTCATAACCTTCTTGTTTAAAATAGTCCATCAGTTCTTCTGAAGGTTTGTCATCTTGAGGAAAGAGAAATTTCACGTGTTTCTGACCTTTCGCTTGATGGAATCCCCTTAAGAAAAGGGCGGCATCTTTAAACTCTTCAAGTGTTGGCTGCCTCGTGAATGCCAGGAAGTTGCTGTCATACCTCGTCAGCATTTCAGGATAATGAACATGATTATAAAGTGTGTTTTCCCCCACAACATGTCCCGGATAATAAATATGATTAAATGTGTATGTTTTCATTTTGTATCCCCCAATGTCAATTACAATCTATTCTATTCCCAGATACGGCGCACAGAGGCACGCGCCTCTCCTACTTCAACGATATATACATCCGGATTCGAAAGAGCGAATAGCTCGGAGTATCCATAGCTGTCATCAAACAACCTCAACAACAGTGTCGTTAAATTACCGTGGCTAACACAAACGATCCTGTCCTCTTTCTTTCTCAATACCTCATCCACAAATGATCTTGCACGCTCCATCGCCATTTGATTGGACTCCCCGCCAGGCAATGATAGGGAGAAATCGTCGAAGCTATTCTTTAATCTTTCCATCCAGTCGGGAAGGTCTTGATCGCTCAACACCCTTTCCCCCAGTCGGTCATCCTCCTGAACCGTAAGACCGGACCGTTTGGCAAAAGGAGCAATGGTATCCTTTGCCCTTACAAATGGACTGGAATAAATCGCCTGAATGAATCGATTTTCCAAAAAGGCTGCTAATTGGACCGCCTGTTGTTCCCCTTCTTCCGTTAAAGGAGAGTGAAACGGCTGCCCCGCCGCTCTGGCATGACGCACGATATAGATTGTTTTCATCCTTTTCCCCCTATTTCTTTACAGGTATGATGTATTCCATGAAATCATTGGCCATATATGTTTCAGGAAACACTTCTCTCGCTTCCTTCTCAAGCTCCCCCCATGATTCCTTAGCATATCTGGAAGAAATGTGGGTCAGGAAAAGCCTCTTCGCCCCGGCTTGAAGTGCCGTTTCCCCTGCTTGTTTCGTCGTGGAGTGGAAATATTCCCGGGCCATCTCCACTTGATCCCGGTTAAAGGTTGCTTCATGTACCAGCACATCTGCATCCTTCCCAAGCTCCACTGCAGAGGAGCAGACCCTGGTGTCTCCAAGAACCGTGACAACCCTGCCTGGAATGGTAGGACCCAGGAAGTCCATTCCGTCAATTTCCATGCCATCTTCCAAAGTGACCTTTTCTCCCGCTTTCAATTTCTTATAGAGAGGTCCAGGTGGAACACCATTTTCCCGCAAACGGTCTACTTGCAATACTCCGGACTTATCCTTTTCAACCACCCGGTATCCGAATGTCGGCAGTGCGTGATCCAATGCCATTGCTTCTACAATAAAGCCGTCATCCTCAAAAATGACCCCTTCTCCGATTTCCTTCACTTCAAGTGGATATTGAAGATGGGTCCTGCTGACTGAGAGGGACACCTCGATATATTCCTTGATCCCCTTTGGACCATAAACGGTCAATTCTGATTCGCCCCCTTGGAATGAACGGCTCCCAAGTAGCCCCGGCAACCCGTAAATATGATCACCATGCAGGTGGGTAATGAAAATTTTTTCAATTCTTCTTGGTTTCAAGCTTGTATGTAAAATTTGATGCTGTGTCGCTTCTCCGCAATCAAAAAGCCAGACCGCACCACGTTCCTCCAATAATTTCAAGGCGATACTGGTGACGTTACGGAGTTTCGCAGGAACCCCGGCACCCGTACCTAAAAATAATAATTCCACTGTATTCACTCCTCAGTTGAGCTATTCTGTCTCCATTTTAGCATAACCCCCGCCATTTTACCCTTTCACGGAAAATCAGTCATAAGAATGAAAATTAAAGCCAACATAATGACGAAGATGTTTGATGAAATGATAAAACGTTTTCAGGAATTCAGGATGAAAAAGTCCTCAGCATATAATTTGCTAAATGAATCATAAGTCTTTAAAATTAAGTAATTGTATAGGATATTAAATAAGAAGAAACGCATAAATAAGGGTTACAACAAGATAAAGTGAGGTCATGACATTGAATAATTCAACGACACCAACATCTCTGATTACCATCTTTGGAGCAACTGGTGATTTAGCCAAAAGAAAACTATATCCGTCTCTTTATCATTTGTTCCGTAAAGGGAAAATCTCCAAGCGATTTGCCGTTGTAGGTGTAGCGCGACGGGAATGGTCAAATGAAGAATTCCAGGAACACGTCAAAACATCGGTACATAAGGCATTAGGCAACAATGAAAACATCGATGAGTTCGTTTCCCATTTCTATTACCAGCCGAATGATGTTTCGAACAGTGATTCCTACAAAGCATTAAAGAACTTATCCGATGAACTGGACGAAACGTATGAATTGGAAGGCAACCGTGTTTTCTACCTGGCGATGGCGCCTGAATTCTTCGGAACAATCACTGAACAGTTAAAAAATCAAGGATTAACCGATACAAACGGTTTCCAGAGACTGGTGATTGAAAAGCCTTTCGGTCACGATCTTCCTTCGGCTGAAAAACTGAACAGCCAGATCCGTGAATCATTCTCTGAAGACCAAATTTATCGTATTGATCACTACCTCGGGAAAGAAATGGTGCAGAACATCGAAGTCATTCGTTTCTCCAACGCCATGTTCGAACCACTCTGGAACAACCGCTATATTTCTAATATCCAGGTTACTTCATCCGAAGAGCTTGGTGTGGAAGATCGAGGTCGTTATTATGAAAAAAGCGGGGCCCTTCGCGATATGGTTCAAAACCATCTCCTTCAGATGGTCGCCTTACTTGCCATGGAGCCGCCAATCAAATTGACGACGGATGAAATCCGCAGTGAAAAAGTACGTGTGTTACGATCCCTTCGTCCATTTGAACAGGATGAAGTCAAGGACTACTTCGTTCGAGGTCAATACGGTCCCGGTAAAGCAGGAAATGAAGATCTTCCCGGATATCGCGAAGCAGAAAACGTCGATGAACAGTCCAATACGGAAACTTATGTTGCTGGTAAGCTGATGATTGATAATTTCCGTTGGGCAGGTGTTCCATTCTATATCCGCACAGGAAAAAGAATGGAGGCAAAGTCGACGAAAATCGTCATCCAGTTCAAAGATATCCCAATGAACCTGTATTACAACCCGGACAAGCCACTGGCACCGAACCTTCTGGTCATTCACATCCAGCCTGAAGAGGGAATCACCCTTCACCTGAACGTGAAGAAATCCGGACAGAACATCGAAACGACTCCGGTGAAGCTGAACTTTGCAAACAACAGCGTAGATGGCATGAACACACCGGAAGCATATGAAAAACTCTTATTCGATTGTCTGCGTGGCGATGCCACGAATTTCACACACTGGGATGAAGTGAAGCTATCCTGGGCATTTGTCGACAAAATCTCTGAAGTATGGGAACATACTCGTGACGGAGAATTCCCGAACTACGAAGCAGGCTCGATGGGACCGAAAGCCGCTGACAATCTGCTGGCGAAAGACGGCTTCTCCTGGTGGCCGATTGCCAACCTTGATGTAGACCAATGCTGAGAAAGGTGTGGAAACAATGAGAATTTATGACGTAACAGCCCCAATCTTTAACGGTATGCCCGTTTATAAGAACAAACCTGAAAAACAACCAAGTATTGAAACGAATACGAACGGTCATGTGACGGAGTCAAGACTATCAATGGACGTTCATACAGGAACGCACGTCGATGCTCCCCTTCACATGATCAACGACGGAGAGACGATTGAAACGATCGATATCGAGAAGCTTGTCCGCCCAGTTAAAGTTTTTGATTTGACAGAAGTGGATGAAAAAATCAGCTTGAAGGATATTGAAGGATTAGAGATTGAAGAGAATGACTTCATCCTCTTCAAAACAAAGAATTCATGGGATACGGAATTCAACTTTGATTTCATTTATGTAGCGGAAGATGCTGCAGCTTACCTTGCTGAGAAAAAGATTTCAGGTGTGGGGATTGATGCACTTGGAATCGAAAGGGCCCAGGAAGGTCATCCGACACACCGCAGCCTGATGGGAAGCGGCGTCATCATCATGGAAGGCCTTCAGTTAAAAGATATCAAACCCGGCCAGTACTTCATGGTGGCGGCACCACTTAAGATTCAAAACACCGATGCATCACCGGCACGCGTGCTGTTGTTTGATGAAATGATCGGGTAACCATAAAAAGACTCTCTGGCAATATGTCAGAGAGTCTTTTTATTTGGAGGGAAGTCCTTCTACAAACATTTCCTTTGAACCCACTTAAATCGTGGCAGGATTAAAACAAGCTGTTTTTTGAAAGATGAGGAAACTTCCAGCAAAACTTGCGCCACCTTCGAGAAAACTTGTGCACTTCCTATTAAACTTGTGTCAAATGGTAAATGAAAAAGTATGTAACGATTCATAATGGTTGTTCTTAAGGCTTAGAATACATACATAAAGCCTGAGGATGACTTCCTCAGGCTTTATTATCTTTCCTCAACGTTGGTTTTGTAAGCTTACAATCCGGATAGTGAATGGCAGGAGCATAATAAGAAAGCTTCTTCATGAAATAACAGGCTTCAGGAAAGTGATGTTCAAGAAATCGGAGTGTAGAATTATTAAGTACTTCATCATTCACATAAAGGCTTAATACTTCCTCTACTAATTGAGTAAAGGCGACTACCTGAATCGAAACATCTTCGGCGAATCGTATTTGAGCGGGGAAACCTGATTGAGTAAAATGCAAGTATCCCTTAAACATATCATTTTTTACCATAAATTGAGAGAACTGGATCATTAACGCACTTGCCCTTTCAATTAAATCAATTTCTGCGCTATCCAATATATCTACGAGCAATGCTGCATGCCCCCGTTGGTCATCAAGCCACAAATCCATTAAATCCACTAGTGGGAGTAATGGATACTCCTCACCTTTCGTATAGCTTTGTAAAATTCTTAGGTACTCCCTGTTTTCTGCCAAAGTTCCATTCAAATAGCTTGGTGATAAATTTAAGTTCACCTGATTGTACAGCCGTAAATGTAGAAGATGCCCTTCAAATGAGTAATATTGATACGAAACCTCCTGAGCCCATTCTGAAAGCTGAATCATTTCAGGAGCTGAAACCGGAAGATCTGTAGGAATTTCCCTCATCTCTTTCTCAACATTTTGAAACCACTCAATGTAGTACTCTGCTTGTTTGACCCACTTCATTTCTGTCGGGCTTAAATAATCCCTAATAAAATAAGCATGGTCTTTCAGGATCCCTAACCAGAATTCATGTTCTTGCCAGGCTGCTATCTTCTCAAATCCCATCATCGCTCCTCCTCCATCTTTCTTCTTCTTAACCTTATTAAGAGAATGAAGGCTTCATGCTTAGAATAGAAAAGTCTTTTTAGGAAAAAATAGCACAAACTGCAATTAAAGAGGGTTCAGTATGGGATTACTATCATTCGTAAAAAAAATGACTTTAAAAGAGGAGACCTTATCAGCTCATAAACATCCAATATCTTCGTCTGAAATTGACATACATCCACTGGACTTCAGCCATGTAGTAGAACAATTTCAACACTGCGAGGATTTACGATACCGTCACTTTAAAGAGCTAGGCATTCAACTTATTTATTTTGACAACCTTGTAGATAAACAGATCCTTAACGAAGGGATATTGGACTGGATCAACAAAGGAAAAACCCGGGAATTACACCGTGAAATAGATTCATTCGGGCTCAAGGAAGTCTCATCAAATAAGCAAGCGGTGATTGACGTTCTCAATGGGGATGTCGTTCTTTCGTTTGAAGATCGAATGTTTTCTTTACAAGCTGGCGGTGCTGAGAACCGGAGCATAGAAGAATCTGAAACAGAGTCTATTATTTTAGGACCACACGAATCCTTTATTGAATCGGCGGATGTGAATATCGCTCTCATTCGAAAACGATTGAAAAGTTCTCATTTAAAAACCATAAGCTTATCTGCAGGGGAAATTACGAAAACCTCGATCACAATCATGTATCTAGAAGATATTGCGCCTAAAGAGGAATTGGAATACTTAAAGAAACGCATCAACGATATTGAATATAGTGGAATTCTCGACACGAACATTCTCGTACAGATGATTGATGATCAGCCTCTCTCTCCTTTTCCCCAGTTTTTCACAACAGAACGGCCAGATGTAAGTGCTTCTAAATTGTTGTCAGGGAAAATGGTCGGTATCGTGGATGGAAGTCCTTATGTTTTTTGTGCACCTGTCAGTTTCTTTGACTTCTTTCAGTCCGTGGATGATTACAGTCAAAGATGGATAACAGGGACCTTTATACGATTACTGAGGATGTTCGCTTTCGTCATAACGGTTGCTTTTACAGCCATTTATGTTTCCGTTACGACTTTTCATTATGAAATGGTGCCTCAGGAATTACTTCCAAGTCTGATTGAATCACGTAGCAAAGTACCGTTTCCGCCGTTAATTGAAGCGATCTTTCTTGAATTGGTCATTGAGCTACTAAGAGAGGCGGGAGCCCGCCTCCCTACTAAGATTGGGCAAACGATCGGGATTGTAGGGGGGATTGTCATCGGACAGGCAGCTGTAGAAGCTGGCATAACAAGTAACATCCTTATTATCGCTGTTGCTGTTTCTGCTATCTCTTCTTTTGTCATCCCAAGCTATGTGATGAGTGCTTCCATCAGGATCGTCCGTTTCTCTTTCATATTACTGGCTGGATTCTGGGGAAACATGGGCTTGGTATTCGGACTCGGATTGTTGGTCATTCACCTGACTACATTAACATCACTTAAAACACCTTACATGATTCCATTTTCTCCAACCTTCTTTAACGATTGGCTCGACACAATCATCAGGGCACCTTACATGCTTATCAAGGATCGCCCGGAACAAATCAAAACCAGAAATGAAACGATTAATAAGATGAAAAAGTAGGCGATGCAATATGAAAGAAAAGCTCCATCCCTTTCAAGTAGCTTTACTCATATACATGATTCAATCAGGCGTTACACTATTCAGCATTCCCAGACTATCCGCTGAAGCCTTTGGAACCAACGGATGGATCGGAATCGTCATTCTATTTGGAATTGTCACCTTAAATATATTATTGATTGGATTAGTAAACAAATATGGGAATGGCCAATCGCTCTTTATGATCATTGAAAATATTTTTCCAAAGTGGCTGTTCGTTCCTTTTTATCTTTTTTTAAGTATTATCTTTACCCTTCTCGCGACCCTGGTTACGAAAAAGTATATTTTGCTATTACAAATGTTATTTTTCAGGGATACCCCTTCCATCATTTTTGTGGGCATGTTTTTTATTCTCAGCTTCTTTTTGTTAAAAGGATGCATTTATGAAATAGGAAAAGCGACTGTCATCTTATTCTTCATGACGATTTGGACCATGCTCTTACTTACCTTTCATCTTTCTGAATTCAGTTTTACACGAATGACAACATTCATGATGAAGGGAGATAAAGATCTATTTTCAGGAGGCTTAAATGTTTTTTCAGCCTTTCTCGGCTACGAACTGAGCATATTTCTCATTCCATATGTCCGAAAGAATTTTACAAAAGGAGTTTTCTTTGGAAATGCCATCACTTCGTTCATCTACATCTCCGTCAGTTTTGTTTGTTATGGATTCTTCAGCTTTGAATACATCCTCCATGATCTATATCCTGTTATCTCATTAATCGAATATGTGAAGTTTCCCTTTGTAGAAAGAGTGGAGAATCTCATATTCACCCTATTTGCTTTAAAGGTCTTGATTACCGTGGTCATGTATTTATGGGCAAGCAAAGAGTTGATTTCACACTCGTTTCAGAAGCTCCGCCCAAATTTCATCAGTTTACTTCTATTAACGGTCGGAACACTCATTTCCTTCATTCCGGATATTATCAGAGAGGTTGATCAATGGCTCACAATGTTAACTTATTTTGATATTGGAATCGCATTTTTATTGCCGATTTTTTTACTCCTTTTGATAGGGCTGAATAAGGTGAAGCAGAAAAAGGTGACATTATGAAGTTTTTGTATGTGCTGATTTTACTTCTATGCTTACTTTCAGGTTGTGAAAAAAATATTATCGATAAATTAGGCATGCTGGATGCAGTCGGATATGATCTTTCAGATGATAAGGAGAAGCCGCTGATGGTGACTATTAACTACCCAAATGTAACGAAGCAGGGAGTGTATCAAAACAAGATCCTCACAGTGGATGCCAAATCCAGTAAAGATTCAAGAATACGCTTCAACCATCGTTCGAACCTCAAAATTGTAAGTGGTCAGATTAATGTAGCCTTATTTGGTTCCGATTTAGCAAAGATAGGGGTTAAAGAAATTTTAGATACTTATATGCGGGATCCGAGTCTCGGTACAAGGGTATACCTTGCCGTCGCAGAAGGAACGGCTCGAGAGATATTGGAGTTTAAGCCTGTTGAAGACACAAACAGCTCACTATATTTGCGCACATTTTTAGAAAAACTGGACAATGAAAATGAAAGAATAAACTATAATACCTACCAGTTTAACAGGGACTACTTTGATGATGGCATCGATCCGATTATGCCCTATTACATAATCAAGGATCAAAATATCAACATTGATGGATATGCTCTATTTAATGATGACCAATTTGTTCATCACCTCTCTCCTACTCTTTCTGGCGTTCTTTTCACCTTGCGGAAAGAAACACCAAAAGGAACGTTCAGCTTTGAAATCGCTCCACCAGATGACAAGCATGTCTTTCCTTACCAATTAATGTTTGATTATCGAAAAACGAGATGGGATATCGATGTTGAAATAAAGGATCACAAGCCAATTTCTGTAAATATGGCTATTGAGCTTAGAGGAAGCGTCCTGGAGTACACCAAGGATGAACTGACAGATTCTGAAAAAACACAAAAGAAGATGGAAAAAGAAATCAATGAATATTTAATGAGAAAATCCAAGGAATTACTGAAGCTCACCCAGGAGCTTGGAGTAGATCCCATTGGAATAGGCAGCTACGTACGAAACAAACTTTCCTATGAGGATTGGCAGAAATTAAATTGGGATGAGGTTTATCCTACTATTAAAACCAACGTGGATATTAAAATGCAATTAGTAAATACAGGACAAACAAAGTAAAGAGAGCATGATAAAGAAGATAAGCACCCTGGCTCTCAGGGTGCTTTAAATAAATCATCTTTCTTTCAAAACCAGTCTCATTTCAATATCATTTTCAGTTTGTTCAATTTTTGTAAATCCCACTTTTTCATAAACATGAATGGCCGCTTTATTTTGTGCGTTTACCACTAATTTTACGACGTCATGTTTACAGTGATAATATTGGACGCCGAACTCTATCCCATCCCGCACAAATGTTGCTCCTAATCCTTTACCTATGAATGAAGGTTTTAAAGCTAACCCAATCTCCAAAGTGCTTCCATCTGAATTGAACTCGAATAATCCAGCCGTGTCATTATCCAATATGGCTGCAAACCCTTCGCAACCACCTGGACCTATCAACCTCCCCGTTTTATTGAATGAGTCAAAATAGGCCGTCATAGATACTTCTTCTATGTATCCCTCATAATTCCACGAGTCGATTTCTTTTAAATAGAACATATTGATTGATTCAAATGTAAAAAGCACTCTATCTTCTCCTCTATGGACCATAATCGTCGTAATTGGTCTAGTTTTTTTGTTAAACAGATCATCCGGAACATAAAAGGATCAATTCAGTTAAATAGATGATTGAGCTATTTTTGTTTTTTTGTTTTATTTTCCGATTTCTTTTCATTCTCAGCCACCCTGAATTTTAAAATCTCCTGAATCAATTCATAGGGCATGGGCTTATCTAAAGGAAATTGCACAGTCGCTTTTGAGGTCTTATACTCCGTCATCCTATCTTTAAACGCATTGATTCCACTGGGAGTAGGGTAGAATCCGATGTGATTTTGATAAGCCGCAAAGTGCACCAGATTTCCATGCAGGGCGAAGGTAGGCATTTGATAGCTGATCTTCTCCTGTGCATCAGGGACTGTCTCTCTAATTACTTCTCTTAAGGATTGCAAGCGTTCCTGGACGTCTTCCGGGAATTGTGAAATATATTCATCAACGGTCGTGAACCCTTCCATCATAAAGTCTCCTTTCCAAACAATAAGTATGTTCTAAAACCGAGGAATACTTCATTCATTTTATCGTAAGAAATCCGTTGATGCTATCTCACCAACGGATTTTTAAAGGCTATCTAAAAATTCCTTAAATAGCTGCAATTCTTTATTGGTGAATGATTTCCCACCGTAGCGAACTTTTTCATAAAGTGGTATGACCTCTGTTGGTCCTTTTATCCTCTTGAACCACTCTTGGATGGTTTCGTGGTTCTTTTTTCTATTTAAGATGCTTAAATGAGCCTCCCAGTCTTTCATCATCTGACGAATTTCGTTCAACTGCTCCTCTGTGAGGATAATGGACTGCCCCTCTACAAGTCCTGATTGATTAGGTTTAAAGGTATAGGGGGTGTTTGATGTTTCTGGAATTTCTTCTTTTTTCTTATTCTTTTTCTTTCGGCGAAGGTACCAGATGAGGCAAGCTGCCGTTAAGACCACGAAGAAACCGTATTTCTTAGCTACACCAAGAAATCCTTTACCACTGCTTCCATCTTCACCGGAAAAAGGATCCATAAACCAGGGTAAAGGCTCCTCCACAGCGACAGGCTCATCAAGGCGCTCGTCAGAAATCGTCCTGCCTTCTTTCCCTGGGTCTAGACTCATATGACTCTCTCCATCGGTGTTCTCTACGAAATAAAATCCCTTAATCTTATCAGTCGTTTCATCAAGAACTTCCATCAATGCAAGGCTCGTACCTGTACAGATCAGAATAAACAACGTGATGATTCCTGCTTTTCTCAAATGAAAACTTCCCCCTTCTGCACCACTCATTCACATTTTGATGTGCAAAAGCTCATCACGCCTCGTTGGCTCAGGCGGAGTTCCGATGATCAATCCGAGTGACTTATTGTCTTTAGCCTTGAGTGACAGTTGATAGAAGCGTTCTGTTGAAAGGAATCTCCCATTTGGGTTGATGAGAGCAAGCGTTTCGATCAACTTCCTTAGTCGGGTGCGGTCAAGATCATTCTTTAGGCGCATGATCTCATGATGTTCTGTCGTGTAATTCACCCACAGTTCAACCTTGCAGCCCTCTTTAATCAAATACAGGCAAACTGACACGGTGTATTCGATCAGTTCCTCCATATCCTTTCTGAGATGGAAGTGGCCAGCTCCGACCATATTGAGGAAAATGGAATAGACATCCCCGTGGACCTTCTGATATTTCTTTGCAAGAAGCTTGCTCTCCTTGGCGGTCGCCAGCCAGTGGATATGTCTGAAGCTCTCATTCTCATAATCTTTCGTCCCTATGATGCTCGTCTCATCAAGGAACAAGGAATAATTGGTCTGTTTATATCCCTGAAGCATGGATTTAAGCTTCATATCAGCGATCTTCCCTATACGGGGAAGGATCTTGAATGACGGGAGCCCTGTGTCCCCGTACTCCACACGATCTGTTTGCAGGGACAATGGATCTCGAAGTGCGAACTCAAGATTACTCCAAGTATGAATCCCCCTGCTTTTACCTTTCATTGTTATGGGGATCGTCATTTGTGATTTAGGCGGTAAATCCATGGTCACTGAGTAAATGCTGTTCTCACCCTCCCCGTCTATAAACACAAGTTCACGGTCACTCCAGGTCTCTATGTTCATTTTGAGGCGATACATAGGGAAGACTGAATCATTCCTTAACTCGATGTAACAGGTGATGGTTTCGTCGATGCTTGTTGCGTCATGATACTTTTTTACACTCCAAGAGATTTTTTCGTGCAGTACGTTCAAGTAACTTCTTGAGAATAAGGCGAGCGCGTAAATCAAAAAGAAAAGAAATACGAGGAAGTCATAACCAGCGAAGCTGCTGATGATGATCAGAATCCCATTCAAGACCAATACAAGCGGTGCGAAAATAAAAGGTGGCTCCTTATGAAAAGTCATGGTGTTTCGACCGGAACTGGAACAAGGTCAAGGATTTCGTGTATGATCGCTTCTTTGGAGGTCTTCACTTCACCTTCCACATTCAAGGAAATTCTGTGAGCCAATAGAGGCAGCGCCAGTTCCTTCACATCCTCCGGGGTGCTGAAATCTCTTCCATACAGGAAAGCCCTTGACTGGATCGCCCTCATATAGGCAAGGGATCCACGGGGACTCACCCCTACGTCCACATATTGATGCAGTCTCGTCTTTTGGACGATGCCCATCATATAATCCTCTATTGCTTCAGAGACCAGAACATCTTTTACACTCTGCTTTAACTGGAGAATCTCATCAATGGAGATGACACTCTCGATGATTTCAAGGGGATTGGAAGAACGGAATCTCCTTAACATCATTTTTTCTTTTTCTGGCGTAGGGTACCCCTGCCTGATGGTGAGGAGAAAGCGGTCGAGCTGCGCATCCGGTAATGGGAAGGTGCCAATGGAGTCATATGGATTTTGTGTAGCGATGACACAAAAGGGCTTGGGCAAATGATACGTCGTCCCACCAAGCGTGACATGCTTCTCTTCCATCAGTTCAAGTAGCGCGGACTGAGTCCTTGGAACCGCACGATTGATTTCATCGATGAGGAGAACATTATTGAATACAGGGCCTTTTCGAACTTTGAAGTCGCTCGTTTTCACGTCGAAGTATTCCTGTCCCACGATGTCCGACGGCAGGGTATCAGGAGTAAACTGGAGACGATTGAACGACCCGTCTATGCTTTTTGAAAAGCACTTCGCCATTGTGGTCTTCCCCGTTCCAGGGACATCTTCCAGTAATATGTGACCGTCACTCAATAGAGCAATGATCATTAACTCGATTTCTTTCTCTTTATCAATCATGACTTTGGCTATATTCTCTTTCATACTTTGTAGCATCTCGCCACCCCCATTTTACATATGTAATATTATGGTAACATATTCTGTTTCATGAGAATGTGATATTTTTGAAAATTAAGTAGATTCCACACACAAAAAAAGCCCCTTTCCCATCAAACAGGAAAAGGGCCATTGTACTCTATTATTTCATCCACTCGGTATGGAAAATGCCTTCTTTATCTACACGTTCATAGGTGTGTGCACCGAAGTAATCCCTTTGAGCCTGGATCAGGTTCGCAGGAAGCGTTTCAGTCCGGTAGCTGTCGAAATACGAAAGGGCGCTTGAGAAGCCTGGTACCGGTACGCCATTTTGAACGGCTACACTGATGACTTCACGAAGTGCGTATTGGTAACTTTCAACGATTTCTTTAAAGTAAGAATCTAGTAAAAGGTTTGTCAAATTGGATTCACGGTCATACGCTTCTTTGATCTTTTGAAGGAACTGTGCACGGATAATGCAGCCTCCGCGGAAGATCATAGCAATATCACCGTACTGAAGATCCCAATTGTACTCATCAGAAGCAGAACGCATTTGGGCAAATCCTTGAGCATACGAACAAATCTTACTCATGTAGAGGGCTTTGCGGATTGATTCTACCAATGCTTGTTTATCGCCTTCAAACGGTTTCGCGTCGGGACCTTTCAGCATTTTGCTCGCTTTCACACGCTCATCTTTAATGGCAGAGATGAAACGGGCGAAGACAGACTCCGTAATGATCGGCAACGAAACGCCAAGATCTAAAGCACTTTGGCTTGTCCATTTACCTGTCCCTTTTTGACCAGCTTTATCAAGGATGACGTCCACCATCGGCTTTCCGGTTTCTTCGTCTTTTTTCGTAAAGATATCTGCAGTGATCTCGATCAGATAGCTGTCAAGCTCTCCTTTATTCCAGTCAGCAAACACTTCATGCAGTTCGTCGGCACTTAAACCCAGGACATTCTTCATCAGGAAGTATGACTCTGCAATCAGTTGCATATCTCCGTACTCGATGCCATTGTGCACCATTTTCACATAGTGACCTGCTCCATCGGGACCGATGTACGTGGTACATGGATCTCCGTCTACCTTCGCTGCGATATCTTTCAGGATAGGAGCGACAAGATCATATGCTTCCTTCTGTCCCCCAGGCATGATGGATGGACCGGTAAGAGCACCTTCTTCCCCTCCGGATACACCTGTACCGATGAAATGAATGCCTAGTTCGCTTAATTCCTGATTACGTCGACGAGTATCTTCGAAGAACGTATTCCCTCCATCGATGAGGATGTCCCCTTTTTCAAGGAAAGGCTTTAATTGTTCGATTGTCGCATCTGTCGGATTTCCCGCTTTCACCATCAACATAATCTTACGAGGTTTTTCCAGAGAATTGACAAATTCCTCAATCGTATATGTAGGAACAACATTCTTGCCTTTCGATTCATTCATCATTTCGTCCGTTTTTTCACGGGAACGATTGTATACAGACACAGGATATCCTCTGCTTTCAATGTTCCATGCTAAATTTTTCCCCATTACGGCTAAGCCGATAACACCAATTTCCTGAGGCATAGTCAACGTCCTTTCATCTATAGAATTATGATTAAACACTTTCATTATTTCATCAAATGAATGACTAAAGTCTATTTCAATCTAACAAGAATGGTGAACACATGCAAATAATCCGTTTGAGGAGTCTGTCTTCTATAATAAGATACCCCGTCACTCCCTTAAAAAATCTTTGTTAAAGCTAGTGTCCTGTTTCGGATCAAAGGATTTCTTCTTATTCTTCCCTTTAACCCCTTGAGAGATGGAGTTTTTTCCGAACTTGTCCTGTAGCTTTGATAAGACATTGTAAAGAGGTTCCTTTTCGGCGACCTTTTTATAAGAAAACAAGTCCAGCTGCTCCGTTGCTTCACTCTTCTCCACGACATCCTGGGCAGTCACACCTAAAAGCCTAACAGGGTCTCCGTTCCAATGGTTTAAAAACAGGTCTTTCGCATGATGATAAAGGTCTTCTGTTTTATAAATCGGATTTTCCACCTTTTTGCTTCTAGTGATGGTTTTCCTGAATTTATCACGGATCATCAACTGAATAGTCGTTCCCAACACGTCTTTTTGATGAAGGCGCGAGGATACCTTCCCGCATAATTTCTCTACCACTGTCAGAAGCTCATGCTGATTTGTCGTATCCTTTGGCAGCGTTGTGGAATTTCCCACGCTCTTATAATCATAAATGGATTCTGGGTCGACATTTCTTCTGTCTATCCCGCTGGCACGTTCCTTCAGTCGTATTCCATTGATCCCAAGCAGGGATTTTAACTGGATATCATTGGCATGAGCTAGATCTCCGCACGTATGGATGCCAATTGAATTCAGCTTCTCGGCGGTCTTCTGACCGATCCCGTGCATTTCGATAACTGGAAGCGGCCAAAGTTTATCAGGGATATCACGTTTGCGTAAAACGGTGATTCCCATCGGTTTTTTCATATCTGAAGCCGTTTTAGCAAGAAATTTATTGGGGGCCACCCCTATGCTGCAAGGCAGATCCAATTGCCCTTTGATCTGAGCCTGAATGTCTGAGGCAATTTGTAGCGGGGTCCCTTTTTCAAAGGAGTCCGTGATATCGACGTACCCTTCATCGATGGAGACCGGTTCAACCAATTCAGAGTACTCTCTCAGAATATCAAATATTCCTTTGGAGGCTGCACGGTAGCGGTCGAAGTTCGGGGTCATGATAATCAGCTTCGGACACAGTTTTTTGGCTTCCCAGAGAGGCATCGTTGTTTTAACGCCAAAGCTTCTCGCTTCATAACTGCATGTCACGATGATGCCTCTCCTTTCTTCCGGGTTACCTGCTATAGCCAACGGCTTACCCCTCAAGGTCGGATCGTAAGCCATTTCTACAGATGCATAGAAACTATTCATATCAACATGAAGGATCACTCGTCCATTTTTCGGGTAGTGTGGATTCATTTCAATCGCGGCTTTCTTTGTCTAATTTTGATGCGCTTTTTGATCGTTCACATAATCCTTAATTTCTTTAATGCTTTCTAGGCTTTCTACTAAAACGTCCGCATCGATCTGGGTTATCATCTTATCTTCAAGATTAATGATACCAGAAAAATAGTTGGTCTTCGAATAGGCCAGTAACCCAACGTTAGTGATGGATTCATCAGACACTTCAAGAATTTCCTTCGCTTCCTTTACAACCAAACCGATCTGCAGCGTTTTAGTTTGAACGACTAATAGAAACATTCCTGTTTCGGTGGCCGCAGATGTGCCATAAAGGATGTTCCCTAAATCCAAAACCGGTATCATTTCTTCCCTTACCTTAATAATCCCCATGACAAACTGGGGTAAATGAGGAATGGGCCTTATTTCTTCCACCTTCTCTATCGACAGTACGTTTTCAATAGGCAGAGCATATTCTTCTTTTCCAGCATGAAATACAACTACTTTCGGCATCTTACTAACGTCCCCTCTCAAACTATAGATATGTATACTACTAATGTACCATAATTTAGAAAGGATCGGTGCTGGTTTAAAAGAAGAAAATGTCCACGAACGAAGGGGCACCCTGTTGTTCGTGGACATTTGAATGTATTATGCTTGTCAGGCCTGAAACAAGCCGCTCCGCTTTTCTTTGTCCAGCTACGCCGGCTAGGCCCTCGAGGTCATAAGCTAAATCGACCAAAAAGGCAAAGAGCGCCTTTCCGGTCGATTCATCTTATGCTTGTCGGGCCTGAACAAGCCGCCTCCGCTTTTCTTTTGTCCAGCTACGGGGCTTAGAGGCTCGAGGTCATAAGCTAAATCGACCAAAAAGGCAAAGAACGCCTTTCCGGTCGATTCATCTTATGCTTGTCGGGCCTGAACAAGCCGCCTCCGCTTTTCTTTGTCCAGCTACACCGGCTAGGCCCTCGAGGTCATAAGCTAAATCGACCAAAAAGGCAAAGAGCGCCTTTCCGGTCGATTCATCTTATGCTTGTCGGGCCTGAACAAGCCGCCTCCGCTTTTCTTTTGTCCAGCTACGGGGCTTAGAGGCTCGAGGTCATAAGTTAAACCTACCAAAAAGGCAAAGAACACCTTTCCGGTAGGTTCACCTTATGCTTGTCGCCTCTTTTCAAAGCCCCTCCGCTTTTCTATTCCCCAGCGACTTCCTGGATGATGGCTACTACCATTTCAGAAAGCTTGTTTAGTTCTTCTACAGGCATTCTTTCACTCTTGGTATGGATTTCTTCGTATCCAACCGCAAGGTTAACGGTTGGCACCCCAAATCCCGCAATGACGTTGGCGTCACTTCCGCCACCGCTTGTTAAAAGTTCGCTAGGGCGACCGATTTTCTTTGCAGCACGCTTCGCCACTTCCACTACTTCGTCACCGTCTTTGAACTTGAAGCCAGGATACATCACTTGTACTTCCACTTCGGCTTTTCCGCCCATTTCTTCGGCAACAGATGTGAAGGCTGTTTTCATTTTTTCCACTTGTGCCTCCATTTTCTCAGGGACAAGTGAACGGGCTTCTGCTAAGATATCCGCTTGCTCGCATACGATATTCGTTGCTTTTCCGCCTTCAAAACGGCCGATGTTCGCAGTCGTCTCTTCATCGATGCGGCCAAGAGGCATTTTTGAAATGGCTTTCGCTGCAATTGTGATGGCAGATACGCCTTTTTCAGGCGCAACGCCTGCATGGGCGGTTTTCCCGTAAATCGTCGCTTTTACTTTAGCCTGTGTCGGGGCAGCCACGATGATGTTTCCTACTTTCCCATCACTATCAAGGGCAAAACCATATTTCGCTTTAACCAGGGATGAATCAAGCGCTTTCGCTCCAACAAGACCAGATTCTTCCCCTACAGTGATGATGAATTGAATGTCTCCGTGGGAAATATTATTTTCCTTGAGAACACGTACTGACTCAAGCATCGTGGCAAGACCTGCTTTGTCATCGGCACCGAGTATGGTTGTTCCGTCAGAATAGATATAGCCATCTTCTTTAAGAGTAGGCTTAACCCCTTTTGCAGGAACAACAGTATCCATATGAGAGGTAAAGTAAATGGTATCGACACCTTCCTTATTCCCCTTCAACGTACAGATCAGGTTTCCGGCACCATGTCCCGTTTCCCCCATCGTGTCATCTTCGAATACTTCTACTCCAAGATCAGAGAATTTCTTAGTTAATACTTTTGCGATTTCCGCTTCTTCTTTCGTTTCGGAATCGATCTGAACCAATTCCAGGAATTCATTTAATAAACGCTCTTGATTAATCATTTAGTAGACCTCCACAAATATGTATTCACTCCTATAGTATAGCGTGAATAGTCAAGGACAACAAATGGTACCACTTACAGCGGGATATTGCCGTGCTTTTTCTTAGGCCGTTCTTCCCGCTTGTTTCTCATCATCTCAAGCCCCTGGATCAATTTGATACGGGTTTCCCGTGGGTCGATGACGTCATCGACCATTCCACGTGAGGCTGCCACATAAGGATTTGCAAATTTTTCGCGGTATTCCTCAATTTTTTGTTCACGGAGCTCTTCGGGGTTTTCACTGCCTGCGATTTCCCTGGCGAAGATGATATTCGCTGCCCCTTGAGGTCCCATGACGGCGATTTCGGCATTCGGCCATGCAAATACTAAATCGGCACCGATCGATTTACTGTTGAGTGCCACGTAAGCTCCCCCATAGGCTTTTCTTAGAATGACTGTCATCTTCGGAACCGTCGCTTCAGAATAAGCATAAAGGATTTTAGCACCGTGACGGATGATTCCTCCATGTTCCTGCTTGATACCAGGGAAGAATCCTGTCACATCCTCGAATGTGATCAACGGAATATTAAAGGAATCACAGAACCTGATGAAACGGGCCGCTTTGTCAGAAGAATCGATATCCAGCCCCCCTGCCATGAATTTCGGCTGGTTGCACACGAGGCCGACGACTTCACCTTTAATGCGTGCTAATCCAACTACGATGTTCTTCGCAAATTCTTTTTGAACCTCCATGAAGCTTCCTTCGTCGACGATTTCATTGATGACCGTTCGGACGTCGTACGGACGGATGGCATCGAATGGGATAAGATCTGTTAAGTTGGCACGGTAATCTTCTTCTTCGTTCACTTCTAAGCGAGGAGGCTTTTCTTCATTATTTTGAGGTAAATAAGTTAACAGTCTTCGAACCTCCTGTAGCACTTCTTCCTCGGTCTTTCCCCTGAAGTGGGCATTGCCGCTTATGGAGTTATGAACCTTTGCTCCACCAAGATCTTCTGAGCTGATTTTTTCACCTGTCACGGTTTCGATGACTTTAGGACCGGTGATGAACATTTGACTTGTATCATCCACCATGAAGACGAAATCAGTGATGGCAGGAGAATAGACCGCACCACCGGCACAAGGCCCCATGATGACGGATATTTGTGGAATCACCCCAGAATAGACGGCGTTCCGGTAGAAGATATGTCCATAGCCATCCAGGGAGACGACCCCTTCCTGGATCCTTGCTCCTCCTGAGTCATTCAATCCGATGAACGGAGCACCATTTTTGACAGCAAGATCCATCACATGGGAAATCTTCTTTGCGTGCATCTCTCCCAATGCCCCTCCGAACACAGTGAAATCCTGTGAGAATAAGTAAATCGGCTTACCGTTCACTTTTCCATATCCTGTCACGACCCCGTCTCCGGGACCCTGCATCCCGTCCAGTCCAAAGTCTGAGCACCTGTGTTCGATGAATGGGTTCAGTTCCACAAAGCTTCCCGGATCGACTAACAGATCAATTCGTTCCCTTGCTGTCAACTTTCCTTTCTCATGCTGTTTGTCTATTTTTTTATCGCCGCCGCCAAGCTCGACTTCTCTTCTGCGATCGTATAATTCGTTAATTTTTTCATAAATATCCATTCCTGTTACTCCCCTTTGATGTTAGTTTTATCACAGAGTTCATATAACACACCGTGTGCCGATTTCGGATGCAAAAAAGCTACGGAAGCCCCGCCCGCACCCGTCTTCGGAGTATCATTGATCATTCGTACCCCTTTGGTTTGAAGTTCCTCGATTCGTTCCTGGATCCCTTCGACCCCAAAGGCTATATGATGGATTCCTTCTCCCTTTTTTTCAATGAAAGACGCAATCGGACTTTCTTTATGTAGTGGCTCCAGTAACTCAAGCTTGAGATTCCCGCCATCCAGGAATGCTACCTTTACACCTTGATTCCCCACTTCTTCAATCTTGAGTAGTGTAAGACCTAGAGTACCTTCGTAAAATGCGAGAACATTGTCTATTGATGATACTGCTATTCCGATATGATCTACCTTTTTCATCCCTATCATCCCCCTGTTGTTTGCATGCTCCACCCTTATAGTATTCCATACATGCTGTCGGATTTCCTCCTATTTCGGCGAATAATTAAAGCGTTTTCTTTTAAACCGGTGGTTGTCTTCTATCACCATTCACGATAAAATAAAGTTGAAAATTATCTCATACATATGTGGGAGAATGGAGCGATACAATGGGTAATAAAAAAGTTCAAAAGATCGTAGTATTAGTCATGCTGTTTGCGATGATTGCATCGACGATCATGGCAGGGCTGACATTCTTATTATAGAAAATAAAAGGATCTGCTTTTCGACTAGTCGAAAAGCAGATCCTTCTTTATCTTAATGCCCCATATTCTTTTCCAAGCTGTTCAAAGCTTCTCTTTGTTTTGACGACGAGTACCCTGGTGCCAATGGGGACTTTATCGAACAGATATTCAACATTGTTATTGTGCATCCGGATGCAGCCGTTGGAAATATACTTTCCTATACTCGAGGGCTGATTCGTCCCGTGTATCCCATATATCCTACCGTCCGTCCCTTCGGCGTCAAAGCCAATCCATCTTGATCCGAGAGGGTTTCTTGGATCACCTCCGGGAATGTTCTTTTTACGATAATACGGATTTTTCGCTTTGACCGTGACATTGAATAAGCCTTCAGGAGTAAGCTCAGTGTTCTTCCCAGTAGCTACTGGGAAGGTGCCCTGGATCTCACCGTCTGATATGAATGCCAATTGGTTGTTTTCCTTGTTCACGATGACAAACGGATCACCGGGTATCGGGTTTCTCCCCAAGGGCCAGATGGGAGAAGCAAACAAAATGATGGCAAGTAGTAATCGCATCCTATCACCTTTTTCATATTTTAGGTGTAGTTTGCTTCACTTTCATGCTTTTTTATTCCTTTAAACGAGCTTTTCAGGAGGAGGTACTGCTCCATCTCCTGAACAAACTGATAAAGGGCGGCCCGTGTTTCGAACTCTTCCCTCGTTTTGGGTAATTCCATCTGCTCGAATTCGACTTTCATATCGTACAGTTTTTTCAAGTAAAAGAGAGCCGTGTTACCAGGATGAATATGATCGCTCAGTTCTTCCAGGAATTCCGCAATTCGATGTCCCTGCTCCACCGTTAACGATATGGATGTGGCAATTGGCAGGATACGCTGGAGGATTTCAAATTGCTTCTCCCTCATTTTAAAGTATAAATAGTATAAGTTCTCATCTCTTAGAAAGTGGTTTTCCACATCTTTGAAGGCAATCGTCTTCGCCTCATTAAGCAATTTCTCCGTTTCCGTGATTTCTTTACCGTCCCAATCGCTGTCATTAGTCTTTAAGTAATTGATCATTTCGCAAAAAATCTTATAGAAGTTTGCTTCGATTTTCTCCTGATAATCGATCATCTGTTTGTCAACGCTTGGCATATACAGGTTCATCAGGAGGGCAATCCCGATCCCGATCACGATGATTCCCAATTCATTTTCAAACAACCCAAGGGTGACGTGTCCCGCTGAGTAAACATGAAGGATGATGACGGAACTTGTGACAATCCCCTCTTTTATGTTCAGTTGGACCGTAATAGGAATGAACACGAGGAGCAGCAAACCGATGACCGCCGGGTGATACGCAAAGAGTTCAAAAAATCCGGCAGAAAAAACCATTGCTATGACGCAAGCCAAAAAGCGGCTCCATGAGGCGTTCACCGATTTTTTCTTCGTATTTTGAATGCACAGGATCGTCAATATCCCTGCTGAAACGAAGTTATCCAGGTGGAACCACTGGGCGATGCTGATGGCTGCCGCGGTGCCGATTCCTGTCTTAAGTGTCCGATATCCGATTCGAAACATTCATCTTTCTCCTAACTACTTCATTTTTTAGCTTCTTTAGAATACCATAAACACGTTTGAACATAAAAAGAAGGATTAACGACGGATACCGTTAATCCTTCTCGCCTACAATATTTTTTCAAGGAATTCTTTTCCCCTTTCACTTCTTGGGTTGGAGAAAAAGTCATGGGGCTCTCCTTCTTCGATGATCTTTCCATCATCCATGAACAGGATCCTGTCAGCCACTTCTCTTGCAAAACCCATTTCATGTGTGACGATGATCATCGTCATACCGGTTTCTGCAAGAGATTTCATGACATCGAGAACCTCTTTCACCATTTCAGGATCAAGGGCAGATGTCGGTTCGTCAAATAACATGACCTTTGGCTCCATGGCAAGTGCCCTGGCAATCGCAACACGCTGCTTCTGCCCACCCGATAAACGGTTCGGATATTCGTCGCTTTTTTCTTTCAAACCGACTTTTGTCAAGAGGTCCGTCCCCAGTTTAATTGCTTCTGCTTTGGTCATGCCTTTCACTTTCAATGGAGCGTAAATGACATTTTCCAAAACGGTCATATGAGGGAAGAGATGAAAATGTTGAAATACCATCCCGACGTCCTGTCTGACCTTGATAATCCTTTTTCCCTTTACGAGGGCATTTTCAAAGTAGATCGACCCTGACGTTGGTTCTTCCAGATGATTGAGGCATCTCAATAAAGTGGATTTCCCTGAACCGGAGGGACCGATCAACGCAACGACTTCCCCTTTCTCAACCGAGAAGTCAATCCCTTTTAATACTTTCAATTTCCCAAACGATTTGGTAATATTTTCTCCGTTAATCATTGCGAAGTCTCCTTTCCAGCACTTTTCCGAGTAGAGTCAGAATCATGACCAACACATAGTAGATCAGTCCAGCGAATAATAAAGGTTCAAAGAAGGAGTATAAGTCACTTCCCACCATATAAGAACGTCTCATCACATCTGCTGCACCGATGACGGTGACAATGGCGGATTCTTTGGTAAGAGTGATGAATTCGTTCATCAACGCAGGCAGGATATTCTTTATCGCCTGCGGCAAGATCACATCTTTCATCATCAAACGATAAGGGACTCCCAGAGCCATCGCAGCTTCCTTTTGCCCTTTATCCACTGCATTGATCCCGGCTCGTATGATTTCTGAAATATAGGCAGCCGAATTCAGTGAAAACGCCAGGATTGCAGCTGAGTATGGTTCAATTTGTGTCCCGAACAGCTGGGGCGAACCATAAAAAATGATCATCAGCTGAAGAACGAGAGGTGTCCCCCTGAAGATGGACGTATAAAGGTCGGCAAGCAGTGTTAAGGGCTTGATTGAACTTATTTTGCATAGGGCAAGAAGGATACCGAACGTAAACCCAAGTACCCCTGATAACGCGACAATCTTAAGCGTGACCTTCAATCCTTCCAGAATAAAAGGAATGGAAGGAATCAATTGTTCAAAATCTAGCGGCATGAAAATCTCCTCCAAATATGTGTTGTGCTTTTAATAAGGAAGGGCTAACCGGATTAGAGGTTAGCCCTAAATCAATCTACTGTTCTCCGTTAAACCATTTTTCAGCCAATTTATCCAATTCTCCCTCGTCTTTAAGCTTCTTCAATGCATCATTGAATTCACTTGTAAGCTCGCTGTCCTTTGGAAGTGCAACAGCC
Source organism: Rossellomorea sp. YZS02 (assembly GCF_033963925.1). Classification (NCBI taxonomy): domain Bacteria; kingdom Bacillati; phylum Bacillota; class Bacilli; order Caryophanales; family Bacillaceae; genus Rossellomorea; species Rossellomorea sp. YZS02. Next base: position 70,705 of record NZ_JAXBLY010000015.1, on the reverse strand, counting down.
GAACCGGCCTCTTCTTCACTAACATTCATTGTATTTCCTTGAAGCTCATCGTTCTTGTCCAGATAGCCATTTGCTACCGTATTTTCAATGATGATCGCATCAAATCGTCCGTTTTGCAGATCCTGGATCAATTCGGGAATGCGGTCACGTGTATCGACTTTCAACTTGATCTTTTTAGAAAGCTCCTCTGCAGCATCCTGTTGGATGGAGCCAAGCTGAACGCCAACTGTTTTGCCCTCAAGATCTTTTTCACTTTGTATTCCGCTATTTTTGGTGGAGATGATCATATCCTTCGCCGTATAGTAAACGTCACTGAAGTCAACGTTCTTTTGTCGTTCGGGCGTTGGAGTCATGGCAGAGAGCACGAAATCCACTTGGCCTGTTTTCAAGGCTGAAATTAATCCGCTGAATTCCATATCCTTGATTTCAATTTCATAACCCATTTCATCTGCGAGCATATTGGCTAGATCAATATCGTATCCGATGATTTTATCGCTATTGGCGGTATCTACGTATTCAAACGGTTTATAGTCAGCCGACGTCCCCATGATCAGTTTATCCGATTCACCTGATGCAGCCTTCTCTCCCTCTGAACCGCATGCTGCTAGAGTAGTAGATAGAATTAAAAATGATACTAGAAATAATAGCTTTTTCATTGTGATTCCCCCTTGGATGTTTTGTATAAATATAATAAATAATGTATATTAATTACTATATTCGTATTGTATCAGAGATTAATTTTTATGCAATAGTATTTATAATCATAAATAAATGTTTATATTTTCTGAAAATTAAAGATGATACTACCAACATTTTACATAGTAGATGAATTCTAAAGGGATGGATAATATTCAAATTCTATGCATTATCGGGAGAATTGAGTGTGGGGGAAGATTTTTGTAGATTTAGTTGACGTTTCACCCTTCATTGAGAGAAAAAGTGTATGGATTGGATAAGGGAGAGGCACTTATAATGGACATGTTGTTGAGGATACACCTATCTGGAATCTCAAGTGGCCAGATCCTGCTTTCATATACCTTCAGATATTGGTTTTTGATGGGAATTGCGTCATTTTAGGGGGGAATTCCGTCAGTTTTAAATTTATTGCGTCATTTTCATAAAGAATTGCGTTTTTCAGTAAAAAAAGGAAATCGTATTCAATCCCCTTTCCCAAAATAAAAAACCCGTCAAGCTTCTCACATTACCTGCGAGAAACCTGACGGGCTTTTTCAACTTCCTTATACTTCTTCACAATACTGATCGAAATAGGATTGAAGTTTATTCACAACGGACATTGGATCATGCCCTTCAATCTCGTGTCTTTCGACCATCGTTAACAGCTTTCCGTCTTTAAGCAGGGCGAAAGACGGTGAGGAAGGCGGGTAACCTGTAAAGTAACTGCGTGCTTTCGCAGTCGCTTCTTTATCCTGACCTGCAAAAACCGTTACCAATTGATCCGGTCTCTTATCAAAGTGAATGGAATGGGCAGCTGCCGGACGGGCGATTCCACCTGCACAACCACAAACGGAGTTGATCATCACGAGGGTTGTACCTTCCTTTGAAAATGCTTGATCCACGTCTTCTTCTGTTGTCAGTTGCGTATATCCTGCCGTTTCGATTTCCTGACGGGCCTGACGGACTACGTCGTTCATTAATAAATTGAAATCTATATCCATGCTAAACTCTCCTTTTATCACTATCTTAATCATCATTCCACTAAAAACGAAGGGATTTGATTTACCCTTATCATAACAATTTCAAACCATATCTTTCAATTAAAATTAACTATTCATATGGATTATGCCAGCTTTGTATTGTTTCAACAACACTTCCACGGCTTGTGAAGTTGTGTAATCCCCCGTTTTCACCCGTTCTTCCATGTCGGGGAGTGAGGACTTGATGCTTTTTTGAAAGAAGAAGTCTGACAGAATTCTTTCTTTCAGCATGGTATGGAACCATTCCTGTCTTTGACCAAGCCTTCTTTCTTCGAACACACCCTGTTCTTTTGTCTGCTCTTCAAATTGACGGATGACTTCCCAAAGCTCGATCAATCCTTCATTTTTCAACGCTGAACAAGTATAGGCCTTTGAACTCCAACCTCTTGTTGCAGGAATGAGGAAGTGAAGGATCTGATTGAGTTCCCTCTTCGTTTTTTCGGCGAGAGGTTTATTTTCCCCGTCGGCTTTATTAACTAGCAGCGCGTCAGCAAGCTCCATGATTCCTTTTTTCATTCCTTGAAGCTCATCACCGGCACCGGTAATGACAAGTAATAAGAAGAAATCCACCATTTGCCTTACCATCACTTCACTTTGCCCGACTCCCACGGTTTCAATAATGATAAAATCGTATCCTGCAGCTTCACATAAGAGGAGGGTTTCATTGGTCTTGCGATGAACCCCCCCTAAGGTACCTGCAGTAGGGGATGGCCTGACAAAGGCACGGGGGTTCTTCGAGAGCTGCTCCATTCTGGTTTTATCCCCCAATATGCTTCCACCGGAAATGGAGGAGCTTGGGTCGATGGCAAGGACGGCGACACGTAACCCTTCGTTACATAACATCTCCCCGAATTGTTCGATGAATGTACTTTTCCCTGCTCCCGGGACACCTGTTATGCCGATCCGAAAACTTTTACCCGTATGAGGTAGTAACTCCTGCAAAAGTTCCTGTCCCACTGCATAATGCTCTTCCGCATTGCTCTCGATCAACGTGATGGCCTTCGCTAAATGGCTCCTGTCCCCATTCAGGATTCCGGTTTTCAATTCTGTTACTGAAACGGGATCCTTCTTCCTTTTCACAAACCGCTTCTTTCGACCAGACTGATGCTCTGTCATTATTCAGCCACTTCCTCATATCCGAGCACTTCATAAATTTCTTTGATCACCTTCTGTGCAGCGACCGGAATGATCGTGCCAGGACCGAAGACGGCAGATGCCCCATTGCTTAAAAGGAAGTCATAGTCCTTTGCCGGGATCACGCCACCGATGACGACAAGGATATCTTCCCTGCCGAGTTTCTTCAGTTCCGCTACTAATTGAGGAAGAAGTGTTTTATGACCGGCAGCCAACGAGCTTACACCTATGACATGCACATCGTTTTCAACCGCCTGCAGAGCTGTTTCTTCAGGGGTCTGGAACAATGGTCCGATATCCACATCGAATCCAAGGTCGGCAAATGCCGTGCTGATGACTTTCGCCCCCCTGTCATGACCATCCTGTCCCATCTTGGCGATAAGGATTCGGGGTCTTCTTCCTTCGTTGTCCAGAAATTCTTCCGTCATCTCTTTCACGATGTTGATTTCCTGTTCATTCGAGAAATTCGAGCTGTACACCCCGCTAATGCTCCGGATCGTTGCTTTATGTCTTCCTGATACTTTTTCGATTGCATCAGAGATTTCTCCTAATGTAGCTCTTGCCCTTGCAGCTTCAACGGCTTTTTCGAGAAGATTTCCTTCTCCTGTCTCTGCGGCATGAGACAATGCTTCAAGAGTTTCAATGACTTTCTCTTCATTTCGCTCATCTTTCAGCTTTTGAATCCGGTCAACCTGCTTTTGCCTAACAACCGTATTATCGATGTCAAGCGTTTCAATCGGATCTTCCTTCTCAAGGCGATATTTATTCACCCCGATGATGGACTCATCCCCTGAATCGATCATCGCTTGTCTTCTTGCAGCCGCTTCTTCAATTCGCATCTTCGGTAATCCGGTCTCGATGGCCTTCGTCATGCCGCCAAGCTCTTCGATTTCTTCAATATGCTCCCACGCTTTTTCCATCAGCTGATGAGTCAGGGTCTCTACATAATGTGAACCTGCCCATGGATCGATCACTTTCGTAATACCGGTCTCTTCTTGAAGAAACAGCTGTGTATTACGGGCGATTCTTGCCGAAAAATCCGTCGGCAGGGCAATCGCTTCGTCGAGTGCATTGGTGTGAAGGGATTGCGTATGACCCATGGCTGCTGCATGTGCCTCAAGTAATGTACGAACGACGTTATTATAAGGATCCTGCTCCGTTAAACTCCACCCGGATGTTTGGGAGTGGGTCCTTAGCGCCATCGATTTAGGATTCTGAGGATTGAATGTCTTCATCATCTTTGCCCAAATTCTCCGTGCCGCCCTCATTTTGGCCACTTCCATGAAATAGTTCATGCCGATTGCCCAGAAAAATGAGAGTCTTGGAGCGAAGGAATCGATATCAATTCCCGCTTTCAAGCCGGTCCGGACGTATTCAAGTCCATCCGCCAGAGTATATGCAAGCTCAATATCGGCAGGTGCACCCGCCTCCTGCATGTGATACCCTGAAATACTGATGCTATTGAACTTTGGCATATGTTTCGATGTGTATTCAAAAATATCAGCAATGATTTTCATGGACGTTTCAGGTGGATAAATGTATGTGTTCCTTACCATGTATTCTTTCAATATATCATTTTGAATAGTACCGGACAGTTTATCCTGTGAAACTCCCTGTTCTTCCGCCGTTACGATATAAAACGCAAGGATCGGAAGCACCGCACCGTTCATCGTCATGGACACAGACATTTGATCAAGGGGGATGCCGTCAAACAGAATCTTCATATCTAATATCGAATCAATGGCTACCCCCGCTTTCCCTACATCTCCTACAACCCTTGGATGATCAGAATCATAGCCGCGATGAGTGGCCAGGTCGAACGCCACAGACAAACCTTTTTGCCCCATGCTTAAATTTCTACGATAAAAAGCATTGCTCTCTTCTGCCGTAGAAAACCCTGCATACTGCCTGACCGTCCAAGGACGGTTCACATACATCGTCGGGTACGGCCCCCTAGTGTATGGAGCAAGACCAGGAAGATCCCCTCCATGAGTAATATTTTTTGTGTCTTCCCTTGAATAAAGTGGTTTAATTGAGATTTTTTCATTCGTCTCATACGATTTGTCCGAAGGGGAAACCTTACTCGTCGCTCCTTCATTTGCATATGGGTTGATTTGTTGCCAATCAGGCTTCCTCACTGTCATTTCCCTCCTCCCAGATGGTTAAAAGCTCATCCACTTTTTTAAGTATGTTCTGTTTATTATAGATGGACCCGTTCAATCCCATACGTTCCCACTTATTTCTCTTTTCATCAGGTATTTTTCCTGCTATGTCTATCACAATGTCTGCATCTATTACATGGATCGATTCAACGATCATTGGTAATTGATCATGATATGCTTCATCTTTCCCACATACTACATAGTACGGATACCGGGTTTCTTCTACAAAATGAAGGATATCTTCCTTTGACATGCACTCTTTACTCTGATGTGCATGAATGCCTCCCGTGGCTAAAAACCCTTTCACAAAGTCTGCACGGGACTTATGGGTCTTCAACTCTCCCAATCCAATCAGACCAGCCACCGGTTTCCTTGGGGACTTCTGTGCCCGACTCCTCAATCCTTCAAAAGGAAGGGACAGTCGTTCTCCCGAAGTGGACGGTGGATCCGTCATGGCCTCTTCCAGGTTGGCATAGATATTCGTCCCGATCATTGAATTCTTTCGGGTGGCTAAATCATGAATCCGGGCGTCTCTCACTCTATTCATTTGATTTTCAATAGAACCATCTTTCAGGGAGACAAGCATTCCCCCTTTTGCATCAATTTGTTGAAATTCCTTCCACGCTAGCTTGCCGACCTCTTCTGATAGCCATTCCACATAGTAAGAGCCGCCTCCTGGATCGATGACTTTATCCAGGTGCGCTTCTTCTCCGAGGATGAGTTGAGTATTTCTTGCGATTCTTTCAGAGAATGAATTTACATTCCCACTCACTTCATTGAATGGAGCAACAACCAAATAATCAACCCCTGCGAGAATGGCAGAAAAAGCTTCTCCGCCACTGCGAAGCATATTCACATATGGATCTAAAGTAGATTTATTAAATCGGGACGTTTCTGCACTGATGGTGATAGCACGGGATGTCAGGTCCCGAGCTATCCCATAAGAAGACAAGACCTCTTGCCACAATTTCTTAAATGCCCTGATTTTCGCAATTTCCATAAAGAAATGACTGCCTATTGAAAAGTGGAAATGCATTTTTTCAGTTGCTTTCTCAAGAGTCCAGCCTTTTTCTAGAAGTGTCTCAATATAAGTGACACCCTCACTCAGTGCAAAGGCCAACTCCTGGGTGGCACTTGCGCCTTTGTTATGAAATGGTGCAGAATTGACGATTATGGTCTTCACTTCAGGAAGGCACTTATCAGCTTCTTCCACAACCTTCATCCATTCTTCTAATCTACCTTCATCTAACCATTCTCCCTCTGAAAGGGGATCGTACCCAACGATTCCATGCATCCCCTTTAGTTCATGTGCCTCTCCCATTCCAACGATGGCTAAAGATGTCTTTTGATCCAGTATAAAGACCGGAGTATCGGAACCTATCATTTCTTTCAAGAATGGATAGAAATGCTCTTCATGTTTTAGATTCCCAATGGAAAATGAAAGACAGTTCTGTCCCCGTGATAATGCATCCTTCACAGCTATTGTCAGTTCTTCCCATGAATCTCTTTTTATTGACTGAGCGATAAACCACTTAGAAGCGCGTTCCAACTTAACTTCAACATTTGGAATATAATCCTTCACTCTATCCCGATTGGGGACATCCTCTTCTGTATATAACGGCTTAAGATCAATATTTTCATAAGTGTTCGTATGTAAAGAATGTACACCTTTTCCCTTTAACGCCTTTTCAGCAGCTTCCTGCCACTCTGTAAGTGTGCGACGACTGAATGATTGACCTTTCATATCACTAAGCTTCATAATACCCCTCTTTCACACTGCATTTTTGAAATCGTTTACATTAAACCTGAAAAAAATCCCCTAAATTTTCTAAATGTTTATACTAATACTATTTTAGTATATAAAAAAAATCAGCATTCTTCAATCTCTCTGGAGAATGCGCTCAAAAAAGAAGAAGAGCTGGCGATACCAACTCTTCTTCCATCATGCTTATTTCTTTGTATTGATATACAATTTACCTTCTGCACGCTCCGTCGTGACATTTCCAAAATCATCGGAGATCTTCACTTCAATCACAGCTCCCGGGGCCTTCACATTTGAAGTGGCCGTATAGTAACCTTCGTAGTGCCCTTCTGATGTTTCCATCATCGGAAGTTCAGTTGCATTCGTTACTTGACCTGCATTTGTTAGAGGCATGTGAATGACAAATGTCGCATCCAGCCCAGGTTCACTGTCAAATTCGATCTTGACGGATTCACCCTTCTTCAGTTCCTTATCTTCTGCAGGAAGAAGATTTTCAATCTCAATGTCCCCAAATTTCGCGAAAACCGTTACCACTTGTTTCTTTTTGTTTCCTGCTTTATCTTTCGCTACTACCTGGATCACATTTTCTCCTTCATTCAGGAGAATTCGATGACTGAACTTGCCGTCATTGACAGATGCTTTCTCTCCATTCACTTTCACCCAAGCAAGATTTTCTTCTGCAATCGTCCCTTCCACTGTTAGGGCTTCACGATTTGTTTTCATGCCATCTTCCGGTGAAGTGATGGCGAGTTCAGGTTTAACCTGATCAAGTATGACGGTCACTGAATCCGATGGACCCGTCATTCCCTGTTCCGTCGCTGCCTTGGCGGTTAACACATTCTCACCTTCGTGCAGAGAGACGTCGGCAGAGAATGTTCCATCCTCACCTGTGTCGGCTGTCGCTACCTCTTCCTCTCCATTAAAGAGATGAACGGTCGTCGTCGGGGCAGAAGTCCCTTCAACCGTAACGGAATCTTTATTCGTAAATGAACCATCTTTCGGGGATGTGATGATCGGTGCAGTCACTTCATAATTCACGGTTGCGCGAATCATGTAATTCCCCTCGTCTTCCGGTGCTTGCGACCAGGCGCCACCGACGAACTGCCAGCTTCTCGCTGCATACTCACCATCTTCATCTGTTCCAAGACCAGGTGCATTCGGATTTGGAGCAGATTGGATGTACACCATATAGAAATCTCCTTCGACCATGATACCATGCTGACTAAGATCTACATGCGTCCATTCTCCGTTACGCAACGCGGTTCCATCGAACGGACCAGCGATTTTCTTCCCTGGTGCCCCGTCCGGTCCAGTTGCATCATATACGGCGACCTGGAATTCAGTTCCTCCCGGTACCGGCCATTCAGTATCCCAGAAACGGAATAGTCCACCCGTTACGAGTGCGGTGTCATTTCCTTCTTCAAGAGACATTTTTACGGCCCAGCCGTTGCCCGCATCATAGAATGCACGTGCATTTTCTGCAGTACCATCATCGTAACCAATTTCACCAGGATAACCGATGAATGGTTCTAAGCTTACATCAGCTGTTGTAGCTTCCCCACCTTCAACTGTGACGCTCATTTCCTTACTGTAATAGTAAGGGGCTACTACTTTAAGGGTGTAATCCCCTTCGTAAGCTTCTAGTTCATATTCTCCATCTTCACTTGTAACAACGGGCTCTACAACAGCATCTTCCAGTAAGAAGACCGTCGCTCCCTCAACCGGCTCTCCTGACATTTCGTTTGTCACTGTTCCGGTGATATTCCCTTGAGGGATTTCTTCAAGGGTGAAGTTGGCTGTAGATGTTTGATCGGCTTCAATCGTAACATTCTGCGTTTCCGACCTGTAACCGTATGTGGATGCCTGCAGTGTGAATTCACCTGCTGCATGAGTCATCTCGTATGATCCATTGGCTGGATTCGTATAAACCGAACGGCCTGTTTCCAGTACGCTTACTTCCGCTTGTAACGGAAGTAGTACAGGGGCTGGACCAGATCCATCCATCTGTTCATCTTTCTTCACTTCATTTTTCACTGTGATTTCATTAGGATTTACACTTGGCTTTTTCGAAACAGAAGATGATTTCTCATCCTTCGATTTCAATCCAAGATTCATTTTCTTGGCAGGAAGATTGGATTCTGTACTCAATTTCACATCATCCAGGTACCAGCCTTGCTTCACAACACTTCCGTCCGTTGTAACATTGAACGCAACGTAAACGCGCTGACCTGCATATTCACTCAGATCTACCTCTCCGTCAATCCATCCTCCAGTATCACCATTGACCCTTAGTGCCTGTGTCCACTCTTCTCCATCGATGGATACGAATACGTGACCATAATCATAGTTCCGTTCAAGCTCATGCCACTGTTTGAATTGTAAGAAGCTCTCTCCTTCAGGTAAATCGATCGGAGGCATTTGAAGTGACATGTTCGCACTGTTGTCATACGTACCGCCAAGATTTGTGGCATAAACATTTTCCCCTGAAGTAGCCACTCCCGGACCACTCTCCGGAACTCCACGCTCCCAGCTGTTTCCTGGACCATAGGAAGTCCACCCGGTTGCAGAGGATTCAAAGTCCTGCTCATACCCCACTGTGATTCCCGGCAGAAGATTAACCGTATACGTGTCAGACTCGACTTCGTTTCCACCGAAATCCAAAGCCGACCATTTATACGTGACTCCATCTCCTGTGAGGACCTCCCCAGGTATAACTGCTTCATACGTTCCTGATGTGTAGTTTCCTGACGTTCTTGCTGCATCAACCTGCACCCAGGCACCATCTTGATTCTGATAATGCAGGGCTACACTCGTCACACTTACATTATCACTTGCTTCTGCCTCTAACGGCAGATTCATTTCTTTAAATGCTTCTTGTGGTGCATTATGAGAGATGACAGGAGCTTCCGTATCATCTCCTTCTTTTGAAACCTGCCCTTTCACTTTTCCAATCCCACTCATCACGGATGAAACGGCATCAAACGCATTGACCAGGCCGTGTCCGTACCCGTTATTCGGTGACTCAGGAAATGTACCGTCAGTTAACGGGACAGCGGTCGACATAAGGATTTCTTCAATTTCTTCGACCGTCAGGCTAGCATCCACTTGACGCAATAGGGCAGCTACAGCGGAAACATGTGGCCCGGCCATCGATGTTCCGTTCCATCCGCCTTCATAATTGCCTCCTGGAACGGAAGAACGAATATTTACACCCGGTGCTGCAATTTCAGGCTTAATTTCATCATAAGGTGAAGGTCCCTGTAAGGAGAAGCTTCCCAATTGATCATTGATATCCGTTGCACCTGTAGCGAATGACTCAGGGTAGTTGGCCGGATTCGCGATCGATCCAGGTCCTCCCGGATTAAATAACGTGGTATTTCCTGCAGAGAATTCAGGGAAGATTTCAGCTGCTCTCCACGCACTCACCATATCCCTGTACCATTCATCAAGTCCTGCTCCACCGCCCCAAGAGTTGTTGACGACATCCGGAGCCATTTCAGGATGTGGATTTCCTTCAGCATCTTTCGGTGCCAGAATCCATTCACCTGCTTCCAGTAAATCTACGTCTGTTCCACCATCTGCCGTGAACGCTTTGACTGCGATCCACTTGGCACCCGGTGCCACACCGATTTGATTGCTGCCATCAGGCTCAGAGCCGACCATTGTACCGACAGTGTGCGTTCCATGTCCTTGATCATCATAAGGTGCACCCTGTCCTGCTGTTGCATCAAACCAGTTGAATTCATGGTCTGGAGATTCAGGATTTTGAGGATCATATCCTCTATATTTTTCTTTTAATGCCGGGTGATCCCATTGTACTCCAGTGTCAATGGAAGCAATGACCGTTCCCGCTCCATTGATTCCCATTTCCCATACCGCAGGTGCACCGACCCGGTCAATATTCCACTCAATCGATGCAGGGGTATTTGGAGCTTCTTTATCCAATACTGCTGAAGAAGAAGCCTTTGCCTTCGCAGGTTGGATAATTTGTCTCGTTTCATTCGGGAGAATTTTCTCTACTTCAGCAAAGGTTGAGATTTTTTCCATGACTTTCTTTGTACTAGTGACGGCCATCCCGTTCACAACGTAAAAGTCTTTGATTTCCTTCACTGCACCTGACTTCTTCTCTTTCTGTAAGTATTCTTTCACTTGTGCTTGAGATTCAAGGGCGGTTGCCCGAAGCTCGGAGACGACCATATTTCGTTTTAATAGTTTTTTACTATTAGCAGATAGTTTCTGCTTTTTCGCTTTTTCAGTCGCCTTCTTCGCTACTGACTCAGTATCCACCTGATCCTTGAATTTCACTAAGTATGTGACATGCTTCTCTTTCTTGAACTGTTCCTGTAGTTGAGACGTGATCTTTGATTGTGGGTTTACTTTTGCTGATTCTTTCACTGAAGTGGATGGTCTTTCTTTCGCTAAAGATGCTTGTGAGGTATTCGCCGCCCCTGCATTAAATGGAAACATCAAGGGGACAAACATGACTAAGGTGAGTACAATGGATAACCATCTTGCCTTACGTTTTCTTCCTGACATCAAATTCCCTCCCAATCATTTTTGGCTCCTTCTGTAAACCCAGCACCTCCCTTGAACACCTTTTATGGAAAATTGTAGGTGTAGAACCAAAGATAACCAATCGCGGATGAGGAATGTTGTAAATTGATGTCGAAATAAATCTGAATATTCAGTATTTAATAGAAAAGTCACGAACCTTTTTATTTTCAATGAGCATTTAGTCACCCCTGAATTATAACCACAGGAATATTTTCGGTTTTACTGAGTTTGTAACAGGGTATTAGGTGCCGGTATTCCACTTTTCTTATTTGAACGAAGTTAGAAATGATCGGGAAGTTGCAGAGGGTATTTTCATGGGATTAGGAAGCAGTAAATCGAACTACTGGTATAGAGCTAACTTACTTTAGAATATTCTTCCAGTTATAAACGATAAGCTTTTCCCGAATCTCCACAATCTGGAGACCACATTTCACAGGACATTTTATCTAGATGAAAAATAAAACAAGGACCAACCTCCCAGGGTCAGTCCTTTGTTTTCATTAATAAACAGATGTATTTTCTTTTGATGTGTTTTCCAGAATTTCTTTTACTCGTTGTAAAAATCTTCCACATACCAATCCGTCTAGAACGCGATGATCAAGTGACATACAGAGATTCACCATATCACGAACGGCAATCATTCCGTTGTTCATGACAACAGGACGTTTCACGATCGATTCCACCTGAAGGATCGCTGCTTGCGGGTAATTGATGATTCCCATCGATTGTACCGAACCAAATGACCCAGTATTATTAACCGTAAACGTTCCTCCCTGCATATCTTGAGAAGTCAATTTACCACTGCGTACTTTTCCGGCAAGCTCTGTGATTTCTCTTGCGATTCCTTTGATCGTTTTTTCATCTGCATTCTTGATCACAGGAACATACAAAGCATCGTCTGTCGCTACAGCAATGGAGAGGTTGATGTCTTTCTTCTGTACAATCTTGTCCCCAGCCCACATAGAGTTGATTTGTGGATACTCCTTAAGAGCCTGGGCCACAGCTTTCACGAAGAAAGCGAAGAATGTCAGATTAAAACCTTCACGCTGCTTGAATTCTGTCTTGAGTGAATTTCTGTAGTCAACCAGGTTGGTTACATCCACTTCCATCATCGTCCAAGCATGTGGCGCTTCATGTTTACTGCGGACCATGTTGGAGGCAATCGCTTTGCGGATACCTGAAACCGGGATTTCAATATCGCCAGGTACAACAGGAATATTCGCGGAAGGTGCTGCCTGCTTAGCTGGTTGTGCCGGAGCCGTTTCCTTCACAGGCGCCTGTTGTGGAGCCGAAGCTTCAGCCTTAGGTGCCGGAGCATCTCCTGCCTTCGGAATAGAACCTGATTCAATGATTTTCTTTAGATCCTTACGAGTGATCCGGCCGCCGTTTCCAGTGCCCTCCACTTGATCTAAATCAATATCATGCTCTTGAGACAATTTTAATACTGCAGGAGAATATCTGGCTTTATTTCCGCTATCTTTCGCAGGAGCTTTTGATTTAGGTGCAGCCGGTGCTTCTGCTGTCTTTTTAGGCTCTTCTTTCGGAGCTTCTTCAGCTGGAGCTGAAGCTCCACCCTCAATCTCGATTGAACAAATGATTTCCCCTACTTCAAGAGTATCTCCCTCTTCGGCAATCAATTCTTTGATAGTACCTGTAAAGGAAGATGGAACTTCTGCATTCACTTTATCCGTTTGCACTTCTGCAATCGGGTCATATTTATTAACGGTATCACCAGGTGACACCAACCATTTACTAATTGTACCTTCTGTAACACTTTCCCCTAGCTGAGGCATTTTCATATTTTCAATACCCAATGAGGAACCCTCCTTACTCTCGCGTTTAATTGGTGTTGATTGTGATTAAAATTCTGCAAGTTCACGCATTGCTTTTTCTACTTTGTCCGGGTTAATCATAAAGTATTTTTCCATTGTCGGTGCATACGGCATAGCAGGTACATCTGGACCGGCAAGACGTTTAACCGGAGCATCAAGCTCAAATAAACAATTTTCGGCAATGATTGCAGAAACCTCACCCATGATGCTTCCTTCTTTATTGTCTTCAGTCACAAGAAGGACTTTGCCTGTTTTAGAGGCTGCTTCAATGATTGCTTCTTTATCTAAAGGATAGATGGTACGAAGATCCAGGATATGCGCTTCGATTCCGTCCTGGGCAAGTTTTTCTGCTGCTTGAAGAGCAAAGTGAACACACAGACCATATGTGATGACCGTGATGTCTTCTCCTTCACGCTTCACATCTGCTTTTCCGATTGGAAGAGTGTAATCATCCTCAGGCACTTCTCCTTTAATTAGACGGTAAGCACGTTTGTGTTCAAAGAATAATACCGGATCTTCATCGCGGATCGCAGCTTTCAGCAAGCCCTTTACATCATAAGGAGTAGAAGGCATCACTATTTTCAATCCTGGCTGATTGGCAAACACAGCCTCAACGGATTGTGAATGGTAAAGCGCTCCATGTACTCCGCCACCATAAGGAGCACGGATGACCATCGGACAGCTCCAATCGTTATTTGAACGATAACGAATACGTGCTGCTTCAGATATGATCTGATTAACTGCAGGCATAATGAAATCAGCAAATTGCATTTCAGCAATCGGCCTCATACCATACATGGCAGCCCCGATTCCAACTCCTGCGATCGCAGACTCCGCAAGTGGTGTATCAATGACACGGTCTTCCCCAAATTGATCATACAATCCGTGGGTTGCTTTGAACACCCCACCTTTTTTACCTACGTCTTCTCCAAGAACGAATACTTTCTCATCACGTTCCATTTCTTCTCTTATTGCCATCGTTACGGCATCAATATATGAAATTACTGGCATGATTGAATTCCCCCTTACTTCTCTTCTGCGTATACATACTTCATCGCTGATTCAGCTTCAGCATATGGAGCATTTTCTGCATAATCCGTTGCTTCGTTCACAAGTTTCATAATGCGGTCATTGATTTCTTTTTCAATCTCATCATTCATGACGCCTGTTTCTTTTAAGTAAGCACCAAAGGTGATGATTGGATCATTTGTTTTCGCTTTGGCCACTTCGTCAGGAGAACGGTAGCTGCGATCATCATCATCAGAGGAGTGAGGAGTTAAACGATAAGAAACTGTTTCAACAAGCGTTGGACCTTCACCACGACGACCGCGGTCAGCGGCTTCCTTTACAGCTTTATATACTTCGATCGGATCATTTCCATCTACTGTGATACCAGGCATGCCGTATCCAATGGCGCGGTCTGATACTTTTTCACATGCCAATTGTTTTTCAATCGGAACTGAGATCGCATATTTATTATTTTCACACATGAAAATAACAGGAAGTTTATGTACACCTGCAAAGTTTGCACCTTCGTGGAAATCTCCCTGGTTGGAAGATCCTTCACCGAATGTCACAAACGTCACAACGTCTTTCTTCTCCATCTTTCCTGCAAGGGCGATACCCACTGCATGGGGAACTTGAGTCGTTACAGGAGAGGAACCCGTTACGATATTATTTTTCTTTTGACCGAAGTGACCTGGCATTTGACGTCCGCCAGAGTTTGGATCTTCTGCCTTGGCAAAACCGGATAGCATTAATTCCTGCGCAGTCATACCGAATGTCAGAACGACACCCATATCGCGATAGTATGGAAGAACGTAATCCTTCTCACGATCTAAGGCGAATGCAGCACCTACTTGAGCCGCTTCCTGACCTTGACAGGAAATAACAAAAGGAATTTTACCCGAACGGTTCAATAACCACATACGCTCATCGATTTTCCTGGCAAGGAGCATGGTTTCATACATTTCTAATACTTTCTCATTGGAAAGTCCTAATTCTTCATGACGATTTTCTGCCATTTTATTTACCTCCTACACAATCTAATGGTTGTAATAAGGTAGAGAAACTCTCTACCTTATTACTATTTTTCTTTTCATGAAGAGGGCTAATAAGCCTTCTCCGTTCTTTTAAGAGTGAATCGCCTTTCCATCCACAGCAAGTGCTGCTTCTCCAATCGCTTCAGATAAGGATGGATGAGGATGGATGGTATGGGCAATCTCCCATGGTGTTGCGTCTAATACTTTCGCCAGACCAGCTTCGGAAATCATATCCGTTACGTGAGGTCCGATCATATGAACACCCAGGATATCATCACTGTCCTTGTCGGCAATGATCTTCACAAAACCATCCGATTCCCCGTAAACAAGTGCTTTACCGATGGCTCTGAAGCTGAATTTACCGACTTTTAAGTTGTATCCCTTTTCTTTCGCTTCCTGTTCTGTGATACCGACACTTGCGATTTCAGGATTGCTGTAAATGCATTTAGAGATAAGTGAATAGTCAATCGGATCCGGCTTTTCATTAGCCATATGTTCAACTGCCGTGATTCCTTCATGAGAAGCGACATGGGCTAATTGAAGTCCACCGATCACATCACCGATCGCATAGATGTGGGATTCCTTCGTTTGGAAGAACTCATTTACTTCAATGAAGCCTTTTTCGACTTTTATATCTGTATTCTCAAGTCCTATCCCTTCCACGTTTGCTTGACGGCCAACGGATACCAGGATTTTATCAGCGGTAAATGATTTCTCGTCACCTTTATGCTCTGCTTTAATCGTGACCATTCCATCCCCTGTTTCTAAGGACTCAGGAAGCACCTTGGCGCTTGTCACGATTTTGACGCCTTTTTTCTTCATCAGGCGCTGCATTTCTTTTGAGATTTCATGATCTTCCGTCGGTACGATTTTATCCGCGTATTCAACTACGGTTACTTCAACATCGAAGTCCGAAAGCATAGAAGCCCATTCGATGCCGATGACACCTCCACCGACGATGATGATCGACTTCGGAAGCGCATCAAGTGAAAGCGCTTCATCAGAAGATAAAACATAGTCACCATCTATCTCAAGTCCAGGCAGTGAACGCGGTCTTGATCCTGTTGCCACAATGACATTCTTCGGAATAAGCATTGCGTTTTCTTCACCGTTGTTCATTTCCACGGAAATCGTCCCAGGCATCGGAGAGAAGATGGATGGTCCCAAAATACGTCCAAGACCTTCAAAGACATCGATCTTACCTTGTTTCATCAAGTGTTGAACGCCTTTGTGAAGCTGTTCGACGATTCCATCTTTTCTTGATTGCACTTTGGTGAAATCAAGTTCAACCCCATTGATTTTCACACCAAAGTTTTCACTGTGTTTCGCTGTTGCATATACTTCAGCACTGCGAAGGAGAGCTTTACTAGGGATACATCCTTTATGCAGGCATGTACCACCGAGCTTTCCCTTTTCAACGATTGCTGTTTTTAATCCAAGTTGAGAAGCACGGATGGCGGCTACATAACCACCCGTCCCTCCTCCTAGAATGACTAAATCATATTCTTCTGCCAATCTTGAGTCCTCCTTGCTCTTATACTCTTGCTTCCTTTTTCACATTTCCAGGGTATACTTTATAGTCTTCTTCCTTCCGCAATACCCGGAGTGCCCCTTCAGCAAGAGCCTGAAGTTCATTTTCTCCCGGATGGATGACGACATCCGCTATCCAGTTGATCCGATCGCTGATCGCTTTGACGAATTCTTTGCCATATGCAAGTCCTCCCGTTAATACGATCGCATCTACTTTGCCATTTAAGACGGCGCTTGCCGAACCGATTTCTTTCGCGATCTGGTAGGCCATCGCATCATATACGGCTTTGGCCTTTTCATCGCCATTTTCAATCATTTTCTCTACTTTTACTGCATCATTGGTACCAAGATACCCGACCAGGCCGCCTTGACCAACAAGTTTTTTCATGATTTCATCCCGATAATAGTCCCCGGAGAAGCATAAATCAACCAAATCACCAGCAGGTACGGTCCCTGCCCTTTCTGGACTGAACGGTCCGTCACCGTGCAATCCATTATTCACATCTACGACTTTTCCATTCCGGTGAGCCCCGACGGTGATTCCTCCACCCATGTGAGTGATGATCAGATTCAAATCTTCATATTTTTTTCCGATTTCTTTCGCGACTCTACGCGCAACCGCTTTCTGATTCAACGCGTGGAAAATACTCTTTCTTTCGATCAGGGAGAACCCTGATACCCGGGCAAGAGATTGAAGTTCGTCTACGACAACGGGATCTACGATGTACGATGGAATATTTAATCCGGAAGCAATTTCAAATGCCAGAATCCCTCCCAGATTCGAAGCATGCTGACCAGAGTACCCTTCTTTCAGGTCCTTCAACATGTCATCATTGACAAGGTAAGTGCCGCCTTCTATCGGTCTTAGAAGTCCCCCGCGGCCACATACGGCACTCAGTTTAGAAACATTGATCCCTTCTTCATCCAATGTCTGAAGAATGGTGTTCTTTCTGAATTCATATTGATCGATGATGGTTGGGAATTCATTTATCTTTTCTGAATCATGACGGATCGTTTTTTCAAATATTGAGCGATCGTCATCGAAGACACCAATTTTGGTAGATGTCGATCCAGGATTAATAACGAGTATTCGATGTTTGTTTTCTTGCACTGTTGTTACCTCCATTTGGGCAGCTATATTGTATTGTTTGCATGAAAGATTTTTCCCCTATGATAGATAACCCCTTAGTCTGTTACATGTTCGCATTAACAGGGAAGAAACGCTTTACTTTCTGAAAGTAAAGCGTTTTTCTCTTCTCATTATCCACGTCTGCTAAGGATGTGGTGTCCATTTTGCAGGAATTGACTTCTTGAACGGCGCATTTTTTCAATTCGTTCTTCTGCCATGCGGTCAGCAGCTACGTAAGTTGGGACGTTATCACGTTTCGCGATTTCGATTACGCGCTCAACGTTGTTGTATACCTGCTCGACTTTCTTCATGGCTCTTTCACTGTTGTAGCCGTATAATTCATCCGCTACGTTGATGACTCCACCAGCGTTGATTACATAATCAGGTGCATAAACGATACCCATTTCATGGATCGCGTCACCATGACGCGTTTCTTTCAGCTGGTTATTCGCAGCTCCTGCAATGACTTTTGCTTTAAGCTGAGGGATTGTTTCATCGTTAATGATCGCACCAAGCGCACATGGGGCAAAGATATCACAATCAACACCATAGATATCGTTGATGTCAACTGCTTTAGCACCAAACTCTTCAACAGCACGTTGAACAGCTTCTTTGTTGATATCTGTAACGATCAGGTTCGCTCCTTCTTCGTGAAGGTGGCGGCACATATTGTATGCTACATTCCCGACCCCTTGAACGGCAATTGTTTTCCCTTCAAGGGAATCTGTTCCGAATGCTTCTTTCGCTGCTGCTTTAATTCCACGATAAACTCCGTACGCAGTAACAGGAGATGGGTTACCAGAAGAACCAAAGGCTGGTGAAATACCTGTTACATAATCCGTTTCTTCATGGATCAAATCCATATCGGCAACTGTGGTACCCACATCTTCTGCAGTAATGTAACGGCCGTTTAAGCCTTGGATATATCGACCAAATGCACGGAACATTTCTTCGTTCTTATCTTTACGTGGGTCACCGATGATAACCGTCTTTCCCCCACCTAAGTTAAGGCCAGCGGCAGCATTCTTGTACGTCATCCCTTTCGCAAGGCGAAGTGCATCTTCAATCGCCGCTTCTTCAGATTCGTATGTCCACATACGAGTTCCTCCAAGTGCAGGTCCAAGTGTTGTATCATGAATGGCGATGATTGCTTTCAATCCTGATGCTTCATCTTGACAGAATACCAATTGCTCATAATCATATTGTTCCATATAGCTGAAAATTTTCATTATTATTTCCCCCTGTAGTCTGGTAGTATTTGTTGTTTTACATCATTTATTTAGAAGCAGAGCATATAGCGAGTGCCAATGAATATAATTTACTTTCAGCACTGTCCGCTCTGGATGTTAATACGATTGGTGCTTTTGCCCCGGCTATGACAGCCCCTACTTTGGCTTGGGCAAAATAGATCAGTGATTTGTATAAAGCATTCCCTGTTTCAATATTGGGCACCAACAGGATATCCGCCTGCCCTGCAACGGAGCTTTCGATCCCTTTATGTTCTGCTGCATGGTGAGAAACGGCATTATCGAGGGCCAACGGACCATCAACGATACAATGACGAATTTGTCCCCTATGGTTCATCATAGTAAGAGAGGCAGCATCGACTGTAGCCTGCATTGCAGGATTCACTACTTCCACAGCAGCAATCGGCGCTACTTTCGGCATGTCCACACCGATTGAACGCGCAACAGATACTGCATTTTCTATGATTTGTGCTTTTTGCTGAAGGTCAGGAGCAAGGTTCATCGCTGCATCTGTAATAAATGTAAGTCTCTCGAATCCAGATACCTCAAATGCTGCAACATGTGAAAGTACATTCCCTGTACGAAGTCCCCACTCTTTATTTAGGACTGCTTTCAAGATGACTGCTGTAGGGACATTCCCTTTCATTAAAACCCCTGCTTCGTTTTCCTTAACAGCCTTCACTGCAAGTTCCGCTGCTTTCTGCGGAGAAAAAGCATGTTTGATCTTAATATTGCTATGGGATATAAGATGCGGAGCAACCTCTTCTAAAAGGGAGAGGATTTCTTCTTTATCCCCGAACAATAAAAAGTCTGCCATCTTCTTTTCAACCGCCATGGTGACAGCACCCAGGACTTCTTTATCTTCTGCAGCGGCAACGGCTACAGTGGAGTTTTCAATTCGGGTTGCTTTTTCCACTAAAGATTGTAGATTCATGTATGTCGTTTCAACCCCTTTTTTCTGTTTTTTTGTTCCCATAAAACTACATGCAAGAAGCGTGCCAACTTCAAAACATTGAAAACGCTTTAAAAAATCGAATAAAAATGCGCAAATTATTTCATACCCTGCAAATTATTTCATGCTATTTATTTCAATGTTATATTTTTCAATTTTATAATATAAATTCCTCACCGACACATTTAATACTTTGGCCGTAGCCGTTTTGTTACCATTATTCTGCTCTAAAACCTTTTGAATTATATTCTTTTCAAAAACCTCAACTTGGATGGCAAGATCTTCAACGGAGTCAGGCGAAGGTAATTCCGCTGTATTGACCACGGTTTTGACTGAAGATTCTAATTGAGGTAAATGCTTCCCATCGATATTCACTTCATTGTATTTCATGAAGATGATGGCTCTCCCCAGGACATTCTCCAGTTCCCTCACGTTTCCCGGCCAATGATAATTCATCAATTTGTACATTGCGCTTTCTGTTATCCCCTCTACATTTCTCCCATAATCCTGATTGATCTTAGTTATCAACGCTTCAGCAATGAGGGGTATATCGGATTTGCGCTGCCTCAAAGGCGGTATCTGTATCGGCATCCGATTCAGTCGGTAATAGAGATCTTCCCTGAATGACCCGTCAGCAATTCCCTTTTCAAGGTTTACATTCGTGGCAGCGATGACACGGACGTTGATTTGAATTGACTTCGTCCCACCTACTCTCACAATTTCATTTTCCTGGAGGACCCTTAATAATTTCGCTTGTGTATTTGCACTCAGTTCTCCTATTTCATCAAGAAAAATACTGCCGTTATTCGCTTCTTCAAATAGACCGCGTTTACCTCCACGCTTCGCTCCGGAGAACGCACCCTCTTCATACCCGAATAACTCACTTTCCAACAGGTTCTCTGATAAAGCTGCACAGTTCACCCTGAGGAATTTATTGAATTTACGGTCACTGGCATTATGTATCGCATGGGCAAACAATTCCTTCCCGGTTCCCGATTCCCCGCGAAGGAGAACGGTAGCTGGCGTCTTGGCCCCTAGCTTAGCCTGCTCAATGGCAATCATCATTTCCTCAGAATCACCGATAATATCCTCAAACATATACTTTGCTTCAAGCGTTCGGATAATTCTTCTGGCACGGTCCAGTTCCTGGGTTAGTGACTGGATTTCTGACATGTCATGAATGACCCCGACACTTCCCTTAAGCTTATTGTTCACAATGATGGGTGCAACGTTGACGATGACTTCCTTTCGTTTCGGTCCTACCCGCATTTTTGTTCCACGGATCGCTCTCCGCGTTTGCAGCACCTTCAAATGAATACTTTCTCCTTCAGAAATGTCTGCCGTCGCAGGCTTCCCTATCACTTCCTCCTGGGAAAGGCCCGTTATCCTTGTATAAGCGGGATTAATCAGGATCCCTTTCCCATCTTCATCTACGACAGAAATTGCATCGTCACTAGAATGGATAATGGCTTCAAGCATCGTCTGAATTTCTTTGAGGTTGGTTATTTCTTCAGCCAAATTCACTACTTCCGTGATATCTTTGAAAACCGAAAAGGCCCCTATTATTTCATCATGGTCGGTGATCATCGGTATTCGGTTTGAGATAATCTTCAACCCATTCCCCAGAATGACCTCCTGATTGATTTCCGTCCGCTTTGTCTGAATCGTTTTGGTCAATTTACTTTCCGGGATCACTTCTGAAATATGAAGACCCATTACATCTTCCTGATTCTTCCCAATCATCCGCTCAGCACTTTTATTGAATAACATAACAATGCCTTGTTCATCGATCCCGACCATTCCATCATCAGTCGAATTAAAAATAAGATCCCTTTTAAATGATTCACTCGTCAATTGGTGGATAAGGTCTTCTTTTTCTTCAAGGAGCTTCGAAATAAGGAATGCCACACTTCCAGGTATGATGACCGTGTTTTTACCACGCTTATCCCTTATCTGTTCGAACACTTCCTGCTCACCGGTCACTTCTATGACGATGTCGACAGAATCATTGAGGAAAGGCCGCCAATCCGTACCGACTTGGATCCCCAGTTCTTTTGAGAGCTCGATCCCCGGAGCTTTTTCATTTATGTCTACAACCGCAATCACTTTCATGACTGAGACTTCATGGAGGATCTGTAAAATAGCTGTACCGCCCTTACCCCCACCAACAATTAGAACCTCTTGCAACTTTCTTCACCCCGACACCTGCAATATTTTTCACACTCATAATGTTACACTACTTTTTGAAACTTGACAATTTTCTGCGTGGATGTAGAATTTTAGTATGGAAACGAAAAGGAGTTATGCATCTCATGGTCCGTCTAATTGCCTTGATTATTATGTTGATCCCCGGCGCATTTGCAGCTCTTGGGATTAAGTTAATGAGAGATATGCTATTCGGGATCCTGCAGCCCCCGATCCCTTTTTTATGGCTGCAGTTCATTATCGGGTTACTATTCTTTATTTGTGGTTTAGCATTCATTGCCGGATTCGTCCTGCATCGTGATCGAAAACGCAATAAAGTTCAGTCACGATTCAACAAGAAAGGCTAGCGCAGAGCGCTAGCCTTTCTTGTTGGTTTCTCTCAATTTCCTTGCTTTTTCCGGGTAGTCCGTTACAAATGCAGTGCATCCTAAATTCAATAACCTCTCCATCTGCTCAACCTTATTCACCGTGTAAGGCCTGACGCAAATCCCATTGTTCATCGCCTCTATTATAATGTCGTCCCTGACGGCTTTCAGATTGGGATGTATCCCCTTCGCCCTTAATGACTGGGCATAAATCCAGGGCATGAATAAGCCCGACGAATAGAGGGGTGCAATTTCGACGGCAGGCTCTAACCGGTAGCATGCTACAATCGAATAATGATTAAAAGATGATATAATGATCCGTTCCTCAAATCCAAATTCCCTGATTAAGGCAATCACTTTTTCTTCTAGGCCTTGATAGTCGATGATACTATTCTTCAGCTCAATATTACAAAGAAGTTCATTCCCCTTCAGCCACTGAAAGACCTCCTTTAATGAAGGCACACGATTCTTCTTGAATAATTTACTTTTAAATGTAAAGTTCGCTTGTAATTTTTGAATTTCTTTCAACGAATAATCTTTAACGAAGCCCTTTCCATTTGTCGTCCTATTAACGGTTTCATCATGTATCACAACCATTTCTCCGTCTTTCGTCAGCTGAACATCCAATTCAATCCCATCAGCCTTCACTCTTTCAGCTTCATAAAAAGCTTCCATTGTGTTTTCCGGATGAGTACCTGCGGATCCACGATGAGCAAAAATCAGCGTCATGAGTTCACTTCCTTCTTTTTCTTTATGTACGCTTTATATCTGACTTCATTATATACTTATTATACCCCTTCTCAAAGGATGAACCTTATAATCCAGAATAATAAAAAATCCTGAGAAACTCAGGATTTTTTAAGGGTGGCTTTATATTAGAACCAGCGGCAACCACATCTGCGGCGGTTGTCCATTTCCCCGGCTACATCATTATCTCTGCAACGGCGCACTGCTCTGCAGAAATCTTCTCCTCTGATATAAGCTCTAACAGGAACTCTGAAGTCGTTGTCGGAAGCACCTGCAACATCATTGTTTCTGCAGCGGTCAGAAGCTCCTCCAACATTGTTATTATTACGGTAGTTTCCCATCGTCTCACCTCCCCCTATATTGTTTTTGCACTACCCTTTATCTTATGCCACCGAGGACAAGCTGTAAGGGCTAACCACCATCTATGAACAAAAGAGGCGATTGCAATAGGGTTTGATGAGGATTCACGCAAGAGGAAGAGGAGAACTTAAGCAAACAAAAACCCCCTGAACCGCATGGCCCAGGGGGATTGTCATAAATGTATGATTCAATTTGGAAGATGTTTGTATTATTTCTTACTCTTTCAAGAAGCCATATGCTCCAATCGAAGCTTGTCAGCCACCATGGCGATGAACTCTGAGTTGGTTGGTTTCGCCTTAGACATGCTGACGGTGTATCCGAACAAGGAAGAAATGGAATCAATATTCCCTCTGCTCCAAGCCACTTCAATGGCATGACGGATTGCCCGCTCCACACGCGAAGCCGTTGTATTGTATTTCTTGGCAATATCTGGATACAAGACCTTTGTGATCGATCCAAGCAATTCGATATCATTGTAAACCATAGAAATCGCTTCTCGCAAATATAAGTAACCTTTAATATGTGCCGGTACGCCGATTTCGTGGATGATGCTTGTAATACTTGCATCCAAGTTTCTTGGTTTTTGCTCTGTATTCATTCTGGATGAGGAAGGTTTTTTGATGATTGGGTTTGATTTTCCGCTAACTTGTCTGATATGACTCACTAGGTTTTCCATATCGAATGGCTTTAGGATAAAATAAGAAGCTCCTAGGTCGACAGCTTTCTTCGTAACATCTTCCTGACCGAAGGCCGTAAGCATGATAACGTTCGGAATGCTCTTCTTTTCACGAAGTCGTTCCAATACAGCCAGCCCGTCCAGATGAGGCATGATAATATCTAAGACCAGAACATCTGGATCGACTTCTTCTAATAAATCCAAACAATCTTGACCATTATGAGCAATACCTACTACTTCCATATCATTTTGTGAAGCGATGTAGTCCTCCAATAATGACGTCAGTTCACGGTTATCATCCACAACACATACTTTAATCGATTTCACTACAGGTTTCCTCCTCAATCCTAATTAATTCATCTCTGTAATTTTATTCTAAATTACTTTTTCGACAATGCAACCTAAATTCCTTTTATTTTTGAAAAAAACTTGAAAAATATTATATTTTCTTTGATTTTCTAAAGATTTCTTTATATTTCGACCCTATTCGATATTCCCGTTTCTGTTTGTCGAATAATCTTTATTTTAACAAGGAGAGGCTCTTTTTGGCAAACCGACATGATGATAAATCCATATTTCTAAAACAAAAAAGAACCCTTAAAAGCACCCGGGTTCGGTACTTTGGTAAGGGTTTTCCACTTCAGCTTGCTCGGTTATGATCTTTTTTATAAATATCGATTCCAGCTTCACTCAGCATCCATTCGATATGGACACCATATCCACTGGTCGGGTCATTCACAAATACATGGGTGACAGCCCCGATGACCTTCCCGTTTTGAATGATCGGGCTACCGCTCATACCTTGGACAATTCCACCTGTTTTCTTTAGGAGCTCAGGATCAGTCACTTTCAGGACCATCCCTTTCGTTGCCGGATACTTCTGCGGGATGGTGCTGACTATTTCGATGTCGTACATCTCAACTTCTCTTCCATCCACCACAGTTAAGATTTGTGCCGGTCCTTCTTTCACTTGATGAGAGAGAGCGATTGGCATCGGTTTATCCATCAGATCATTATCGATGGACTGATTCAGTTCTCCAAAAATTCCAAAAGGGCTATTTCGTGTGATATTACCAATGACGTTCCGGTCAGATGAAAAGCGCGCTAGTTTTTCCCCAGGCTTTCCATCCGTGCCTTTTTGAATGGACGTTACTTCCGAGTTCACGATTTCACCATTCTCAACGACGATGGGCTTTTTTGTATCCATATCTGAAATGACATGCCCAAGTGCACCATATTTTTTGGACTTCGGATCATAAAATGTCATTGTGCCGATACCTGCTGCTGAATCACGGATATACAGACCCAATTTATAATTTTTATCCCCTTTTTCCTTCAATGGCAGCAAGTGTGTCTTTACCGTCTTTTGCTCCCTCTTGATCACCACGTCCAGAGATTTGGATTCTTCTCCCGCCTTCTGAACAAAAGGAGCAACATCAGCTAATTCTTCAATTTTTGACCCATTGATTTCTGTAATCATGTCCCCTACCTGAATACCGGCCTTTTCGCCGGGGGACATTTTCCCATCATCTGTATCAACCAGATGATGACCAACCACCAACACCCCAACAGTATTTAACTTGACTCCAATAGATTGCCCACCAGGAATCACCTTGAAATCTTTCAGTACTTCAACATCGACCTTTTTAATGGGTAAACCGGCGAGCTCAAAGACCACTTCGTCCTTCCCTACAGAACTTCCCTGGATGGAGAGCTGCCCTTTCCCTTCTTCTACTTGAACATGTCCATTATGCGACGAACCCATAGTCGTGACGGATGCAGCCTTAGGGAGAGCAACTTGATCCCCTTCCATCACCCTTACAGTGTTCGGTGTATTGATATATTGTTGAACAGGCTTGTAAAAACCAATAAGACAAAGCGAAACAAGGAGAATTCCACCTATACATTTCCTTAACCAATCTATACTCAATATATTCACTCTCCTCGCTTCTAATCCACACACATTAACTATTGGCTACAGTTATAATTTTGCCTTTAAAAGCCACATTTATAACTGGTAATCACGAAAAAAAAGCTACCCGAATTGGATAGCTTTTCATGTTTCTTTTATAGATCCTGCCAACTGCAGTAGTTCCTTTGCATGTTCCAACGTTAAATCAGTTATTTCCACACCTGATATCATGCGTGAGATTTCTTTAATCTTATCTTTCTCCTGTAGCCGTTTCACCATGGTACTTGTCCTGCCACCGGACAGCTTTTTCGATATGAATAAGTGACAGTCTGCCATAGCAGCCACCTGTGGCAAATGGGAAATACACATAACCTGGGAATGGACGGCAACTTGATAAATTTTTTCGGCGATTGCCTGAGCGACTCTTCCGCTCACACCCGTATCCACTTCATCGAAAATGATCGAAGTAATTCCTTGATGTTTTGAAAAGATGGTCTTAAGAGCGAGCATGATCCTTGAAAGTTCTCCACCTGAAGCCACTTTAGATAAAGGCTTTAAAGGCTCTCCAGGATTGGTAGAGATATAAAACTCAACCGTATCCCATCCATCCTTTTTGAAATGTTGAAAGGAAAATGATTCACCTTCTCCACTTTTCACAAAACGGACTTCGAATTTCGTTTTATCCATATACAGCTGCTTTAGCTGCTCATGAATACTTGCGGTCAATTTTTTTGCCCATTGCTTTCGTGTTTGGGAGAGATTTTTCGCTTCCAGAGATAAATCTTTCTCCAAAGAATGTAATTTACTCTGTAAATGTTCAACATGGGAATCCTTATTCATGATGGTTTCGATTTCTTCTTCGATCTTTGAACTGTAAGCAAGGATTTCTTCCACTGATGATCCATATTTTCTCTTAAGACCATTGATTTCATTCAACCTTGCCTCGATCAAATCCAAACGATTCGGCTCGAACTCAAGCATATCCAACGCTCCCCTTACCTGATGGGCAGCATCTTCTAGGATGTAATAGGCATTTGACACGGATTCAAGTGTCTTTTCATATTGTGAATCCACTTCTGCAGCCGTTTCAAGATGGCTCATGGCAAGTCCTGCCCAGTCCATCCCTTTTCTCTCGCCCTGAATGCTATCATAGGAAGTTTGAAGCGCTTCAAACAGCCGTTCGAAATTCATCAGCTTCCGTTTTTCTTCCACCAGCTCTTCATCTTCGTTGAGCTGTAGATTCGCTTCATGGATTTCTTTCAGTTGAAATTGAATGAGATCCAGACGGTGCGCCATCTCCTGCTCATTCTCATTCAATCTGTTCAATTGCTTATAGATGGAAAGATACTCTTTATATACTTCTCCGTAGCTGGATAAACCAGAGGCGATTTCACTGCCACCGAATTGATCCAATAAGGAAAGATGCAGACTTTCATTCATCAGTTCCTGATGTTCGTGCTGTCCATGGATATCAATGAGACTTGCCCCGATTTCTCTCATGATAGCGATGGTCACCAGCTTGCCATTGATTCTACATACACTTTTTCCAGTGCTCGAGATATCCCTTCTGAGGATGATCATGCCTTCCTCAATCTCAATCCCGAAATCCGCCGCTTTCCGAAAGCAAGGATGAGTTTCATTATCAAGAATAAATAACCCTTCAATTTCAGCCTTTTTCTCTCCATGCCGTACATATTCAGAAGATCCTCTACCGCCAACCAATAAATGAATGGCATCGATGATAATCGATTTACCAGCACCCGTTTCACCAGATAATACGGTCAATCCTTCTTCAAAGGAAAGGGAGAGGGAATCGATTATGGCGAAATTTTTGATTGATAGTTCTTGTAGCAAAACATTCACCTCAAATAAAAAGGAGCTTTCCCCTCACATTACTCAAAAGAGAAGCCTCCTATTGGATTTTGTATAAGGGTCAGTAATAGACCCATTGTGTTCATTACTGATTTACAACATATCTAAAAATCGTTCCGAAACGACTCTGGTTTCTTCCTCTGTCCGGCAAATGATCAAGCAAGTGTCATCGCCACAAATGGTCCCTAAAATTTCTTCCCAATCCAAGTTATCGATCAATGCACCGATGGCGTTGGCATTACCGGGTAACGTTTTCATTACCAGCATGTGTCCTGCCTGATCCACTTTCACGAAAGCATCGGTCAGTGTCCGCTTTAACTTTTGAAGGGGATTGAATCGTTGATCAGCCGGTAAACTATATTTGTACCTGCCATCCATCAACGGAACCTTAACGAGATGCAGCTCCTTGATATCCCTTGACACGGTTGCCTGCGTCACATTAAAACCTGCATTCTTCAGGCTTTCCACAAGCTCATCCTGTGTTTCAACATCTCTATTCGTAATGATTTCCCTGATTTTAATATGTCTTTGCCCTTTGTTCATCATAGAACATACACCTCTTACATTGGATTAAATCCTGTATAAATATACCTCTACGCTTATGTTAGCCTATTTTGTATGGAAGTACAATAAAAAAGAAAAGCGGAGGCGGCTTGGTAGGGGCGACAAGCATAAGGCGAGTAACCCGGAAAGGCGCTCTTTGCCTTTTTGGGGTGCTTGACTTATGACCTCGAGCCCCTAGCCGCCGGAGCTGGACAATCGAAAAGCGGAGGCGGCTTGGGTAGGGGCGACAAGCATAAGGCAAGTAACCCGGAAAGGCGCTCTTTGCCTTTTTGGGTTGCTTGACTTATGACCTCGAGCCCCTAGCCGCCGGAGCTGGACAATCGAAAAGCAGAGGCGGTTGGCTCTTGAACTGAGCAGCTGCTCTATTCTCAAAAGTGAACCGATTATAATAAATTTTAGAGTTTTATTTTCAAGACCAGCCCAATGATAATAAAAACGAAAAAAAAGCCGCCCTCCGAAGAAGAGCGGCATGATCCTTATTCCGATTTTGCTTTTAATTGACTATGAGCATCCTCGATGACTTCATCCGGGGTGATGTCTAGAAGCGACTGTCCTTCACCTTCAGCACCTGACCATTTCAAGTGAATGAGAAACTCGATATTACCGTCTCCACCAGTAATAGGAGAGTAAGACAAGCCGGCGATTTGATAGCCTTCTTTGATTGCCAGCGTCATGATTTTCTCGATGACCATCTTGTGCACAACTGGATCTCTTACGATTCCTTTTTTCCCAACCTGGTCCTTCCCTGCTTCAAACTGCGGCTTGATTAAGGCGACACAATCCCCACCAGGCACTAGCAATGTTTTCAGAACAGGCAGTATCAAGGAAAGGGAAATGAAGGATACATCAATGGATGCAAAGCTTGGCATTTCCCCATCGAGATCAGCCGGGGTGACGTAGCGGAAGTTGGTCCTTTCCATCACGACGACCCGTTCATCCTGTCTCAGTTTCCAGGCTAATTGATTGTATCCTACATCGAGGGCATAGGACATTTTGGCACCGTTTTGAAGGGCACAATCCGTAAATCCACCTGTGGAAGCACCGATATCTATCATCACTTTACCGTCTACATCCACATCGAAGACCTGCAAGGCTTTCTCGAGCTTCAACCCCCCACGGCTCACATAAGGGATTACTTTCCCCTTCATCGTCAGAGGGATGTCCTCACTGACTTTTTCACCCGGCTTGTCCAGTCTCATTTCATTGGAATAAACTAGTCCAGCCATGACGGCCCGTTTCGCTTTTTCTCTTGTTTCAATTAATCCTCGTTCTACTAGAAGTACGTCTACACGTTGTTTTTTTACTTTCATCATTAAGCCCTTTTTTGTTTTTTTGGTGTAATCGTCAGTATCCGATCCACAACATTTTCTTTCGTCATACCGATTTCGTTCAATAATTCCTTCACGCTTCCATGCTCTATGAAGTAATCCGGGATTCCGATACGGTCGATCACTGCCTCATGGAAGCCATGTTCCTGTGCAAACTCGAGAACGCCGCTCCCGAATCCACCTTGAAGCACAGCCTCTTCAATCGTCAGCACTGGCATTTCTTCTTCCAGGATACTCTTCAGCATGGCTTCGTCCATCGGTTTGATGAAACGCGCGTTCACCACCCGGACTGAAAGCCCTTGTTTTTCAAGATCGGCCGCCGCTTCCATGGCCATCGGTATCGTTGTCCCAAAGGTCAGGATCGCTGCATCCGTTCCGTGTTTCAATACTTCCCACGACCCAATAGGAATCGGCTTCAACTCTGAATCCATCGGTACCCCATACCCGTTTCCACGAGGGTAGCGCAGAGCGATAGGACCGTCATCATATTGAAGTGCCGTACTGACAAGGTGTTGTCCCTCATTCTCATCCTTCGGCATCATGATCACCATATTAGGCAAATGTCTTAAAAACGCGATATCAAATACACCCTGATGCGTTTCACCATCCGCTCCCACTAAGCCGGCACGGTCAATTCCAATGAAAACATTTAAATTCTGGCGGCAGATATCATGAACCACCTGATCATATGCTCTTTGCAAAAAGGTAGAATATATTGCTAAAAACGGCTTCATATCCTGAGTTGCAAGGCCAGCAGCAACCGTTGTAGCGTGCTGCTCGGCAATTCCTACATCAAACATCCGGTCAGGGAATTCCTCCGCAAACCCGAGCAGTTTTGAACCTACAGGCATAGCCGGGGTGATGGCAACAATCCGCTCATCCTCACGGGCAACCTTTCGAACTGTTTCACTGACAAGGCCGCTCCATGATGGAGGGGCATTCACCGGCTTGATGAGATCCCCGGTATCGATCTTATACGGACCAGTGCCGTGCCAAGTCCCCTGTTTGTCGGACTCTGCTGGATGAAACCCTTTTCCTTTTTTCGTGATCACATGTAAAAGGACGGGTCCTTTGGTTTTCTTGGCATATTGGATGTTTTCTGAAAGATCTTGATAATCATGACCATCGATTGGTCCAAGATAAGTGAATCCCAGCTCTTCAAAGAACATGCCAGATACGAATAAATACTTTAAGCTGTCTTTCACACGCTCGGCAGTACTCGCAAGTTTCCCCCCTACAGCAGGGATGCGCTTAAGGATATACTCCATTTCATCCTTCACCCAGTTGTATTTGCCAGCTGTGCGAAGGCGTCCGAGTACATTGTGAAGGGCCCCTACATTCGGGGCGATGGACATTTCATTGTCATTCAGAACAACAATCATATCTTTCTTTTCATGACCGATGTGATTCAGAGCCTCGAGTGCCATTCCCCCTGTCAGGGCACCGTCCCCGATCACAGGGATGATGTAGGAATCTTCTTTCTTAACGTCCCTTGCGATCGCCATACCCATTGCAGCAGACAGTGACGTAGAACTGTGACCTGTTTCCCATACATCATGCTCACTCTCATTACGTTTCGGAAAACCGCATAACCCTTTGTACTGGCGGAGAGTGTCAAACTGACAGGCTCTCCCTGTTAAAATCTTGTGAACGTACGATTGGTGACCAACATCCCAAAGGATTTTATCTTTCGGACTGTTAAAATGCTTATGGAGGGCAACAGTTAATTCGACCACCCCTAAGTTTGGACCAATATGACCGCCAGTCTTGGATAGATTCTTGATTAAGAATTGGCGAATCTCCTGGCTGAGCTCTTCCAATTGTTCATTTGACATGCTTTTCAGAAAAGAAGGCTCCTTTATTGATAATAAATCCATGGGGTCCACTCACTTTCATCACTAAATATTTTGTTTCTCACGCTTATACCCTTTTTTCTTGTTTTTATCTTTTTTGTCTTTTTTATCTTTGATTAACACGATTTTGAATCGATCTTCAAGGAATTGTAGAACTTTACCAACTCTAAATATTATATCCTTAGAATAGGTGATAGCAAACGTTTTTCCAAGTGCTTTACCTCCGACCGTCAAAGAAGCGATGATGCTTGTAAGGGTTACGCTTACGATATATTCCTTCAAGGATCCCCCTTCAAGACGGAAGGTTACAGCCAGCTGAATCAGGACAATGGCCGAGGCCGTCCCGCTTATGATCCCTGATATATCACCGATCACATCGTTACAGAAGCTTGCAAACCGATCCGCGTTACGTACTATTTTAATTGAATATTTGGCACCGTACACCTTTTTGGCTGCCATGGCATGAAAGGGTGTTTCATCAGCCGCTGTAGCTGCGATTCCCAACATATCAAAAAAGATCCCGATGAAGACGATGATCAACACGACGATGAGCCCTGTAAACCATGCGACACCATTCAAAACCATATTGGATGTGACTGAAAAAATAGCCGCTAACACAAATGTGATAACGGCAATGCTGACACTCCACTTTATTGAGTTTTTCATCGTTTCATTCATTATCGTTTAAACACACCGTTTCTTGTGTAAATAGTTTGTTTTTATGTAATTGGGGGGTCATATAAAGAGTAAAAATTGCAGCTTAGGTCCAGTAGGTTTTCCCAATCAGGTACCGGATGTTGCCATACCGGCGGTTTCCCATTAAACCCGACTTAGCCGCGTCACCACAAGCTAGACTGGATTACCACTTAGTCCGCACTATAATCCTCTTTATATGTCCGAATATGAACAGTCTAGGAGTTTTCCTCAACAGTCCTTAACGCAATCCTTAGCCTCTTTTGCAAAGAGGATTTCATATGGGCGAAAAAGCACATATCAATGGCCAACTGATGTGTACCCTGTAACCATAATCCCCTCACTCTTCACTCAAGGCAGGCTACGCTGCTAGTGAATCATCACATCGCAGGTTCATACTTTGTTCTTATTGCATATGCTTAATGCCAGCATAAGAAACAAAGCCTCCGCGGCTCGCGGGTCAACGCCCACATGCCATTGTGGATCGCCCTCAAGCCTTACTCCCAGATATGACCCAAAGCTGGGCGCCTCAAGCCAATTCCAGGAACTTCATCGATGTGCCCTTTAGTGGATTTTTAGGCCCACCTTCAGGATTGGTGGACTGACTAGAATACTGCACCACCCCAAAATTTATTCTAACCGTATTATAACATATGTTAAATCTTTTGCTCAAACATAGAATGTTTTAATGATTCCTTGAAACAATCAATTGGGCAATTTCTGTAAGCAGACTGGAATCCACCGGCAATTCATCAATGGACATTAACGCTTCGTCCAAATGGGATTGAAGCTTCTCTTTCGCGCCTTTCATCGTCAATAGACTCGGGTAAGTACTTTTATGTTTCGATTCGTCGCTCCCCACCGGTTTACCAATCATTTCTTCTGATCCCTCAATATCAAGGATGTCATCCTGAATTTGGAAGGCGAGACCGATATGAAAAGCAAATCGTTCAAGAAGCTCAAGTTCATTATCTGACGCCCCTGAGATGATCCCACCGGCTATAACACTGAATGTAAGTAACTTCCCCGTCTTGTGAACGTGAATGTTCTCAAGCTCATTGGCTGTAAGCTGCTTCATTTCACCTTCGATGTCGGCGACTTGCCCCCCCACCATGCCTTCGGGACCGGCACACCGTGCGAGAAGGGCTATAAGCTTCACCTTCTTATCACTTGTTAAGGCAGGATCTTCTGCTATGAGCTGAAAGCTATATGTAAGCAGACCATCGCCGGCTAGAATCGCGGCTGCTTCCCCAAACATTTTATGATTGGTCGGCTTTCCTCTCCTTAAATCGTCATCATCCATGGAAGGAAGATCGTCATGGATAAGGGAATATGTATGAATCATTTCAAGGGCTGCCGCAGTATTCAAGCCCAGCATCGGGTCCTGATTGAAGGTTTTGATTGCAGCTAACAGAAGGATGGGGCGAATTCTTTTCCCACCTGCCTGCAGGGAATAAACCATGGCCTCCTTTAAGACAGGGGGCATGGAAAGTCTCTCGACGTTTTCAACCATATGATTGGTAATCAATTCACCATGCTCCTGTTGAAACTCTTTCAATGTAATGGGAGAATTCACATTTATTCCCCCTCATCAAGATCAAAGGATTTTTCCCCTTCATCTGTCATCATTTTCGTTAATTGATTTTCTGCTTTTTGCAGCGTATCATGGCAGTATTTCGAAAGGTCCATCCCTTTTTGATAAAATTCCAGTGCCTTTTCTAAAGGAACTTCTCCTTCTTCCAATTTCTCCACGATCTCTTCCAACTGATCCATTGCTGTTTCAAATGATAGCTCTTCTTTAGACTTTGCCATTTTCCTCACGCTCCTCAACAGTTTCCACTTCGCAATGTATTTTCCCATCTCTGACAT
This sequence comes from Rossellomorea sp. YZS02, assembly GCF_033963925.1. NCBI lineage: Bacteria > Bacillati > Bacillota > Bacilli > Caryophanales > Bacillaceae > Rossellomorea > Rossellomorea sp. YZS02. The sequence goes on along the minus strand of NZ_JAXBLY010000015.1, from coordinate 36,202 downwards.
TGATCTCCAAGCGGTCGCCTGTTTTGATTTGTCGAGATGATTTAATCAATGTACCTTCATCCCCGTAAACCAAACTATATCCTCTGTCCATGATCTTCAATGGACTTAGGGCATGCAGGGTAGAAAGAGCTGAACTGAAACGAAGATTCTTTTCCTTCAACACTTGTTTAAATTGCTTCTCCAATCGTGTTTGCATAAACATGATCCGTTCATTCTGCATCTTGATGAGTTGTGATGGATGAACTCGCTGCAGCCTGGAATGAAGGGCGCTTAATTGATCCCTGTTCTGTTTCACATGGAGACTGATATTCCTTTGAAGCTGATCCGTCAGCCTGTCGACGGTCTCAACCTTTTGCTGATAGAGGTTACGGGGATTTCTTAAAGCGTAAGACTTCATCAATCCATTCAGTCGGCTTCTTTCACTTTGAAGCTTGGTTTTAAAGGACTTAATCAGGCGTAACTTACGGTTCATAATTCTTTCCAATAAGTCATCAATATGGGGTACCGCAAGTTCACCGGCAGCCGTCGGGGTTGGAGCCCGAAGATCTGCTACAAAGTCTGCGATTGTAAAATCCGTTTCATGTCCGACAGCTGAAATGACGGGAACATCGGACTCCACGATGGCTTTTGCCACAATTTCTTCGTTAAATGCCCACAATTCTTCTATTGACCCTCCGCCACGACCGATGATCATCACATCAATATCCCCTACACTGTTCACCATATTCATCGCCCCGGCAATCGAGGCTGCAGCCTGATCACCTTGGACCAAAGCAGGAAATACGAGGATTTCACCAATCGGAAAACGCCGTTTGATCGTTGTGATGATATCCCGTATCGCAGCACCAGTCGGAGAGGTGACCACAGCAATCCGTTTAGGGAATTTGGGGATCATCCGTTTGCGGATTTGATCAAAGTAGCCGGCTTTCTCGAGCTTCTCCTTCAACTGTTCATAGGCTAAATAGAGTTCACCTATGCCATCAGGCTGCATTTCTTTCACGTAGATCTGATATTGCCCACCTGATTCATATACAGAGATATCCCCGCGTATCAATACATTCATCCCATTTTCCGGCCTGAATTTAAGGGAATGATTGTTGCTTGAAAACATCACTGACAGGATACGGGCTTTTTCATCCTTCAAGGTGAAATACATATGACCGCTTGAATGCCTTTTGAAGTTGGATATTTCCCCCCGTACAAACAGGTTGGAGAGGTGGGGATCTTTATCAAATTTTCTTTTTATGTATTTTGTCAGAGCTTGTACCGTTAAATATCGAGATTGATCAAGTTCCATGCTCAATGACTCCTTTGTTCCGTTCATGATCTGGTGGATTTTTTATGCAGGAAAACGGAAAGGGACCAGCAATTTGACTGTCCCTTTCCTTTTCGTTAATTCCAGTGTACTATTTTTTAACCATTTTGGCGATTCTGAATGGCCCATTCGGCAGATTTCACAGTGTTATATAGAAGCATTGTGATCGTCATTGGGCCGACACCACCTGGTACCGGTGTAATTTTACCGGCCTTTTCCTTCACCTCTGCAAAATTCACGTCCCCACATAGCTTGCCTTCTTCATCACGATTCATTCCCACATCAATGACAACGACCCCAGGTTTAATATCCTCTGCACCGATCAAGTTCGCTTTCCCCACCGCTGATACGATGATATCAGCCTGTTTGGTGTAGGAAGACATATCTTTGGTCCTTGAATGGCAATACGTGACTGTCGCATTTCGGTTCAGGAATAAATGACCGGCCGGTTTCCCAACGATGTTACTTCTCCCTAATATGACAACGTGTTTACCATCAACGGGGATGTTTTCATATTCAAGCATTTTCATGATTCCCAATGGCGTGCACGAATAAAACGTATCTTGGTTCGTTACCATTTTGCCAATCGAAACCGGATGGAATCCATCAACATCCTTCGATGGGGAAATGGTTTCGATCACCGTAATCGGATTAATGTGTTCCGGGAGGGGAAGTTGCACGAGAATCCCGTGGATATGGTCCTGTTCGTTTAACTCCCCAATTTTTGTTAGGAGCTCTTCCTCTGTTAGGTTGGATTCATATTGATAAAGCTCTGAATGAATCCCAAGGTTGCTGCATGCCTTCCTTTTCATTCTCACATATGAATGGGAGGCATGGTTATCCCCAACCAATACAACAGCCAAACCCGGAGTGACATCTTGTTGTTTCAGCTGTGTAATCTGATCCTTTAATTGTTCCCGGTAATGATCTGCAATGAGTTTACCATCAATTATGGAAGCTGACATTCAATCGTCCCCTGACATTGTTAGGATTGACTTACCTTTGAAAGAACACCATTGATAAATTTACTGGACTGATCATCCCCAAAGATCTTTGCAATTTCGACCGCTTCATTTATGACGACTTTATTCGGTACATCTTCTACAAACAGGAGCTCGTATACACCTAAACGCAAAATATTCCGATCAACTTTCGCCAGCCGGTCAAAAGACCATTTCTCCAGGTTTTCACGAATAAGACCATCGATTCGCTCCTGATTTTCAATGAATCCCAGTACGATCTGTTGAAGATAGGCATCCATCTTCTCTTCTTCCTCCAACACATTCGTTAACGCAACCTCTGGCTCAATCCCACTCATATCTATTTGAAATAACGCCTGTAAAGCCTTTTCACGGGCAACTCTTCTTTTCATCTTATATTTACTCCTTTTACTCCATCAATTTTCATACCTTTGATAATAGCACAAACTAAGGGCAATACGCACGCGTATGTAAAAAAATCAATATTCTGAAAGAAAAGCGGAGCCGACTGGGCTGGCCCGACATGCATAAGATGAATGGGCCTTGAAGGCGTCCTTTGCCTTCATGGACCATTTAGCTTATGACCTCGAGGGACAAGGAGGCGGAGCTCGACAATGAAAGGTGGAGGGGCTTTGCCAGAGGCGACAAGTATATGACGAACCAGCCGGAAAGGCGTTCTTTGCCTTTTTGGTTGGTTTGACATATGACCTCGAGCCTCTAAGCCCCGGAGCTCGACAATGAAAAGCGGAGGCATAATCGCGCACCCACATAAGAAAAATCCAGCCAAAATTCAAATAAATCCAGCCGTTTCGTAAAAAATTCCAGCCGAAACTTTTAATAATTCAGCCGTTCCAGATAATAATCCGGCCAATTTTCACAATAATCCAGCCATTTTACAATGATATCCAATTATCCGATCACAAAACCTCAGCACAAAAAAAGAACGGTCCCCCTAAAGGACCGTCCTCCCTATTACATTTCGTCTTCAATTTCAGCTTCATACTTTTGATTTTCAAATTGTACGCCTACGATATGAACATTTACTTCTTCTGCTTCGAGAGCTGTCATATTTAGCAGGGCTTGACGGATGTTGTCCTGGATTTTCTGGGCAACTGTCGGGATTGCTACACCAAATTTCATGATGCAATAGACATCTACGACGATTCCTTCTTCGGAAAGCTCAACCTTGACACCTTTACCGTGGTTTTTCTTACCAAGACGCTCTACGACACCTGTCGCGAAGTTCCCGCGCATCTGAGATACTCCTTCAACCTCTGACGCTGCGATACCTGCGATCACTTCAATCACTTCAGGTGCGATTTCAATCTTCCCGAGACCGTCTTTTCCGTGAGACATTTGTAAAAGGTTTTGATTTTCAGCCATGTAAGGCACCTCCTGAATTCACACTAGGATTTCATTACTTCGTATTTCTCTAAAAACTTCGTATTAAATTCTCCGCCAACAAAGGTTTCATGATCTAATAATTTAAGGTGGAACGGAATGGTTGTGTGTATTCCTTCAACCACAAATTCACTCAGGGCACGTTTCATCCTTGAGAGGGCTTCTTCACGAGTCGCACCATAGGTAATGACTTTGGCAATCATGCTATCGTAATATGGAGGGATCATATAACCAGGATATGCTGCGGAATCGACTCTTACGCCAATTCCACCTGGTGGAAGATACATTTCAATCCGTCCCGCTGAAGGCATGAAATTCTTCTCCGGATTCTCTGCATTAATACGACATTCAATGGCCCAGCCAGTGAACGTTACTTCCTCTTGTGTAAGTGAAAGTTTTTCTCCTGACGCCACCAAAATCTGTTCTTTAATCAAATCGACCCCGGTAACCTGTTCGGTTACTGGATGCTCCACCTGGATACGGGTATTCATTTCCATAAAGTAGAAGCTTTGGTTAACGTAATCATATATAAATTCTACCGTGCCTGCACCTGTATAATCAACCGCTTTGGCTGCTTTTACGGCTGCTTCCCCCATTTTAACACGGATTTCCTCTGTTAAAGCAGGTGACGGTGTTTCTTCGATCAGCTTTTGAAGGCGGCGCTGAATGGTGCAGTCACGCTCCCCAAGATGGATCACATTTCCGAAATTATCTGCCAGGACCTGAATTTCCACGTGTCTGAAGTCCTCAATAAATTTCTCGATATAGACACCCGGGTTTCCGAATGCAGTCATGGCTTCCTGTTGGGTAATCGTCACCCCTTTAACAAGCTCTTCCTGACTTTTTGCAACACGGATCCCTTTTCCTCCACCACCGGCAGTGGCTTTGATGATAACCGGATATCCCATTGATTCCGCAAGTTTAACCGCATCTTCTGCGTCCTTAACGATCCCTTTTGAACCGGGTACGATCGGAACGCCTGCTTCCCTCATCGTTTCACGGGCAACATCTTTTGTCCCCATCTTCGAGATCGCTTCGGGTGATGGTCCGATGAAGATGATATTGCAATCGCGGCACAGGTCGGCAAAATCAGAGTTCTCCGCTAAAAATCCATAACCCGGGTGGATCGCATCACAATCCGTCAATTTTGCCACGCTAATGATATTGGTGAAATTAAGGTAACTGTCTTTCGATGCAGTGGGTCCTATACAGTACGCTTCGTCCGCTAATTGGACATGAAGCGCTTCTTTATCGGCTTCAGAATAAACGGCTACACTTTCGATGCCTAAATCACGGCATGCACGAATGATTCGTACAGCAATTTCTCCTCTATTGGCGATTAATACCTTTTTTATCATATCTGTTTTCGCTCCTTATTCAGGTTTAACCAAGAATAATGGCTGTCCATATTCAACTAATTGACCGTCTTTTACTAAGATTTCTACGATTTCACCTTTCGCTTCGGCTTCGATCTCATTAAATAATTTCATGGCTTCTACGATACACACGACAGAGCTTTCATCTACCTTATCTCCGACTTTCACATATGGTCCTGCTTCAGGTGAAGAAGATTGATAGAACGTACCAACCATCGGGGAAGTGATTTTATGTAAGTTTTCATCCTCAACATTTGCTTGTGGAGCTTCTTTTACTGGCTGTGCAGGAGCTGGTGCTTCCTGTACAGGCGCTTGTTGGACTGCCTGTGCAGCAGGCTTCACTTCTTCTACCGCTTGTACCACTTGTGGCTGGGCAGATACCGTTACTCCATTATTTTTCTTTAAATTGATCTTTGATCCATCATGCTCGTATGTAAACTCTTCAACACTAGACTGATCTACGAGTTTGATTATTTCGCGAATTTCTTGAATTTTCAACACTGTTGACACCCCTCTTATAGTTTAAAAAATTATGACTAGCTACTAATATCATACGATAATACCATGTATAAATTCAATATGCGATTCCTACCATCCTGTAAAGCGCATACAACTCTCCTTCTATTCTAGACCTTTTTCGAAAAAAAATAAAATAATAGAAAGGGATTTTTGATGAATCCTGTAAAAAAAAGTACGAAAAAGGGATTTTGAGATGAGTACAAACAGAAATAAGCCGCCTAAAGTTCTCCTTTAGGCGGCAAGGATTTTCATTTATTCAGTTGTGGGTTGGAATTCCACAGCAACTGGCTTCATTTGCCCCACTTCACTCATTACCAGACGGATGATTTCGTTGGCATCTGCTTTAGAGTGCTCCTTGTCTGATTTCACTGTGATGCGGATGTTTTCTCCGTTCGCTCTTACCAGTGCATCCTCATATCCCATTGTTTTAATCATGGTTTCGAGGACCGATTCTGTCATTGCAAGTTCTCGAAGATTTTCCATCTGCTCATAAGCTGCACTCTTTTCTTCTGCAGACACATCTGCGTTTGCTACTTTTGCTTCAAGTTCTTCACGGAGCTGTTCACGCTGGTCTGTCACTTCTAAACGGAGTGCTTCGAACATTTCATTTCCTGCCGCGTCGGTCACTACTTCCATGTCAGTGCCTGACATCGTTTCTTTATCTCCACCTTTCACCTGCTCTTTTCCATCCTTTTCCTGATAGGCCATATCTGTCGCCTGCTGCGTGGGCGACGTAATGTAATAAACTGAGAGTACGATTACAAGGCTCAACATCGTTAATAACCAAACTGTTTGTTTTTTAAGTAACATCTATCATTTCCCCCTTATTGTTTGGGCAGGACCGACACCCTGTGGCTTGGAACATTAAGCGAACGGGTTACGGCCTCTATAATCCATTTTTTGATTTGTATGTTATCGGCACCTTTTGCTACTACAAGGACACCGCTGACTTTAGGCTTTTTCGTTTCTTTCACTATGGGAACTTCCTTATCTCCGTTATTGACAATGACGATTTCTTCTTCTTGTGATTTATCTTCTATCGACCGCTTCCCACCTTCTTTATCTTCTTCATCAGTGGATTGCACCTTGGTCGATTCATTCTTCTCATACACTTTCGATTCTGTCGCTTCTACATTGACTACCACATACACATCGCTTACCCCGACGATTTGATCAAGTGCTTCTTTCAACTGATTTTCGTATTGATCTTCGTACCCCCTCATCGAACCATCCGATTCCTTTTGACTGGAGCCGAACGCCTCCACATCCTGGGTTCCTCCATCCACGGTCTTCGCGACCTCGATGCCCCTATCACTGCTCCACAGATCACTGATCAGCATGAAAGCGACACCAACCAGCAGAACGATGAGAAAATAATGCAACCTTTTTCCTTTTTTAACTTTGGGCGGAGAATTCGCATCTTCCTTTGACAACCATTCCTTCAATAGATTCAGCGGACCTTTATTAAAGTTCATTTCCTTCCCCAGTCCCCCCTTCAACGGTAATGATTATTTTGTCTGGTGTAAGATTCCATTGTTCGGCAAGTAAGGAGGCCAATCGGGACGTATCCTCTTCTGATGTGTTCTTTCTCGCTTCAGACCCCGTATCGATTTCAACGTTCTGGACTGTTTCAATTGTGCTGTCTGTTTCACTTTCTTTGTCTTTCATTAGGACTGATACTTCTGAAATACTATCAGGAACATTTTCCAGATCATCTGCTTGTACGGTTATTTTCTCAATAACTTTACCGTGTTCATCCATCAGCTCCTTTTCTGCTTGTTGTTTCATTTGGACAGCCATCTGTTCTAAAATATATGCATGTTGTGAGGCTTGTATTTCTTTTTTCTTCATTTCTATTACATTTTCTACAGAATTATTCTGAGAAGTTCCATTAAAATCGATTGAATTCATCACTTCATCAAAATCGGTGGACATTAATTTGAACAGCGGTGTGAGGATGATGGTGATCAGTAGTAAGCCCGTCACGATTTTGGCATATTTTTGCATGTTGGAGCTTGGAAGAAGCATGTCGATGACGGTGGCTAATAGGACAAAGATAATGATATTCGTAATCCAATCGGTTAGAAATGACAAAACTTCTTCCTCCTTAACGCATCATCATCGTGATATTACCTGCTGCAATAATGACCGTAAGACTTAAGAAAAACATGAATGACACGATGGCCAGGGCTGCAAATACATAGATTACACTCTTCGCGATTGTATCGAGACATTCTATGACCGGCCCTCCACCCAGGGGTTGCAGAAGGGCAGCTGCAAGTTTATATATAAATGCAATCATGAGGATCTTGATGGCAGGAAAGGCCGCAATGATCAGTACGATGGCGACTCCCGCTATCCCTACCGTATTCTTAAGAAGGACCGACGCGCTGATTACCGTATCAGTGGCATCTGTGAACATCCTTCCGATGACAGGGACAAAGTTTCCTGTCACAAATTTCGCCGTTCGGATCGTAATGCCGTCCGTCACGGCGGCAGTGGCCCCCTGCACGGAAATAACACCGAGAAAGACCGTCATGAATGCTCCCAGGAGTCCGATACTCCAGGTCCTCAAAAGCTGAGCCAGCTGTGTCACTTTATAGTGAACGGAAAGGGTGCTTACGATGCTCAGGAGTGCGGAAAGGAATAGGAGCGGCAGCACGATATTTTGAATGAGTAAGCCGCTTGTATTCATAAGAAATATAATCACAGGGTGAAAGAATGCTGCCGAAACCACTCCGCCTGAAGCGGCGATCAAGGCGAGCAGCAGGGGGATGAGGGCGATGATGAAATGAACCATGGTGGAGATAGCATCCCTGGTGTAATCGATCGCCACATGAAAACTGTTCAGGGCGATGATGATCAACACCATGAAAATGATGCTGTACGCCACCTTACTGACACTCCCCCCTTCGAAAGAATTCTGAAGGGATTGAAGAAACATACTGAAAATCGTGAGCATGATCAGGGTCCCCAACAATTTCCCATTCATCACGAGCTCTTGAAAGGCAAATTTGAAGATGCCGCTGAACCACACCTTGAATGAAAATTCTTTTTCTCCTTTCATGAAATCAATCAAACTGCCTTTTTGACTTTCAGGAAGAAACCCGCCGTACTGATCCACGATGTCATTCCAGTATCCTGTTAGTTCTTCAATTCCTAATCGGTCCAGCTGAGTATCGATCATTTCCTGCTGAATGGTTGAATCGGGAGGGCTCTCCCCTTCCCCCTCTTCTGCTTGTCCACTTGAGGTGCTTATCATAAATAAGACGAGTGCCATGACGATAATCCGATATAGCTGCAACATTTTTTCACCTCTTAACGTTTCGCTTATCCAGTCGGTATCATATTGATAATTGTTTCGATCATCACTGTAAGGATGGGAACAGCCATTGCCAATATTAATATTTTTCCGGCAAGCTCCACTTTTGCTGCAAGGGCCCCCTGCCCGGCATCTTTCGTAATGTGAGAAGCAAATTCCGCTATGTAGGCGATGCCGATGATCTTTAAGATGGTTTCCACATACACCATGTTCACATTTGCGTTGGCAGCAAGTTTTTCAATCATATGGATGATCGAGTAGATCTGGTCAATCAGAAAAAGAAAAATCGTACAGCCTGTAAATACAATGAGCAGGAAAGCAAAATTCGGTTTCTGTTCTTTAACAATTAACGCAAGAAATGTCGCAACCAATGCAATACCTACAATTTGAATGATTTCAATCGCCGCCGCCCCCTCTATCCTTGATATAAGAAGACCGACTTAATCTTCTGGAACAAATCATCCACAATCGAGGCCACCATGAACAAAATATAGATGAATCCAAACAACGTGACCCACTGGGCATATTCTTTTTTTCCCACCTGGTCCAGAATCGTGTGTAAAAAGGCGACCACTATCCCTACCCCTGCAATCTTGAAAATAATATCCACGTCAATTCCCATTGTTATTTCCCTCCTGGTTTCTACATGCTAAATCCCCCGTCCGGGTGCGGCAAATCAAAGCAATAGGATGATCAGCAGCAATCCCGATAGAAAGCCTAAACTCTTCGTCATCTTTTCATATTTCCGCTGTTTTTCTACGGCTTCTGTTTCTTCCCTTTCAAGATGCTTCAGAGCAAGCTGGATATGTTTCTGTTGAGTCATCATATCGTGTCTGCCCAGATTTTCGCCGAATTGCTTGAGGATTTCGAATTCACCTGACTTGAAAGCCGTTAATTTCCAAATATCATTGAGGCTCTCTTCCCATGCTTTCTTCACGGAGATTTCCTGCTCGGTCAATTTCTTAGAAAATGTTTCAAAAAACCAGGAAACAGGCTTTTGCAGCTGCTTGGAAATCTTTCTGGTTGCTTCATGCAAAGGGGTATGACTGTAGGTGATCTCTGCTTCCAAAGACTGAAGTGCCACTTTCAGCAATCGAAGCTGGCGGGGACGTTCCGTCAAATATTTCGAAGCTTCGAATCCTGCCCAGGAAGTGGATAGGAGAATAAAAACTGCACCGATCAGTTTGATCATTTATGTCACACTCACTTTTTTGAGAAGAGATTTACCGTGTTGGTCCCACACTTCATGAACCATTCCGGGTTCATCCCCTCTCCTTAGTTCAACGAAACGCTCAATCGTTTGGAGACTCACTAAGTCCTTGATCACCGGTCTTTTTCTCACTTCATTCAGTGTTGCTCCATGAGTCGTCATGACCAGAGTAATACCGGCATTCACGGCTTCCTGGATGGCTTGACCATCTTCTTTCCGCCCGATTTCATCGACAATCAGGACATCGGGGCTCATGGAACGAATCAGCATCATCATGCCTTCCGCCTTTGGACACGCATCCAGCACGTCCACTCTCGGCCCAAACATCAGCTGTGGAATTCCATTCACACATCCGGCAATTTCCGAACGTTCATCGACGATCCCCACTTTATAAGGCGGGATATTTTTTTCTGGGATACCCGTGGAAATCATCCTGGCAAGATCCCTGAGGAGCGTCGTTTTTCCGGTCTGGGGTGAACCGATCATCATCGTATGCTTCCAGCCTTCGTTGTAAACATAAGGTAAAATGGACTGTGCAATACCAATTTTCTCCCTGGCGATACGGATATTAAAGGAAGAGAGGCTGCGAATCCCTTTTACGACACCTCCTTCGAGTATCACTTTCCCGGCAAGACCTACACGATGACCGCCTTCAATCGTGATATAGCCCCTTTTCAATTCTTCTTCCAATGTATAAAATGAATGGCGCGATAATTTGTTAATGAGCTGTTCACTATCATCCTCTGTCACGACATAGGAGAGAAAATGGGGTTTCCCTCGTGCCGTGACTTCCAAAACACGGTTGGTTCGGATCCTTATTTCCTCTATCCGGTCGATCAGTTCTTGTGGAAGAGTCAGGACTTTTTCAGAAATAGTGCTGGGTAGTAAGGCTAGAACTTCTTGCATTTGGAGTACCTCCTAATCTTGTTCCACTTCAGGATGAATGAAAAAGGGAACGCTCCCTCGTACATGCTTCCCGATAATACAATGTATTCTAGTGAAATAAGATTATGACAGTGGAGGTGGAAGATTTCTGGTTGACGTGGATTTGAATGGAGTAAAATGGATGAAGAGTAGAAGCATGTAGCTAAATAAACATAAAAAAAGCCTGAACAGGAGTATTCCCGTTCAGGCTTTATGATCATTTATCCACGTGATACGTATGATCCATCCGTAGTATTGATGATTAATGTATCCCCTTCGTTGACGAAGAATGGTACGTTAACCACGAGTCCCGTTTCTACAGTAGCAGGTTTTGAACCACCGGAAGCCGTGTCTCCTTTGATTCCTGGTTCCGTTTCCGTCACCTTCAGTTCGACTGAGTTCGGTAGCTCCACCCCAAGGGTTTCACCTCCGTACATCATGATGGATACTTCCATGTTTTCTTTCAAATACTTCAATTCATATTCGATGGAAGTAGCAGGAAGCTCAATTTGATCATAGCTTTCATTATCCATAAATACATGCATGTCCCCATTTGCATACAGGTACTGCATTTTGCGGTTATCGATTTGCGCTTTCCCTACTTTTTCACCTGCACGGAATGTTTTTTCCTGGATGGCACCTGTGCGAAGGTTACGGAGTTTAGAACGGACGAACGCGGCTCCCTTACCCGGTTTAACGTGTTGGAAATCGATTACTCGCCAAATCCCGTTGTCGACTTCAATCGTTAAGCCTGTACGAAAATCATTTACTGAAATCATGTTTATTCCTCCTATTGTCTAGTAGGCCTTATTCAGGACTAAAATGGTAGAATGATTAGATCTTTTGTTGAGTGTGTCAGGGTTTCATTCGAATCTTCCGTAATGAGTGTATCATCCTCGATACGTACGCCGCCAACACCCGGTACATAGACACCTGGTTCAACCGTTACAATCATTCCAGGCTCAAGAACCACATCAGAGCGTGAGGACAATCCCGGTCCCTCGTGTACTTCAAGACCGATCCCATGTCCTAATGAATGTCCGAAGTACTCACCATAACCTTTTTCTGTTATGTAATCCCTTGCGATCGCATCCGCTTCTTTACCTGTCATGCCCGGCTTGATTTGTTCCATTGCAAGAAGCTGAGATTGAAGGACGACATCGTAAATCTCTTTCAATTTCTCGCTCGGTTCACCTACAGATAAAGTGCGTGTCATATCGGAGCAATATCCTTTATAGTATGCACCATAATCCAATGTTACAAAATCACCTTTTTCAATAACTTTATCACTGGCAACCCCATGAGGAAGTGCAGAACGATTACCTGAGGCTACGATGATATCAAAAGATGATGACGTCGCTCCTGCTTTTCTCATGAAGAATTCTAATTCGTTGGAAACTTCTAACTCTGTCACACCCGGTTTGATAAAATCTAATATATGCTTAAATGCTGCATCGGCAATATCAGCCGCATCCTTAATTATATTAAGCTCTTCAGGTGTCTTAATCAAGCGTAACTTTTCCACAAGGCCTGATACAGGCACCATTTCCGCTTCCACTGCATCCCGGTAGCTTTCGTATGCACTGTAAGTCATGTCGTTCTTTTCAAAACCGAGCTTTTGTATGCCCAGATTTTTAGCCTGTTTCGCTACTTCTTCATGAATCGGTCCCGTGTGCTGAACGATCTCATAATCAGCCGCCTGTTCTGTTGCTTGCTCTATGTATCTGAAATCTGTAATGAACAGGGCTTTCTCTTTTGAGATCAATACGACACCGGATGAACCCGTAAAGTTCGTCATATAGCGTCGGTTATACGTACTTGTTAAAAGAATACCGTCTAATTCATTTTGTGAAAAGGTCTCTCGTAATCGTTCAATTTTCATCCAAATCCACTCCCTTAATGTGCTTTATGATTGCTTGTAGAGCTAATTCGTATCCAAACAGTCCCAAACCAACAATCTGCCCAATCGTTTCGGCTGCTATGACTGACTGGTGCCTGAACGCTTCACGGGCATGAATATTTGAGATATGCACTTCCACGACCGGTACAGATACGCTTGCCACAGCATCCCTTATGGCATAGCTGTAGTGGGTAAACGCACCGGGATTCAGTATGATTCCACCAAAGGCTTCGTCTTCTGAATTATGGATGATATCAATCAAATCCCCTTCATGATTCGATTGGGCGGCAATCAATTGAAAGCCTTCATTTTCTGCTTGTTTCTTTAATTTCTCTTCAAGTTGAATCAGTGTTACATGACCATAGATTTCAGGTTCCCGCTTTCCTAACCTATTTAAATTCGGGCCATTCAACAGTAAGATTTTAACCATATGTAAACTCCTAAAAAAAAAGAATGTTCATCATGAACATTCTAACATAAACCTTTTACCTATACCTACATAATTGTCTGATAAATAGGATTTCTTAATGAGATACTTCCCCGGACTTTTCCTTATTATCCTGGTGTCTTAATTCATTTTCTTCATAAGAAATCGAGTAACCTATGAATACCCCATATAGAACATATATACAAAGAGTGGTGATTAATGTATGATAATCAATCGCGGTAAAGGATTTTATACTTGGGAAAAGTGGATTAAGAACCAGGAAAAAAGCCAGGTAAAGCACAATCCCATACCCTGCACCTACCCACATTGACTTGAATTTCCTCAATACTCCATAATAGATAAGGGCCACACCGATCGAGATGACACCGTAGGCGACGATGGATAACACGACTCCGATCCATTTGTCCACCCAGTTCCCCACTGCCCAAGGTTCGAATATTATATTCGGTTCAATCTTCGTAAAGGAAAAGAAATAGCAGAGGTATGCAATCGAACTCCAAAACATTCCCCCGATAAACCCAGTGACGACGACCATTGCCGTGAAGGAAAGAGGTTTTTCACTCTGATTCTGCTCTAAACGAGGGTTTTCTTTACTTTCTTCCGTACCCTCCTGGACTTTTTCATGTTGACCTTTTTGTTCTGCCATCTGTAACACCTCCATTCGTAGTATGTCCCATCGAATGAAACATTTGCATATAATTGAGCATATTTCATTTAAACGGCAGGCAGTATTTCACAGAATTACTTAATGAGGAGACCTCTCTCTAGTGCTTTTCTTCATTTTTTAGTAAAATAGATAGTATCTTTCGAAACTTCAGAATAAAGATGCGAGAATGGTACATTTATAACACGATAAAAAATCAATTAATACGGTTAAAGAACACACAAATGGTCTAGAATAATAGTATAGATATCATTTATGATGGATAGTCATGTAAGGAGGTGGCTTTGTTGAACGCTCGTAATATCTTTGTTTTCACACTCATATTATTGGCTACGATCGGGCTTGGAACTTCCCTGTTCGGAAATCCTTTAGGACTTGCAAGAAAACTGCTCGTGACAGCAGCTGTCATCGGAATCATCTATTTTATATATCGAAGGTGGTTCAGCGGCAGAGGGGCTGGTAATAGCAATGAACAGAGAGCGTTTGTTAAAGCAGCCAAACAATCAAAGAAGCGGCATAAGAGGAAAACTGCAAGTAAGCCTCAAGTATCCAATGTTTCAAAAAAACGCCCGATACGAAAAAAATCCAATGCCAAACTGACTGTAATTGAAGGTAAAAAGAATAAAAAAAACAATCGAGCCTCTTTTTAGGAGCTCGATTGTTTTTTTAATAGTGCCATTTTTGCAGAAAGCTTTCAGCCTTGGATTTACCATATTGAATGAGTTCTATTTTCCTTTCCGGAGTGAGTTCAAACTCCGTGGTCAGGACTCCCTCCGTCGGGATAAAGATGATATTCTTTTCGAGCTTTCTGGATATATACCTCGAATCATGGGCATCTTTCATGGTAGTAAAGAGCGCTCCGTATAAATCAATGGCATTCTTGATTTGCTTTTTTGGTTTGCCTATGATGTCGTGACTCAGCTTGACACCGATAACAGGTCTAATCTTTTTCACGTTCTCTCTGTCAAATAGCCACATGGGGAAATTACTGAGTACCCCTCCGTCCACCATAAAGCTGACCCCTTCCAATGAACGCAGTTTCACCGGTTCAAAAAAATAAGGAAGACTCGCGCTCATCCGGATCGCCCGTGCAACAGGGAAGGTTTCTTTCGCGATCCCATACTTTTCGAGGTCATCCGGGAGGACCAATAACCGACCATTTGATAAATCGGATGCTATGACACGTAGTGAATGTGGAGGTAGATCGGCAAACGTGTAGACCCCCCTCGCTTTCAGCTTTTCTTCCAGCCAGTTTTCAAGTGCCACACCTTTGTATAGCCCTAAACGATAGTAGATACGAAACCACTTGAGAATGGGAAGGGGAATGATCGCATTTGAGTCCAACAGCTTTTTGAAATCCACATCGTCCATGATATCGAGCAGTTCACGGCTTGAATACCCGGCTGCAATAAAAGCGGCAATCACGGCACCTGCGCTTGTACCCGCCAGTCTCTTGAATGTGTACCCTTTTTCCTCTATAGCCTGATATGCTCCAATCAGGGCGAGTCCTTTTATGCCTCCACCAGAAAATACGCCGTCAATGTCCACAGGCTCCACTCCTCTTAGGTGTATTACTACATCTTTAATTCACCGTGAAGGAATTTAGACTAAAAAAATAAGAGGGGAACCAGTCCCCTCTTACCCTTTTCCCTGATTATAGTCCACACTTCAGCTGAGCGCCGCAGTTGGTACAAGTATTGCACCCGCCCATATCTTTTACCGTCCCTTTACGGCAGACAGGGCATGTATTCCCCACTTCAGAACCGATGGTCACGTCCGTTGAACGTACGTCCTGGATCGTATCCAGCAATACAATCGGCTTCTTGGATGTTGGAATATCATGTTGAACTTGTTCCTCTTCATCGTCAAAGCTGTTTTCTTCCGCTTTAAGGGTAAGGACCTGTGAATCACGGCTTCCGTCGACGTACACGGTCCCGCCCTTGGCGCCGCCTTTATAAAGACGCTCATACACTTTTTCCACTTGCTCAACCGTGTAACCACGAGGTGCATTGACGGTTTTCGAAATAGAGCTGTCGATCCAATTCTGGATGACACACTGCACGTCAGCATGAGCTTGAGGTGCCAGGCTCATGGAAGAAACGAACCATTCCGGGAGATTATCAGCATCGGCATCGGGATTTCTCTTTAAGTAATCCTCAACAATATCCGCTTTCACTTCAATGAATTTACCGAGGCGCCCGCTTCTGTAATACGTAAAGGAGAAGTACGGTTCAAGACCTGTCGAAACTCCTACCATCGTACCTGTAGAACCTGTTGGAGCGACGGTTAACAGATGGGAATTCCTGATACCGTATTGTTCGATGTCGGCACGTACATCCTCAGGCATTTTGTTCATGAATCCTGTTTCCACAAAGGCTTTTCTTAAGGCCTTTGTTTCTTCATCGGTACTTCCAGTAAGGAATGGGAAGCTTCCTTTTTCCTTCGATAATTCAACGGATGCACGATAAGCCGTTGTGGCAATGACTTCAAAAACTTCGTCCACAAGCTTATTTCCTTCTTCGGATCCATATTCTTTTTCACAATAGATCAACAGGTCTGCAAGACCCATTACGCCAAGGCCTACC
Source organism: Rossellomorea sp. YZS02 (assembly GCF_033963925.1). Lineage (NCBI taxonomy): Bacteria > Bacillati > Bacillota > Bacilli > Caryophanales > Bacillaceae > Rossellomorea > Rossellomorea sp. YZS02. Next base: position 19,558 of record NZ_JAXBLY010000015.1, on the reverse strand, counting down.
CGTCTCTCACCGAGTGCCTGCTTCTTATTTTCATCAAGGAAGTATGGCGTCGCATCGATGACATTGTCCTGCATGCGTACACCGACTTCAACCGTACGCTTCAACTTCTCGAAATCAACCGTTTTGTTCTCCTTATCCGCGAACTGTGCAAGGTTGACGGCAGCCAGGTTACACACGGAATATGGAGCTAGAGGCTGCTCGCCGCATGGGTTCGTGGCCACTACCTTTTGACCGTATGCTTTCGCATTTGTCATATCATTGGCGTTATCGATAAAGAAGATTCCAGGCTCAGCAGAGTAAGTTGCACACACATTGATCAGGTTCCACAGCTCTTTTGCCTTGATCTTACGGTACGTGCGCACTTTGTAGCCGAGCTTTTCCCACTCACGGACATCACCGACGTTGTGCCATTCTTCATTATAGTATTTCATTTGCTCTTCATTATAGCTCTCCACATCAGGGAAGCGCAGCTCATATTCGCGGTCGTTTTCCACCGCTTCCATAAAGTCGCTCGTCAGGCACACAGAGATATTCGCACCTGTAAGAAATTCTGGATTATGGACGCTGTATGTTCCTCCTGTACGGAGTTTTTCTTCTGCATTTTTAAGGATCTTTGCATCAAATCCACCGTAGCCCGGGATTTGTCTGTAGTTCAAAATCCCTTGGTACATCGCTTCCTCTTGTTCTGTCAGCGGAGTGAACTTCAACTTTTCCTGAGCAGCCTTTTTGATGGTTTCATCTTCTGTGTTCTCAAGAAGATAGCGCAGGATACGCGGGTTTTGCATTTTGGAAATGATGAATTCAATGATATCGGGATGCCAATCGGAAAGCATGATCATTTGAGCCCCACGTCGTGAACCGCCCTGCTCAACCAAGTGAGTCAACTTCGCAATATCATCCAGCCATGAAACGGAACCGGATGATTTACCGTTCACACCTTTTGCCAAGGTATTGCGTGGACGTAGCGTCGATCCGTTCGTTCCGACTCCTCCGCCGCGGCTCATGATTTCCATCACCTGCTTGCGGTGTTCTGAAATGCCTTCACGGGAATCCTGGACGAAGGGCATTACATAACAGTTGAAGTACGTTACATCCGTTCCTGCCCCTGCTCCGTAAAGCACACGCCCTGCTGGAACAAAATGCAGATTTACTAATTCATGATAAAATTTTTCAAACCAAACTTGTCTCTTTTCAGGAGTTTCTTCCACTTCTGCCAAGCCTGTTGCGTTACGCTTCGCAATTTGTTCATAGTAGACTTCCAGTGGTTTCTCAATGACATCCAGTGTTCTTGAGACGATCCCCGTTTCCATTTCCTCCGGCTTGTCGATGGCGCTTCTGTATTCATCTTCAATCCAGACAGATGCTTTTTTCGTTTCCCAATCGATACTCGTGATATACCCTAATCCCCTTGCAGGAAATTTAGGATCTTCCTTGATGGTAAGAACGACAAAGTCACCTTCAGACAGGGTGATTTTTTCTGTGTCCTTGAACGAATAACGATCGATCATGACCAGACGGGATACACCTTTGTGTGTTGTTTTCATATCAGGGGTGATGGGATGTACTTGAGGAAACAATCCAATATCCTTGTTTAATCTTTCGGTGTTTAAATTCATCGTATTTTTCGACGCAACAGTCATAAAGACAACTCCTTCTATCTCAAATGTTTCAGTTTATGTTATTTCGCTGATGACTAATATCAAATATTAAGATATCACAGCCATTCTGGAAAAGCAATAAATAAACACAACATATTGTGTACGAAAAATTATTCGACACACCATATATTGTGTTTCAGGTCAATAGGTCATTTGTTTGTCAAACGGATAATAAGCCAATAAAAATAGAAAACAGGAGTAAATAATAGAAAACAATATAATCCATGAGTCAATTCTATTAATTCAAGACTTGATATAAATCGAAGCCCTGCAATAGTTGCTAAAATAGGAAAAAAGCGACAAGGATCGCTTTTTATCTACAAAAAAATTTTTACCGTTTAAAATTCCATTCATCTGATTCGTATCTGGATTTCGCGAGGTCCACTACATATTGTGTTTCTTCTTCAGAAAGTTCATATGGCTCAAGATGAATGTTCAATCCCTCTTCAAAGCCTTTTTTGAATGCGTCTTTGGCCATGTCCATCATTATCGTTTCAGAACTGATTTCGTTCATGGCAACCGCCTTGTTTTTGAAGGCACGCTGCATTCGCTCTTTTACTCTGTCAGATGGATAGTTAAACAGACTGAACAATTTATCTTCATCAAGATCCAAGAGAATAGAACCGTGCTGAAGGATGACTCCTTTTTGACGGGTCTGAGCACTTCCTGCCACTTTCCTTCCCTCTACCACCAGCTCATACCAGCTTGGTGCGTCGAAGCATACGGAAGATCGCGGGTTTTTCAATCCTTCCCGTTCCTCTGCCGTTTTAGGAACTGCAAAGTAAGCTTCGAGCCCGAGACCCTGGAACCCCTTAAGAATCCCTTCAGAAATGACACGGTATGCTTCTGTGACGGTTTTAGGCATCTCCGGGTGTTCTTCTGAAACGATGACGCTATACGTCAATTCATGTTCATGTAGAACTCCACGCCCCCCCGTCGGCCTTCTAACAAATCCGAGTCCATGTTCCTTCACGGCATCAAGATTGATTTCTTTCTCTACCTTCTGAAAGTAACCGACCGATAGTGTAGCTGGATCCCAGCCGTAAAACCGGATCGTCGGAGGTATCTTCCCTTCACTGTGCCATTCAAGCAGTGCCTCATCAAGGGCCATATTATAAGAAGGGGAGCAATTTCCCGAGTCAATGAATCTCCATGTTTCCTTTTTCATGTAACATACCTCATTTACGTCTTTGCGTTAAGATTTTGTTATGTACGATTGTTTCTTGATTCAAGTCCGTTACTAGTCTATCAAATCCACACCAAAAAACAAAGAAAAACAGATTGGAAAGTCTTTGCTTCAAAATGAAAAATATGTTTTGATTATCACTTGAATGATGAATATAATAGAAGATAGCGCATTTGTAGAAAGGAGCATGAATGATGGAAGGATTATATATTCTTTTAGTCGTACTGGGTGGAATTATCATCTATTCACTTTTTACGTTCTTCTATCAAAAGAGAATCGTGAATACACTGAGTGAAGAGGAATTTCGAGCAGGATATCGCAAGGCTCAATTGATAGATGTTCGTGAAGCGAATGAATTTGAAAATGGTCACGTACTGGGTGCACGGAATATTCCATTGTCACAGATCAAAATGAGACAAAAGGAAATCCGTTCGGATCAACCCGTTTACCTTTACTGCCAAAGCGGACTTCGCAGCGGGAGAGCAGCTCAAATGCTGCACCGCAAAGGATACCGCGACCTTCACCACTTGCAAGGCGGCTTTAAAAAGTGGACAGGTAAAGTAAAACATAAAAAATAATGTAGAAGGATCGCCCTGGGGTGGTCCTTTTTTAGTGGGATGGGGTTTTGTTCATCATCAGATGATTGAATGGAATTAAATGGATGACGGCTGGATTTTTGATAAAGATGACCGGATTGAAGGTAGAATCGGTTGGATTCCTTCTCAATTCCGCCGGATAATCCACCAAACCGGCTGGATTTTATGCCGGATCGGCTCCATCCCCTTTCCACACATTCGTATTCGGCACCACAACTCTACGGATTCCTCCATTCTATTTGAATGATTATCACTCTTTCTACAATCACCATCCTTTTAAAGGTTTAAATCACCTCTATTCCCTCAGGTAAAAAGAAAATACCTAGCGACAATCCGCTCAATATAGATCCGTCCCTCAATAAAAACCCCTCAGTCATCCGACTGAGGGGTTTAAGTATGCGCATTAGCCTTCTTTCGTATAGCGCAGGACCGGTTTTCTTGCTGCCAGTGTCTCATCCATGCGCTTCACGATGGTCGTGTGTGGCGCTTCCTGGACGATTTCCGGTGTTTCTTCTGCTTCTTTTGCAATTTGGATCATGGCATCAATGAAAGAATCAAGGGTTTCTTTTGATTCTGTTTCCGTTGGTTCAATCATCATGCACTCTTCGACATTTAATGGGAAGTAAATGGTTGGCGGATGATATCCGAAGTCCAAGAGCCGCTTCGCAATATCGAGCGTGCGTACGCCAAGCTTCTTCTGACGTTTCCCACTGATGACGAACTCATGTTTACAATGACGATCATACGGCAGGTCAAAGTAAGGAGCAAGGCGGCGCATCATGTAGTTTGCGTTCAGTACGGCATTCTCCGTCACGGCTCTCAGTCCGTCCGGCCCCATAGTTCGGATATACGTATAGGCCCGAACGTTGATACCGAAGTTACCATAGTATGGTTTTACACGACCAATTGAGTCAGGACGGTTATAATCGAATTCATATTGCTCTCCGTTTTTCACAAGGACAGGTTTTGGAAGATATTTAATTAAGTCTTCCTTCACTCCTACAGGACCGCTTCCTGGACCTCCGCCTCCGTGAGGACCGGTGAACGTCTTATGAAGATTCAAATGCACGACGTCAAATCCCATATCCCCCGGTCTTGCTTTTGAGAGAACCGCATTCAAGTTGGCTCCGTCATAATAGAGCTTTCCACCTGCTTCATGAATGATGGAAGCCATTTCCATGATGTTTTCTTCGAATAAACCTAGAGTATTTGGATTTGTCAGCATGAGGGCAGCTGTATCATCTCCGACTACCCGCTTTAAATCTTCTAAATCGACCAGACCGTTTTCATTCGACTTTACCGTCACCGTTTCAAATCCGGCAACTGTTGCACTTGCAGGGTTCGTTCCATGAGCCGAGTCCGGTACGATCACCTTCGTACGATGGGTATCTCCATTCGCCTCATGGTAGGCACGGATCATCATCAGACCTGTCCACTCTCCATGGGCTCCCGCCGCAGGTTGAAGCGTGACTTCATCCATACCCGTGATTTCTTTCAAATGCTCCTGGAGATCATACATCAGTTCAAGAGCACCTTGCACGCTTTCAGCTTCCTGAAGAGGGTTGATGTGAGCGAATCCGTTCAGTCGCGCAACGTTTTCATTCACTTTTGGATTGTATTTCATCGTACAGGATCCAAGTGGATAGAAACCGGAATCCACCCCATGATTGCGTTTCGATAACGCTGTATAATGGCGCATGATATCTAGTTCCGATACCTCAGGAAGTTCAGGTGCTTCTGTACGGATATAGTCGGTCGGAATGAGATCTGACAGTTCCACCTGTGGTACATCCATTTCTGGCAGGCTGTACCCTGTGCGGCCTTCTTTAGATAATTCAAAAATAAGAGGCTGATCTTTCTTATTCATGACAATCCCCCAATTCTGCTGCGAATGCGTCGATTTCTTCTTTGCTGCGAAGTTCTGTAACAGCTACCAGCATATGCTGAGCAAGGCTGTCATCCATTAATCCAAGATCGTACCCGCCGATCATTTCTTTTTCCAGAAGCTTTTTATTGATTTCTTTAACAGGTCTATTCACCTTTAAGACAAACTCATTGAATGAAGGGCCTTCAAATGCGATGGAGAATCCTTTTGCTTTAAAGGCTTCTTTGGCATAGTGAGCTTTTTGGATGTTTTGAATGGCCATTTCTTTGACTCCCTGTTTTCCGAGTGCCGTCATAGCGACAGATGCGGCAAGGGCATTCAGAGCCTGGTTGGAACAAATATTCGAAGTCGCTTTGTCACGACGGATATGCTGCTCACGGGCTTGCAGGGTCAACACGAAGCCACGGATGCCATCTTCATCGACGGTTTGACCGACCAGACGGCCTGGTACTTTACGCATAAGCTTCTTATTCACGGCAAAGTATCCACAGTGAGGGCCTCCGAAGGCACTTGGAATGCCGAATGGCTGCGCGTCACCAATGACGATATCAGCACCTAATTGTCCCGGAGGTGTAAGTGCTCCAAGGGCAAGGGGATTGGATGAAACGACGAACATTGCTTTTTCTGCATGTGCCACTTCTTCAATCGCTTTCAGCTCCTCCACCCGTCCAAAGAAGTTAGGGTATTGAACGATGACCGCTGCTATGTCATTCCCCATCAATTTCTTCAGTTCTTCCACGTCGGTTACACCATTATTGTGCGGAATTTCAACTACTTCGATATATTGACCCTTCGCGTAAGATCTCAATACATCACGTGATTCAGGATGAACTGTACTCGAAACGAGAACTTTCTTGCGGCGTGTTTGACCTGCACTCAACATAGCTGCCTCTGCCAGAGCCGTTCCTCCATCGTACATGGATGAATTGGCTACATCCATACCTGTCAGTTCACAAATCATCGTTTGGAATTCAAAGATCGCTTGCAGTTCTCCTTGGGAGATTTCCGGCTGGTAAGGTGTATAAGCTGTATAGAACTCTGAACGAGATAATACATGATCCACAATGATCGGCATGTAATGATCGTATACCCCTGCCCCTAGAAAGGATGCATGACTTTTCAGATCCGCATTTTTCGCGGCCATCTTAGTGAGTTCTTTTACCAATTCCGTTTCCGACTTCGCTTGTTTGATTTTGTAATCCCCAATAAAACGAACCTGTTCAGGAATATCTTCAAATAGATCGTGAACGCTGTCTACTCCAATGCTGTCTAACATTTCCCTTTGATCTTGCTCTGTCATCGGTAAATAACGATGCTTCATGACCGTCATTCCTCCCCTATTTCTTTGGTCTTTTATAAAAAGGTGTTGCTACCACTTTCGCATTTAACTTTTTCCCTCTGATTTCCACCAGTACTTCCGTATCCAAGGCAGTAAACTCTTTATTCAAGAGGGCCAACCCTACATTTTTCTTTAACGTTGGTGATTGTGTACCCGTTGTGACTTCACCTATTTCTTCTTCTCCGGAAAATACTTTATAGCCATGACGTGGAATGCCGCGATCAATCATTTCAATTCCCACGATCTTTCGTGTAGCACCTTCTTCTTTTTGTTGTTTCAGCACTTCCTGTCCGATGAACGGAACCTCTTTATTCACTTTTACAGCAAACCCGATCCCGGCTTCAATCGGCGTGATGGATTGTGATAATTCCTGTCCGTAAAGTGCAAGATTCGCTTCGAAACGTAAGGTATCCCGTGCACCAAGTCCACACGGAAGGACTCCATGCTCTTTACCTTCCTCAAGGATCGCCGTCCAGATCGCCACTGCATCAGTTGAGGCACAATAGATTTCAAACCCATCTTCACCCGTATAACCGGTACGGGAAACGAGTGCAGACTTCCCATTTATATTCACTTCAGTTTGGAATTTAAAAAAGCCGATATCGCTCAATGTATGTTCATTGGTGATTTTTTGCAGTACTTCTTCCGCAATCGGACCTTGAAGGGCCAATTGCGCCATATGTTCAGAGATATTGTTGATTTCAACACCATCTGTTTCATGTTCTTTCAACCACTGAAAATCTTTATCTATATTTGCTGCGTTTACAACGAGCAAATAATCATTGTCTTTTATTTTATAAACCAGTAAGTCGTCGACTGTCCCACCGTTTTCGTAGCACATGGCCGTATACTGTGCGCCTCCGTCTTTTACTTTGGAGACATCATTTGTCATCATTTTCTGTAAGTAGTCAAGAGCCCCTTCACCCTTCACTTCAATTTCTCCCATATGAGAAACATCGAATAGTCCTGCCCGGGTTCTTACCGCTTCATGTTCTTCTTTAATACTTGAGAATTGCACTGGTAAAGCCCAGCCACCGAAGTCGATGGTCTTACCTCCATACTCTTTGTACACATCGTATAAAGGTGTTTGTTTTAACTCTGACATGACTTTTCCCCCTTTAAATTCCTTGCTTGCATAATTCTTAACCAAGTTTTATCCCATGAAAAAAGGACAGAAAAACCCCTTTTCATAAAGAAGTTTTCTCTGTCCTTGCACCTGAAAGTTTACCGAAGAACGGCTTTCCCCTTTGGTGGTTTCCTGTTTCGGAAACGCTCTCCAGAGTTGCGTCCAACAAGAGTCTTTTTGCCTGAGAGATTCACACATAAACGTGCTTGCTCCTTCGGCGCTGTTTGCACAGTCTCTCCCCTTGTCATCATTCGCCAATATTCCTTGAAACAATTGGTCATACTAGAAATATACAGAAGAAATGTTGTAAATGTGAATGTTCGGATTTTCGAGTTTTTCTAACAATTGAAAATCTATTTTCATCCTACCATTAAATACGAGTTTTGAGCAATCATTTTTATTAGAAATAAGGAGATGTTTTTCAGATGAATGTTGAGGTTATATTTGATGAACAGTGGGGAGAAGGTCTTGAAAGTTTAATCGAAAACGATGGCCCCTGGGGGAACTGGGAGCTTTATAAACTCGCCATCGAATTTGAGCACCATCTTGCAATTCCGAACTTTGAAGGCCTGCAGGCTCCAAAACATTTGGCAAATGTCACTCCTCTCCCTCACCAGCTGGAAGCAGCGAAGCAGGTAGTGGAAACGATGAACGGAAAAGCGATTCTTGCGGACGAAGTTGGACTCGGAAAAACGATTGAAGCCGGATTGATATTGAAAGAGTACATGATTAGGGGATTAGTCAAAAAGGTATTGATTTTGGTTCCTGCTTCTCTCGTTTCTCAATGGGCATATGAATTAAACACTAAGTTCTTCATTCCCGCCGTTCCCCAGCGTAAGAGCTACGTATGGGATCAATGTGACATCGTGGTTTCATCCATGGATACGGCAAAGAGGAGCCCTCATCGGGAAAAAGTGTATGAGCAGGATTATGACCTGGTGATCATCGACGAAGCTCACAAACTGAAAAATCATAAAACAAAAAACTATGAATTTGTCCAAAATCTCAAGAAGAAATTCTGCCTGCTATTGACTGCAACACCTATCCAAAATCGTGTAGAAGAAATCTTTCATCTTGTTTCCCTTCTAAAGCCTGGGCATCTTGGGAATGAATCTGGGTTCACGGACAGATATAAAAAAGGGGATCGTACACTTCAGGAGGATGACCATCTGAAAAGCCTCATCAACAAAGTAATGATACGCAATAGGCGTGGCGATACAGGGATTGAATGGACGAAGAGGCATGTGAAGACTGTATTAATTGATTTCAACGAGGCTGAGAGAGATTTATATAACAGCATCGACCTGCTCAGAGGAAGATATGATGACTGGGCAAATTCCAGCTCTTTCTCACTCCTCACCCTTCAAAGAGAAGCGTGCAGTTCCCGTGAAGCTGTATTTTACACACTTAAAAATATGCTTGAAAAGAAGGAATCACCTACACCTGCTTTTGAACATACGATTGGTACACTGATGAAAAAAGTAGAGAACGTGACCATGAACTCAAAGGCACAAAAGGCGCTGGAAATCGTTCAATCGATAAATGATAAAGTGATCATTTTCACAGAATACCGTGCAACACAGCTCTATCTTCAATGGTTCTTGAAACAGCACGGAATCAGCTCGGTCCCTTTCAGGGGAGGATTTAAACGAGGAAAAAAAGACTGGATGAGAGAGTTATTCCAGAAGCATGCACAGGTGTTGATTGCCACTGAAGCTGGAGGAGAAGGAATCAACCTCCAATTCTGTCATCACGTGATCAATTTTGATCTGCCATGGAACCCGATGAGATTGGAACAGCGAATCGGCCGCGTTCACCGTCTTGGGCAGACAGAAGATGTTCATATTTATAACTTCGCTACAAAAAATACAGTTGAAGAACATATCCTGAAACTTCTGTATGAGAAAATCAATCTGTTTGAACGGGTGATCGGTCAACTGGATGAAATACTCACCCGCCTGGATTTCAGGGATTTCGAAGAGCATGTGACAGATATCCTGTCTTCATCCCGAACAGAGGGAGAAATGAAGATCAAAATGGAGAATTTAACAAGTATGATTCAATTTGCAGAACAATTAAAGGAGGAGAAAACAAATGCAGCAGCACGAAATTCATCGATTTCTTGAGCGGTATTTCATCGCCAATGGATGTGATATGGTTGCGAACGGAAATGGATACATGACTGTACAGCTCACGATCGATTTGGATAAAGAACTTATGAACCGACCATTCTACTGGCATTATCTTGAAAAGACAGGGGGGACACCGAACCCGATGACGTTATCCCTCATCACCAATCCTGATCATGCACCTGAGGATATGAAAGGTGAACCGATCCACTTTGGTTCACCGAGGCTTCATCAGATCTTCCACTCAACCCGGAATCTTGCAGGGTATATACGGCTTTATGAAAATCGGTATACTCCGAGCGGCCAACAGACGCCCCTTCATCCTTGGCTGGGATTGAACATTAAAATATCTTATCAATCCAACCGAAAGAAAGACAGCATCCGTAGTATCGGTGTAAACTTGATCAATGGAATCATAGAAGAAAACTTTCATGGGGCTCTAATGACCAAAAACATGACACCGAAGATTCCAGATTTCTCTTTCACTTTGACACCAATCATCAGACCGAAAAGTGGAGTGAACAGAGTCCAGTCATATCTATACGAAGAAATTAAAAGGGAACCCGTCGAGTGGGCGGAGCAAGCAAGAAAGACTTGGGAGGATGATCTTCAACTTTTGAATCATTTTTATGGAGATCAGGAAGAAAAACCCGAATCCTATTTTCTTGAGCAGCAGGCTTTAAAGGAGCAGTATGAACCAAAAATTACCATAGAGGTCATAAACGGTGGAATATTTTATTTACAGCAGTCACAGTGAGGAATCTGGGGGATACCTTCCCCCAGGATCAAAAAAAGGACTGCCGTTTAGGGCAGCCCTTGTCCACTATTTATTTTTCTTGAACAGTATCATGAAAGCATACGGAATGATGCCGAACCATCTGAAAAGAAATGGTTCCCGCTCGTTCTTTTTCTGCTTTTTTAATGTTTTACGTTCATGAGGTGATTTTTCATAATGTTGAACAAATGTTTGTGTTATGAACTTAACATAATCATTCACTGACATAAAAGCACCACCCTCCGCTTCCATCAGTATTCCCGGTAGTGCCAGGAATTATACAACATTATGTTGAAGATAGGGTAATATCAGCTCTACCACTTCATCCACGGATTTACCCTCTGTAAAAATGGTCACTGTGCTCCCACTTTCGTAAAGGGGCAGCCGACGCTCATACAGCTCCTTTAAACTGGTTTTCGAATTTCTTTGAACAAGTGGCCTGTCCTGATCTCCTTCAAGCCTTTTCCATAATGAACCAAAAGGGCAGGTAAGATGGAAAACAGAACCACAATTCCGTAGAAAGGCACGGTTCTCCTCCCTTTCTACTATTCCACCACCAGTCGTTATGATGGCCATTTCTTTTTTCAGTTCCTGAAGAACACTCGTTTCAAGTTCTCTAAAATACGTTTCACCATGCTGATGAAAGATGTCTCTAATCGATTTTTTCTCTTTAGTCTCAATATATTGATCCAGATCAATGACAGGAAGATTCAGTACTTCTCCCAAACGTTTTCCAACCGTTGTCTTTCCCACACCCATAAAGCCTACAAAGAAAATCGGTTTCATATTCTACTCCCAACGTATGATTTGTTTTGTTTCCCTATTATACACAACCGTTTCAGGAAGAAAAACCTTCTCGTCCCTTTTGAACGTCAATTCCATTTGAACTTCACTGGAATTGAGCATCGTACTTGAGGTCATGACCTCGCCGAAAGTTAGATTTATTACTCCAGTGTATAAGGATTCATTCTCCATCTCGAGTAAGATGCTGTGGGAGAGGCTTATGTTTCTCTCGTGCATACTCTTCATATTCGAAAGGTATTGATACTTACTTATATAAATGTCTTTTGATGCAAAAGCCAAAAAAAGGACAATCACCAGGAGGAACAGGGTATACGGCAGGATGAACCCTCTATCATTAAGGTGAAAACGGCCCCTCAAATGGTGAAAAACACATGAAATCCCCTTCCACTTTTTCGCCTCCTTCAAATTCCAAATCCAAACGCACCCCCCCTCGAATGGAAGTAAAGGTAACCTGATCCACTGCCTGAAGTACGATTTCATGCCCTCTATTGTTCACCCTCCTTCGAATGGATTGATCGTAGGTTTCATATAGAATCGTTTCTCCATCCATCACAAATGAAATGTGCTGTGGCGCGATTTCTACAGCTTCCGCATTCTTTAACTCTTTCCTTACGCTCTCATTGAATAAATTCCACTCATAATAATGGGGTGGGACCAAATCATTCTTAATCATCATAAAGCCCTTCATCATAAGAGGAAGACTGAAGGATATCATGCAAAATACACTAAAACTTAACAGGGCTTCAACCAATGTAAACCCCCGTTCATCTTTTTTGTGATGTACAAATTTCCCGGCTATCGTAACGAACGCAAGCTTCATCACCACTCCCATCTTTCCAAACGACCTCATACCTGACCCCCTTATACATCCTTGCATGAGTAGAAAATTCATGCGTAACAATCTCTTTTTCTACACTTTCCCTGAGAAATTTCAGCGCTTCCACTTCATACTGAAGCTGTTGAAGGCGGTTCATGTATTGAATGAGAAAGGGTATAAACAACCCACATATCATAAGGGTACAACTAAAAGCGACAAGCGTTTCAGTAAGTGAGAAACCTTTAGAATTCTTGTACATAAAATCTCCCTTGGCCAATTTGGAACATGAGGTACAAAGTCTCATGTTCCGTTTTAAAATTTACACTGCCAAATCTGTTCGTATTTCCATCAGGATAAAAAGTGATCTCTTCGAGGCTGTTCCTTGCTGCTATCTCAATTCCTGCAGGAAGCTCCCTTGATACAACCGTTTGTCTTGCTTCCGTTTTTGCAACATATTTATTGGTTAGTGGATAAAAAGTCAAGAAAATCAGTGATTGATGGTTGATACTGTAGCTTTGAATTTGGTAAAGATCCGATTCAAGCTGGGATATGAAGAGTTCCTTTTCAGTGTGGCTTTTTAAAGGTAGGACAGAAAAGCCGACCCATGAAAGGAGAATAGTGAAGATCATCAAGACGATGAGCATTTCAATGAGGGTATAACCTGCTTCAGCTGTACCACTATCATTAATCGGAAGTCACCACTTTTCCTTCTGCATCCACCGTGATGGCTCTCCCATCAGGACATGCTTTATACTCATCATTCAGATAACCATCTGTAACAAGAGAATCAATGGTCACTGGATCAGTATTCCCGTCCATCTTATATGCTTCAATTTGCCCTTCGACCATATGAATGAATGCCTCACAGCCTTTTGAATTAATGGAATTACTCTGATTGGTCACATTCGGGATTGTAATGAAAAGTAAAACAGAAATGACGAGCAAAACAATCATCATCTCGATCAAAGTGAAACCTTTTTCATTTTTGAGCATATTTGTCCTCCTGGAAATAATATTTTTCATATCCCCTGCATCATTTGAAATAGTGGCATCATAATGGAGAAGTAGATCGCCATGATGAATAGTCCGACAATAGTAAAAATGGCAGGCTGGATATACTTGAGCCATGTATGCGTTCTTTCTTCTAAATCCTGAAAGCAGATATCACTGTAAACACGAAGTTCTTCCGCCAATCTTCCGTTCGTTTGACCATGCTGAACGATGAACGGCAATTCTTCCTGAAAAAATGGCAGAGAAGCAAAACACTCATGAAAAGGAATACCTGCTTTAAGTTTTTGTATGAGCTGGCCTGAAATGTACTGCAATGTCGGACGGAATGATTGACTCTCGATGATGAGCAAGGATTCAGTAATGGATACTCCGCTTGAGAGAAGAAAGCTTAATTCCCGGGAAAAAAAGTAGGAATGACCCAGCTTTATATAAAACGACAAAATTGGAAGTCTGCTTAAGGCTGCCGATAGTTTTTGGGGGGAAATTCGCTTTTTAAAAAGAAAGAAAAGAATGGTGGAAAATAGGAGAATAAAAAAAACTACACCTAATACCATTGGGAAGTTTTCGATAAAGTGTAAAAGATGCGTAAGTTTTGCTGAAGGTTCATAGCCCATTGAGGAATACAGGGACTGAAATCTAGGAAAAAGCACTTTGCGAAGCAACACCATCATGATGATGGAAATGAAGATCAGCATTAGGGGGTATTGAAAGACTTTTTGCAACTGCTGTTGATTTTTCCTTCTTTTAATAAGATAGGTCCCAGCTTCAGACAAAGTGTGGCCCATTTGACCATGATGTTCGGCGAAAAAAATTTGTGCGCTGACGTGATTGGGAAGGTTTAATTGTTTACTCATCACAGTGGAAATGGATTCACCTTTCTGGAGTGAGGCAACCAATCTCCTTTTTAATTTGATGGTTTTCTTCTCCTTTGGTACCAAGAGAAAGTCGATGGCTTCCATAAAGGTATATCCCTTTTGAAGTAAATCACCAAGTCTCTTTAGAAATTTACCTTGATCATCGCTTTTCTTCATGAACCCATTTCCTATATTCATTCTCTGAAACAAAACCAAGTGCCACCCCTTTACAGATTAATGTTTGCAGTGTGCGATACTTGTGTTGGACAATTTCACCCCTGGCCTCTTTCAATACTTTCTTCAAGGCACTTCCCGTAATGATCTCATAAACCGATGCCCTGTTCCGCTTTTCCCCTCTTAAACATTGTCCTCCACACTCCGCTTTGCAGATCGGACATAAAAGTTTCAACAATCTTTGAGCGGATACAGCAAGCAGGGTCTGCTCGATATCATGCCACTTGATTCCTAATTCCATTAAGCGGTAAATCGCCCCTTTTGCATCTCTTGTATGCATGGTTGAAATCACCAAATGCCCCGTCAAGCTTGCCCTAACAGCAATTTCTGCCGTCTCCCGATCACGGATTTCCCCCACCATGATAATGTCGGGGTCGTGTCGCAGGATTGCTTTTAATCCGGTGGAATACGTAATCCCTGCTTTTTCATTTACCTGGATCTGAACCATTTCATCGTGCTGCTTCTCGACGGGATCCTCCAGGGTGATCACATTACGGTTTAAAACGACGGAACAGTGGTGAACGAGTGAATATAACGTAGTGGTTTTACCACTACCAGTCGGTCCAGTGAACAAGATGAGGCCATGGGAATGCATAAGCAGGGCAAGAAGTTTCTTGGCAGAAGATGGGTAAAGAGACATTTTCTCAATGGGAATCTGGTATTTTTGAGGGAGTATCCGAATGACAAGACTTTCTTTTAAATGTGTCGTAGGCAGGGTAGATATTCTGAGAGAAAGAGGGGTATTTTTGACGGTAAGGCTGAAAGAGCCACTTTGAGGTTTGCGTTTTTCTCCGATATCCATGGAAGCCATGAACTTCAGATGTGCAATCAGACGTTCAGCCTGATCTTCGTCGATGGTCTGGAATGGTACCAAACCCCCGAGTTTCCTGAATTGAATCAAGTATTCTTTCGTTCTGGGTATCAAATGAATATCTGTTGCATCATTGCTGAATGCTTCTCCAATCATCACTTCCGATAAAGATTCGACTGAGTGAAATATGAATGTGCACCACCTTTCTTATTTCTTACTTTAAGATATACGACATTTTGTTACAAATTCCTTCTTTTCCCACAAACTTTTTTAAATCTTGCATTGAAGTATCTTCTCTTTCTCTTCGAATCACATATTAATCGCCCACCCATATATTATGAAGGTAAACATTCATTCGAAAGCGGTGACCCTTCTTATGACGAAATATATGGATTACACCTCTCCAGATGTACAATTCTCATATGATGTTAACAAAAGTACTCTATTTAAAAAAGACCATCAAAACTTGATCAATATTTTGGGGGTAGGCCAATTAAATACATTGGATCAAACATCCCTGCTTGATATCTATTTAAGTAAACATAACTTTGTAGAGCCCCACTATCATCAAAACGCTGCCGAGCTGGTATATTGCATTTCAGGTGCGGCTACAGTATCGATTCTTAATCCATTTACAAAGGAAATCCAAAATTACTCTATATCCCCGGGACAAGTTGCAAACATACCTCAAGGCTGGTGGCATTACGAGGAGGCGACCAAGGACCGTACTCACCTATTGGCAATTTTCAATGCGCCTACCCCGGAAGTGATACTAGGTTCGGATATCTTGAAGCTCACCCCTTCAAGTGTCATGGCGAAAAACTATTGCATGAATGAAAGCGCGTGGATCAAAACGACAGAAAAGGTGAAGCCCGGCACCTATATCGGTCCGAGTTGCTTAGAACCTGAAAGGTATCCACCAGCCCGGACAACACAGCTCAATTATTTCCCATACCAATATCAATATCAGCCAAACCCCTATTACTACAGGCAATGCATCCCGAAAACATTTTAAAATACATGAATAGATCCTCAAAATTGAACCATACTATATTTTGTAAAGTAGATTCATTGGGCTATAGCCAAGCGGTAAGGCATCGCACTTTGACTGCGACATGCGTTGGTTCGAATCCAGCTAGCCCAGTACCAAAAGCGGAGGCGGCTTGGTCAGCCCCGACAAGCACAACTGGAAAATCCCAAAAGGCGCTTTTTGCCTTATGGGATTTTTCAGTTGTGACCTCGAGGGGCTAGCCGTCGGAGCTGGACAACATAAAAGCGGAAGGGGCTTTGCCCAGAGGCGACAAGCATAAGATGAGGCATCCCGGAAGGCGCTCTTTGCCTTTTGGGGTGCCTTAGCTTATGACCTCGAGCCTCTAAGCCCTTCCAGCTGGATAATCCAAAAGCGGAGGCGGCTTGGTCAGCCCCGACACTTACCATTGAAAAAGGCAGTCATTTGAAAAATTCAAGTGACTGCCTTTTATATTCAGCTGCTTTTCTTCAATGTTCTGTTTTTATTCGCAAGACTCTGAAGTCCATCCGGGTTGTAGCCGACCACCAGTTTTTTTCCGTCTGTCAGAAGTGGCCTGCGAAGAAGCTTCGGTTCATCAATGATTAATTTAATCACTTCGGACAGTGGCAAATCATTCACATCTTTCCCTAATTCTTTAAAGGTTTGGCTTCGAGTGGCGAGGATCTCATCAAGTCCCTCTGTCGTAAGGGATAACAATTCCATTAGTTCTTTATGAGTCGGTGTCTCTCTAAAAAGGTGCCTCTCATCAAAATCAACAGAATGTGCGGTTAACCACTTTTTGGCTTTTCGGCAAGAGGTACAGCTTGGATAAGTAAAAAATGTAAGGTTATTCACTTTCTTGACCTCCTTCAAATTTAACTTTCAAGTTTCTAAGATTCGTTAAACATATTGTATACTAATTGTATAACTTTTGTACAGTAATTTCCCTTGGGAATTTGTGAACATTTTTTTACAGAGAATGGACGGAGTGAATTCTTCTTGGGTTGCTATCGTTTTAAAGCTGATTACAACTCAATATCAGGTAGAGGCCCCCTTCAGTAAACGGGAAGGTTTCACATTTTGAGCATTGTGGAAGTAAGTAACAAGGGTAAAAAACGGACAAATAAAATTTTAAGGGTTAGATTACACCTATTCGTCACAAACTAACATCAAACACTTATTTACTTTTATGGTAGTATTCATTTATAATATTGAGTGATGGACTTAGGGTGCAAAGGAGGGTTACATATGGATCGTATGTTTAGAGTTCTAGGTTTTTGGACTGGTATTTTTGCCGTTATGTTCTATCTTGGTGATATGACCACAACATCATTAATCTTTTTAGGCCAAACCGGATTCTTCATTATGCTTAGCTATTTAAAACTGTCCGAACGCATGTATATTTATGTTTTCGGTGCATACTTAACAGTGTTCTTTGCAGGTTTTACTTATTGGACGACCTTTATGATGACTCCGGGTGCAGGAGGACACTAAAAAAAATCCCTTCAGCTGATTGCTGAAGGGATTTTTTTAGAAGCCGTTTAAAAATGGATTTGAGTCCATTTCTGCTTCTATTGATGTTTCAGGACCATGTCCAGGAAGAACCTTTGTTTCTTCAGGCAGGGTCAATAACCTTTCATGAATGCTTGCCAGTAACTCTTTGTGATTTCCACCTGGTAAATCGGAACGTCCGATACTCCCCATAAACAGTGTGTCTCCTGCTAATACAATTCCACTTTCTTGTACATAATAAGAAATACTACCAGGTGAATGACCTGGTGTTTCGAACAACTGGAGCTGAAAGTCTCCGATTGTTAAATTCTTTTCATTTGTCAGTATGTAATCAGCCGGTTTAAGTCTGATCAACTCACCCATCATGAATAGCTGGGAACCATTTAAAGAGGGATCCAATAACCACTGAGCCTCTTTTTCATGAACATAAACTGGGATGTCAAAGCTCCTCCTTATATCGTCAACAGCTCCGATATGATCGAAATGAGCATGTGTGAGGAGAATGGCTAACGGGGACAACGATTGATTTTCCAACCAGTCAATCAGTTTCTCCCCTTCACCACCGGGATCAATGACAAGACAATCCTTGCTAGAGTTCCATAAGATATAACAGTTGGTTTGCAAAGGGCCTAATGGGATTTGTTTCCACTGCAACGTTTCCACCTCCATTTGTGATACATTAATTGTATCAGAACTTCCAGCTTCATAAAAACATGGAAGTCGCAAGGTAGACATAGAAGTGTCAATATTTGACCTCGACAAAAAGGAAAAAAAACTATAAAATGTTAATGAGTGCATTTATGTACATATTGTTATCAAGAGGTCAGTAAAACGCATTTTAATGAAAGGGGTCATATAAATGGGTCTTGTAATTATTACTTCACTGGTTACTTTATTAGCTTTATTTTCAGTAGTAAGCACTTTCAAAAACAAGAATGCAATGGGAATTCTTTTCTCACTTGCAACATTAGGTGTTTTTGGATGGTTTACAATTATGACTGTCCTTCACTCTGGTTACCCAGGTGGTCATTAATTAAAAATGTTTCACATTAAAAAGCCTTCCATTTCATTATGGAAGGCTTTTTAATTCAACGGCTTTACAGGCACCAAAAAGTACCCTATGGATCTTTTGAATATGTACGTTATACTATTAGTGACATTTACCTTAAGGCGATTGGATATTCGACATCCTTACAGCCAATTCTATATATAATTAGAACTCGGATGAGGAGGTTTAGTAATTGAAAAAGTACAATATACCGGTTGAAGCTTCCCTGGAAGTGATTGGAGGAAAATGGAAGGTTGTCATTCTTTGCCATCTAATCAAAAATAAACGGAGGACCAGCGAATTAAAACGGTTGATGCCGGGTATAACACAGAAAATGCTGACCCAGCAATTAAGGGAGCTGGAAGCAGATGGCGTCATCAACCGGATCATTTATAATCAAGTCCCTCCAAAGGTCGAATACGAATTGACAGAATACGGATGGTCATTAAAAGAGCCTTTGGACATGTTATGTGCCTGGGGAGAACAGCATATTGAAAAAACATATCCTGATAAAAGTGAAGTTCTCTTAGAAAGTGAAGAAGCGTAAAGATCAAATTAAAAAGCTGTTTTCACAAAGATTGTTGCTATTCGCATACAAACTAAGATTTACGATGCTCTGTCATTTAAGTTGTAGTGCAGGATGGTGAATGGAACAGTCCTGCTTTCCGTAGGAGTCTACGCAGTTCCCTTCACCCTCTCAAGTAGTAAGTAGTTGACAGAGCAAAATGGTTTGTGACCATCAGTTCAAAAAGAGTAAGGGACTA